>NZ_BOPD01000020.1:0-149581 GCF_016863575.1 Micromonospora sediminimaris
GGTCCCGGTGAGTGCGAGGAGTGAGCCGGGTTTGCGAGCCCCGCAGTCACGAACGGAAGGTGGGTCCCGGTGAATGCGAGGAGTGAGCCGGGTTTGCGAGCCCCGCAGTCACGAACGGAAGGTGGTGCACGATGACCGCGATCGCACCGCGACGACCGTTGCCGCCGCTGGGACCGACCCGCCGGCTCAAGCTGCCCCGGCAGGCCGAGCGCACGCTCGGCAACGGGCTCACCGTCATCGTGGTGCGCCGGCCGGCGGTCCCGTTGGTGGAGCTGCGGCTCTGGATGCCCTTCGGACGGGCTCACCTGGCCCGGGGTCACCTGCTCACGCAGACCCTGCTCGCCGGCACGGAGACGATGAGCAGCGTGCAGATCGCCGCCGAGTTGCAGAAGATCGGCGGCGGGCTCTCCGCCGGGCTCGACCCGGACCGGCTGATGATCTCCGGCACCGGCCTGGCCACCGGGCTGGACCGGATGCTGGAGATCCTCGCCGAGGTTCTCACCGGGGCGAACTACCCGGCCGGGTGGGTGGGCGTCGAGCGGAGTCGGCTCGTCGACGGCATCGAGGTCGCCCGGAGCCAGCCGGCGCACCTGGCCCGTACGGCACTGCTCCGGCGGATCTTCGACGGGCACCCGTACGCCGTGCAGACACCGGAGCCGGAGCAGGTCGCCGCGGTCCGCCCGGCGGCGTTGCGGTCGCTGCACGCCCAGCGGGTGCATCCGGCGGGTGCGGTGCTCGTACTGGTCGGGGATCTGCGTCCGGAACGGGCGTTGGACGCGGCAGAGAAGGCCCTCGGCGGCTGGAACGGTGCCGGGCACGCGGTCGAGGTGCCGCCCGCCCCGCCGCTGAAACCGGGTCCGCTGCTGCTTGTCGACCGACCCGGTTCGGTGCAGTCGTCGATGCGGGTGGCGTTGCCGGCGGTGCCACGTACCCATCCCGACCACGCCGCCCTGCAACTGGCGAACTTGGTCTTCGGCGGTTACTTCTCCTCGCGTTGGGTGGAGAACATCCGGGAGGACAAGGGCTACACCTACGGCCCGCACTCGTTGATCGAGCACGCGGTGGCCGGCTCGGTGCTGGTGGCCGCCGCCGAGGTGGCCACCGAGGTGACGGCACCGGCGTTGCTGGAGACGAGTTACGAGCTGGGTCGGCTCGCCACCGTGCCGCCTGCGCCGGACGAGTTGGAACAGGCTCGGCAGTACGCACTCGGCACACTCCAGCTCGGCATCTCCACTCAGGCCGGGTTGGCTTCGCTGGTCAGCGCGTACGCCGGCAACGGGCTGCGGCTGGACTTCCTGGCCGAACACGCGGCCCGGCTGGCGAAGGTGGGTGTCGACGACGTCACCGAGGTGGCGGCTCGCTATCTCGCTCCGTCCCGAGCCGTCACGGTCGTGCTCGGCGACGCCGAGCGGGTCGCCGCGTCACTGGCCACGCTGGCCCAGGTCGAGACCATTCCCGTCCCGTGACGAGCGTGCGTCGTCGTGGTCGCGCGACGGTGCCGCACACCGGCGTGCGTAGTCGTGGTCGAGCGATGGTGCCGCACACCGGCCGGCGTTCCGGTGGAGCGCCGTGGTGAGCGAATGCGGGAACAGCAGCCCGCCGCTGGCCCGTTCCACGCTGGATCGCGCGGCGCACCGGCGTACCGATCCGCAGTGGCTGGCCCAGGCGTGGGCCGGAGCGCGGGTGCTGGTGCTGGACGTCGAGGCGGGTGGGCGGGCCCTGGTGCGTACCGACACCGCCGTGCCGGAGCTGGTGCTGGTGGCTGCCGACGACCTGCCGCCGGCCCTCGCCACCGGCGCGATGTTCCTCGGTGTCGAGCCGGACGGGGCGCCGGTCTTCTGTGTACACGGCACCCTGCCGGTGGTGCCGGAGACCCGGTCGGCCCAACTACGCACCATCGGGCACCTGCTCAGCGACCGGGACGCCGGACTGTTCACCACCGCGTTGGCCCTGACCAACTGGCACCTGCGGCATCTCTACCACCCGGTGACCGGTGAGCCGACCCGGGCGGACGAGGCCGGCTGGACCCGGGTGGACCCGACCGGCGAGCGGGTGTGGCCGCGTACCGACCCGGCGATGATCGTGCTCGTGCACGACGGGATCGACGGCGGCGAGGGTCGGTGCCTGCTCGGCAACAACGCCACCTGGCCCAGTACGAAGCACGGGCGAAGGTTCTCCTGCCTGGCCGGCTATCTGGAGCCGGGGGAGTCGGCCGAGGCGGCGGTACTGCGCGAGGTCCGCGAGGAGGTCGGCGTCGAGGTCTCCGGCATCACGTACGCGGGCAGCCAGGCATGGCCGTTCCCCGGCTCGCTGATGCTCGGCTTCCTGGCCATCGCCGACCCGGGGCGCCCGCTGCGGCTGGATCCGGCTGAGATCGCCGAGGCGCGCTGGTTCTCCCGGCAGGAGATCGAGGCGGCGCTCGCCGGACGGACCGTCGAGGTGGGTGACACCCGACTGCTGCTGCCACCACCCTCGTCGATCGCACTGTTCCTGGTGCACCGGTGGCTCGACGGGGACTGCTGAGCGGCGATCTGGAGTGCGGCCCCGGTCCGTGACCGTCGTTGCCGCGGCGGTCACGGACCGGGGACACGGGCCGTCGTGGTCGGCTGGGTGAGGAACTCGGCGGGGGAGCCGGTCGACCACGACGGACGGGTGGTGGTTCAGGTGCCGGGCCAGCCGGGGGCGGCTCGTTGGTGGTGTGCGTCGTCCAGCGGCAGTACCTTGACCCGCTGCTTACCGGAGCGTACGGAGCCCACGGTGGCGATCGCGCGGGCCAGCAGCAGTGCGGCGTCGCGGTCGTCGGCGTGGACGACCTGGCGACGTGGCTCGGGCCGGGCGGTCTCGTCCCGCAGCCGCTGGCCTCCGGCCCAGGCAGCGGTGATGTCGGCGTCGGCGGCGGCGCGAATGTCGGTGCGAACGATCAGGAACCGCATCTGGGTCTCCGGATGTGTCGCGACGGGTGGAACCGTGGAAGTTCCACGTCACTACCCCGCCATCGTACGCCCGGCGCTCGTCCCAGCAAGTGAAACGCGCCCAACGGTCCGCAGACCCGACCGATCATCCGATCCCTGCTCAACGTCGGTGCGGGACAGACGACGACGGGGCCGCCGGCTGAGCAGCCGGCGGCCCCGCAGGCGTACGCGCTAGTGGTTGTCGAACTGACCGTTTCTGGCACCGGAGATGAAGCCCTGCCATCCCGCCCGGCCGAACAGCAGCACCGGACCGCCCCGGTCCTTGCTGTCGCGCAGCGCCACCGCGGCGGGACCGTCGGACAGCGGTGCGACCTCCACACAGTTGGAGGTCTGGCTGCGCGTACTGGTGCGCCAGGGCGCGCCCGCGAGTTGGGCGAGGACGGATGGTGTGTTGCGGAACTCGTTCATCGTTGCGCTCCTGAGGTGAACCGATGGAACGAGTGGCACCGCACGTCCCCACGGTGGGCCGGTGCTGGTCACCGTTCCGTCAGGCGCCCGGAGGAACTGCGGCGTTGGGCCGGCGCCGTTGCCGGACCACTCGCCACAGTGGGCGGGGTCGCCGCTACGGACAACCGTCCCGACGAGTCGATCAGCCAGGAGAGGGTGTCCGTTGCGGAGAGTGCCGCCGTGCATAGCCACTCGAACACCACTTTATAGCGATTTAGGGTGATTACCTCGGTCGACATGACGTCGGTGAAGCCACCTTCGATGGCGAGCGTCTCCGGATCGAGGGGGTCGGCGAACCGATAGACCGAGAACGCGGTCGGCGGGAGGTACCACTGGCCGATCGGAGTGTCCCGGGGAAGCACGTGCAGCGTGACGTTCGGCAGCATGGCCAGCTCGCAGAGCTGCGCCAACTGCTCATGGAGCACATCGGGTGGCCCGGCCCGGTGGCCGAGCGCGGACTCCTCCAGCACCGCGGTGTAGCGGGGTGGGTCGGTCTCCCGGGTCAGCGCCGACTGTCGCGCCAGCCGGGCCCTGATCTCCGTCTCGATCTCGTCCTCGGCCTCCGGGGCGCCGGCAGCCTGGTCGACCTGCCAGGCCGAAGAGATCCGCATCCGCGCGTACCCGCTGGTCTGCAACAACCCCGGCACCAGCACCGGGTTGTACTCGGAGATCTCGGCGCAACCCGCCTCCAGCTCGGCGAAGCCGCGCTGCTGTTGCGTCATCGCCGGATAACGCTTCAGCCACCCACGCATGTCGCCGGCTTCGTGGGTGATGCCGAGCAGCTCCAGCCGGAGGGCGTCGTCGACGTGGTACAGGTCGAGCAGGTCCCGGACGTCGGCCGGATCGGGGCGGCTGCGGCCGTTCTCCAGGCGGGACAGTTTGGACGCGGACGCCCAGCCGACGCGTTCGATGACCTGATCGCCGGTGAGTCCAGCGGCTTCGCGCAAGCGGCGCAGTTCGCCGCCGAGCCGGCGGCGGCGCAGGATCGGGCTGGGTGCGGCAGGAGGCACAGTGTCCTCTTTTCCGTCGACCGCCGCGGACGCGACGGTAACTGTATGAAATTCGCCCCCCACGGTCAGTATGGACGTCGCGACCGGCGCCGGAGGTACCGGCGGAGGGCGTGTCATCAGAAATACGCAGACCCGACAGCGACTCCGGTCGGCGCGATCCGCGTCGCCGGTTCCGCCGAAACCGCCCGCCGCACCGAGTCGCGCCACCGGAGGATCAATGCGCACCGTCCTGAGTCGCCCGGACTTCCGTCTGCTCTTCGGTGGGCTGTTGGCCAGCATGACAGCCGAGTCGATCCTGCTGCTGGCGCTCGCTGTCTGGGTCAAGGACCTCACCGGATCGGACGGCCTCGCCGGTGCCACGATCTTCGTCATCCTCGCGCCACGCACGCTGGCGCCGCTGGTCGGGTGGTTCGTCGACCGGTATCCACGGCGCCCCTTCTTCGTGGCCACCAACCTCGCGACGGCGCTGCTGCTCACCCCCCTCTTCGCGGTCCGCGACGCGGGCGACATGTGGCTGATCTACGCGGTGGCCGCGCTGTACGGGTTGTCGAACCTGACCGTCGGGGCGGTGCTCAGCCGCCTGGTGCGGGAACTGGTGCCGCCGGACCTGCTCGGCGAGGCGAACGGGGCGTTGCAGACGGCACGGCAGGGACTGCGGTTGATCGGCCCGCTCGCCGGTGCCGGCCTCTACATGACGCTCGGCGGCTGGCTGCTGGCCCTGGTCGGAATGCTCGGATTCCTGGTCGCGGCCGTGGTGGTCGGCGCGCCACGGGCGGTCGCGGTGCCCGGCACGTCGTCCGCGTCGCACACGCCGCCCATGTCATCCGCGTCAGGCAGGTCGTCCGCGTCGCGCACGTCGTCCGTCGCGTCGGCCGGTGGCGCCGAGCACCGACCGCGCTGGCCGCAGGAACTGGCCGCCGGGCTCCGCCACCTCGCGGGCGAGCCGGCACTGCGGCGGGCGCTGCTCGGATACGGCCTCGGTTCGCTCGTGATGGGCTTCACCGAGTCGTTGATCTTCGCGTACGTGGACCGGGGGCTCGGGCGGGAACCGGCGTTCGTCGGCGTGCTCTTCACCGTGCAGGGCATCGGCGGCCTGGTGGGTGGGCTGCTCTCCGCAGCCGTGCTGCGGCGGGTCGGCGAGCTGGGTGCCCTGGCCGTCGGGGTGGCGCTGTTCGGACCTGCCGCGCTGATGTTGGCGTACCCGAATCTGTGGCTCGGCCTCGCCGCGGTGCTGGTGGCGGGTCTGTCGCTGCCGTTGACCCTGGTCGGGCTGCACACCCTGATTCAACGACGGACACCGCCGGAACTACTCGGCCGGGTAGCCGCCGCCGCCGAGGCGGCGGTCAGGTGCCCGCAGGCGTTCTCGATCGGCATGGGCGCGCTCGTCGTCGCCCTGCTCGACTACCGGCTGGTCTTCGCGTCGGTCGGCGTGGCGACCCTGCTCGCCGGCAACTACCTCTGGCGTGGCCGCCACCTGAGCCCACCATCCGAGCCGCCGGTACGGCCCTCGGTGCCCGCGCAACGCCGAGCACCCGAGGCCGAGGTCGGTGCCCGCGCTCGAACCCCCGACCCCCTCCGGCGCAGGTGACCATGAAGTTGTTGCCCAGGTAGCTGGCTACCTGGGCAACAACTTCATGATCGACGCGGGAGAAGTGCGGGAAGCGTTCTGGTGCGGTCAGGCGGCGATGCTCGCCAGGTGCTGCTTGACCTGGTTGATCGACGGGTTGGTCAGCGCGCTGCCGTCGGCGAAGCGCAGCGTGGGCACCGTCTGGTTACCGCCGTTCACCTGCATCACGAACGTGGCGGCCGCTGGATCCCGCTCGATGTCGACCACCTGGTAGGCGATCCCCTCCCGGTCGAGCTGCGACTTCAGCCGGTAGCAGTAGCCGCACCAGGGAGTGGAATACATCGTGAGCATGGTCAGATCCTCCAACGTCGCGCCCGGTGGCTTGCCGATCAAGCACAGGCTATCCGCTGCAACGTCCGGGGAAGCTGCGACAATTCCCCGCTGTGGTGGTTAACTCCGCGTCCGAACGCGTGCTCGCCGGGCTCGATCCGGAGCAACGCGCGGCGGTGACCGCCCCGGCCGGCCCGGTCTGCGTGCTCGCCGGTGCCGGCACCGGCAAGACCCGGGCCGTCACGTCCCGGATCGCGTACCGGGCACTTACCGGTGAGATATCGGCCCGGCATGTGCTCGCGGTCACCTTCACCGCTCGGGCCGCCGCGGAGCTGCGGCAGCGGCTCGCGGTGGCCGGCGTGGCCAGCGTGCAGGCACGCACCTTCCACGCCGCGGCGCTGCGCCAGGTGCGCTACTTCGCGCCTCGGCTGCTCGACGGCCGGGCCATGCCCGAGTTGCTGGACAGCAAGGTCCGGTTGGTCACGCTCGCCGCGGCGCGAGCCGGCCTACGGGCCGACCGGACTGCGGCCCGGGATCTCGCCGGTGAGATCGAATGGGCCAAGTCCTCCCTCGTCGAGCCGGGTGAGTACGTGGTGGCCGCCGCCAAGGCGCTGCGGGAGACGTCGCACGAGCCGGCGAAGGTGGCGGAGGTGTTCGCCGCGTACGAGAGGCTCAAGCGGGCCGGCGGAATGATCGACTTCGAGGACGTGCTGCGTGCCGCGGTCTGGGGGATCGAGGAGCATCCGGACGTCGCCGAGCAGGTCCGCAACCAGTACCGGCACTTCGTCGTCGACGAGTACCAGGACGTCAACCCGTTGCAGCAGCGGCTGCTGGACGCCTGGCTCGGCGGACGGGACGACCTGACCGTGGTCGGGGACGCCTCACAGACCATCTACTCGTTCACCGGGGCCACCTCGGCCTACCTGGTCGACTTCCCGCGTCGGCATCGCGCGGCCACCGTGGTCCGGCTGGTCCGCGACTACCGGTCGACGCCGCAGGTGGTCGGGCTCGCCAACGCGGTCATCTCGCAGGCGCGGGGCACCGAGGCGCGGCTGCGCCTGGAACTGGTCGGGCAGCAGCCGGCCGGCCCGGAGCCGGAGCGGCGGATCTTCACCGACGAGCCGGCCGAGGCCGCCGCGGTCGCCGCCCGCTGCCGGGCGATGATCGACGCCGGTACCCCGGCCCGCGAGATCGCTGTGCTGTTCCGCACCAACGCGCAGTCCGAGGCGTACGAGAAGGCGCTTGCCGAGGCCGGCGTGCCCTACCAGGTCCAGGGGGCGGAACGGTTCTTCGAACGCGCCGAGGTGCGCCAGGCGATGGTCGCGCTGCGCGCGGCGACCCGGTCGGTACCGGGTGAGACCCCGTTGCGGGCGGCGGTGGTCGAGGCGCTGGCCGGCGTGGGATGGGCACCGGATGCTCCGCCGCCGGGAGGTGCCGCGCGGGAGCGGTGGGAGGCGCTGGCCGCGCTGGTGCAGCTCGCCGAGGAGTACGCGGCCACGCCGGAGATCCTGCCGCTCGGCGTGGCCGCCGCGGTGGAGCGTCCGGTCACCCTTGCCAGTTTCACCGAGGAACTGGCCCGGCGGGCGGCCCAGCAGCACGTGCCGACCGTGGACGGCGTGACGCTGGCCTCCCTGCACTCCGCAAAAGGGCTGGAGTGGGACGCCGTCTTCCTGGTCGGCCTGGCCGAGGGCACTCTGCCCACCACCTACGCGCGCACCACCGAGCAGGTCGAGGAGGAACGCCGACTGCTCTACGTCGGTATCACCCGGGCCCGGCAGTGGCTCTGGCTGTCGTACGCCTCGGCGCGCTCACCGGGCGGCCGGCCCCGGCGAGCGAGTCGATTCCTGCCGCAACTTGCGCCCGCCGGCACGACGGAGCGGGTCGACGCGGGCCGACCGGGGCGGGCCCCGCAGCGGCGGGCCGCAACCCGGATCGTGTCCTGTCGGATCTGCGGCACAACTCTGCTCGCCGGACCGGACCGCAAGCTGGGCCGGTGTGCCACCTGTCCCTCCGACATCGACGACGAGCTGCACGAACGGCTGCGCGAGTGGCGGTCCCGGGTGGCCGGGGCACAGAAGGTACCCGCGTACGTGGTGTTCACCGACGCGACGCTTGTGGCGCTGGCCGAGCGGCGGCCGGGCCGGGCCGAGGAACTGGTCGCGATCGCCGGAATCGGGCCACGCAAACTGGGCCTCTACGGGGAAGCGGTGCTGGCGTTGGTGGGGGGCGCGACCGTCGACGAAATCTGCCCGCAGAAAACTTTCTGAATCCGACCGTTAATTCGTTTGCCCTCGCCCGGCCGGCCGGCATAGCCTCAGGGCACACCTCGGGAGGGGGCCCTGTTCGGGCTGCTCACGGGGTCTGTTTCCGGGTCGACCACGAGTGAACGTCAAGGAGGTGGCACCGATGGAGAGCTACATCTACCAGCGTCCGACGGCGCTGCCCGTTGCCGTCGCTCCGCTGTCGGCTGCCCTGACGACCGCCGCTCCGCTGACGGATGTCCGGGCCACCACCGTCGCTGCGCGACCGTGGGCTCCGCAGGTGCACCGGGCCGAGATTCAGGCCGAGCTGATCCTCGCACCGGTCACGAACGGGCTCCAGGGGAGCAGTGGCTTCACGGGCAAGGGCGTCGATGGCGTCAACAAGCGGATGGACGTCCGCGGTGTTCCACCTCGAGGTAGACCGGTCTGACCACAGACCACCGGCTCACCTCGAGGCCGCGGAACCCGCACACCGGGATCCGCGGCCTCAGTTTTTTTTGCACCGCCGAAGTACGTCGGAACCGCGATCCACGAGATCGCAGTGAGAGAGAGGTGACCGGGCGATGAGTCTGGCGTTGGCCCCGCTCGACGTGAGCGTCGAGGTGGAGGCGAACCTGCCCTGCCGGAAGTTCGACCCCGACCTGTGGTTCTCCGACTCGCCCACCGAGCTGGAACTGGCCAAGTCGCTCTGCGGGGACTGCCCGCTGCGCGTCGAGTGCCTGGCCGGTGCGGTGGAGCGGGCCGAGCCGTGGGGCGTCTGGGGTGGCGAGATCTTCGAGCGTGGCGCGGTCGTTCCGCGCAAGCGGCCCCGTGGCCGCCCGCGCAAGGAGGACGTCGCCCGTGACGCCGAGTTGCGGGTCGAGGCCGAGGCGCGGCTGGCGGCCAATGGGCTCGCCGCGTCGCGCAGCGCTGTCCGGCTGGCTGCCTGACATGTTCCCGATTCAGACCGACCCCGCCGGTGTCGCACCGGCCGAGAGAAAGCTGACCACCGTGCTGCACCTTCCGAACGGAGCCGAGATGTACCTACTCCACGAAGCGTTGTCGAGGGCTCGAATGCTCCGGCCTCAGGCCGGTCGCACCACCACGAGCACTGAGGCAACCCGATCCGCCCGTACCATCGCCATGACCGGCCGTGCCCGGTCAGCCCGCGAACTGGGCGTTCTGTAGGACGAACACGCTGACGGTGGGCGGGGACCTTCGGTCCCCGCCCACCGCGTCACCACTCAACCGACCGGAGCGAATCCCGGTAGCCAGCGTTCCAGGATGCCCCGGTAGGGGGCCTTGGCCTCCAGTTGGCACAGCACCCCGATCGATCCGAGCGTCACCCGGTGGATGAGCAGGTAGGACGGCGGCAGGTTGAGCTGTCGGCTGAGCTGATAGGCCGGGGAACGAGGGCTGGCCAGCCGGGTCGCTTCGGCGCGCAGCCAGGCCCGGGTGAACCGGAACTCGTCGGCGGCGATCGGCTCCAGCATCGGCCGCAGGAATTCCAACAGGGCGTGCGCGTCGATCGGCTCCGCGCCACTGACGAAGCCCTCGGCCCGCAGTCCGGCCTCCACCCCGTCGGCGTCGCCGCGCAGGGCCAGCCCGGCGATGCGGCCGATCGGTTCCGGCGTACCCTCCGGCATCCGAGCCACCGCCCCGAAGTCGATCACGCCCAGCCGGCCGTCGGGCAGCAGCCGGAAGTTTCCCGGATGCGGGTCGGCGTGCAGCAGCCCGGCCCGAGCCGGCGCGGAGAGATGGAGAGTTGCCATCAGGCGGCCCGCCTCGTCGCGTTGCTCCTCGCTGCCGGACCGGATGATGTCGGCCAGCGGCGTGCCCTCGATCCACTCGGTCACCAGGACGCGGGACGAGGCGAAGCAGACCTCCGGCACGTAGATCTCCGGGTCGTCGGCGTATCCGGCGGCGAAGGCACGCTGTGACTCCGCCTCCAACTCGTAGTCCAGTTCCTCGGTGATCCTCTCCCGCAGCTCGGCCAGGAGGGGCTTGATGTCCAGCCCGGGCTGGATGGCCCGGAACATGGCTCCCAGCCGGGAGAGCTGCTTCAGGTCGGCGAGCAGGGCGTCACCGGCGCCGGGATACTGGATCTTCACGGCGACGCTCCGGCCGGAACCGTCCGGTAGCCGCCACACCGCCCGATGCACCTGCCCGATGCTTGCCGCCGCGGCCGGGGAATCGTCGAAGCTCACGAACCGGTCCCGCCAGGCCGGCCCCAGCTGCTCCGCCAGCACCTTGTGCACGCTGGCGGCGGGCAGCGGCGGCGCGGCCTCCTGGAGTTTCGTCAGCGCCTGCCGGTAGGGCGCGGCGATCTCCTCCGGAAGGGCGGCCTCGAACACCGACAGGGCCTGACCGAACTTCATCGCCCCGCCCTTGAGTTGGCCCAGGACGCTGAACAACTGCTCGGCCGTGCGTTGCTGGATCTCGGCGGAGATCACGTCGGAGGCGAGCCCGGTGACGCGCTTTCCCATGCCGAGGACGGTCCGTCCGGCGAAGCCGAGCGGCAGAGCGGCGAGCTTGGCGGTCCGGGACACGGCCCGGCGCGGGATGTCGGTCACTTGGTCATTGTTACCGACTCGGCTGGCCCGCTGCTGCCGTGCAGCCGCACCCGTGCTGCCGGTGCACCGGTCAGCCGCCGCATCGGCAGCGCGGGTGCGGCGGCCAGTAGCGTCGCCGGAGGCTGCCGGGAGCCAGCACCTCGACCGATCCGCCGAGGGTCTCGGGTGTGCCGCCATCGAGTTGGCTCAACGCTTCGCCGACTGCGTATCCGGTCGCGGCCAGCAGGAGACTCACGGCACAGGCCGGGGCGGGCGGGGTGCTGGCGAGCTGGGCCGCGACCGTGGGCCAGCCGGGGTCCCGGTCGGCCCGGTGCAGGTCAAGACAGCTCAGGCAGGGGCCGACCGGTGGCCGTACCAGCGGGCCGACCGCCGGAATTCCCTCCCGGATGTCCACCAACAGGTGTGGTTGTCGCCGTTGGGCGTGACCGGCGGCCAGCAGCGCGGCCGGCCGGTCACAGCCGAGTTGCACGACCAGGTCGGGGCGGGGCCGACGCAGCGGGCCGGTACCGGTGCCGGGGGCGGCCCGCTGTACCGCGGCCCGGGCCGCGGCGTCGAGCGGACTGCCGATCTCGGTGGCGGCGATACCGGTGCCGACGAGATCGAGCGGACGAACCACCCCGGGCAGGTCGGGGTGGACGTGGCCGACGCCCGCCTGGGCCAGTGCCACCGCGATGGCGGGGCCGAGCGGACCGCCGCCGGTGACCGTCACCCGGGCGGCCAGGCGGCGCCGGAGTACCTGGGCGGGGGTCCCCGGCAACCGGGCGGTGGCCAGCGCCAGCGCGCCGGCCTCGGCGGCGAGCCGGGCCCGGCGCGGCCCGGTGAGGTCTCGGGGTAGAAGGGTGTGCGCCGGCACCACCAGACCGGCGGTGCGCAGGGCGTCGAGCAGCGCGCGAGCATGCTCCGGGCGGACTCCCGTGCCGGCCAGCACCTGCCGTTCGCTGCGGGTGCCGTCGAGCAGGTCGAGCAGCCGGGCCGCCCGGGGGTCGGCCACCTCGACCAGGACCGCCCGCTCCCGACCGAGCCCGAGCTGAAGGGTGTGCCGGTCGCGCCAGAGCCGGGTGAGCCCCGGCAGCAGGCGGGGGCGGGGGGAGGACGGTCGTTCGGCGGTCCGCGTCATGAGCACGAATAGTGACCGCGTCCAAGCTTTCCGTCGATCGTTGTCCACAGGTGGCCGGCCCTGGATCCAGGGCTGTCCACAGGCTTCGGCGAGTTATCCACAACCCGCGAGTACTACTGTCGGTGGTCCGACAGTCACCACGCAGGCGAGCGGGGGGTGGCCGCAGGCCACCCCCCGCTCCAGTGCGCGTACGTCAGACCTTCGCCTTGCCCAGGATGCGGTTCACTGTTGTGCCACATACCGGACACTTGCCCTTGGCCATGTTCATGCCGGTCTTCGAGACCTCCACACGGCCTTCGAAGTCCCGCTTCTCCTTGCACTTGACGCAGTAACCGTTGTAGGTCTGGGCCTGGTCGGCCACGGTGTGCCCTCCTCGTGTCGTCCACCGGTCGATAACGACCCGGTGGGTCTCCCGGTGGCGGTCGCTCAGGGCGCCCGGCGCCGGTCCTGTCCGCTGGCCACCTACGTGACCACCGGTTGGCGGACCCTACCCAGGTGTGGGCGGTTCCATGTCAGCTGCGCATTGCCACTGTGAGCAAGGCGACGTCGAGAGTGTGCACGCCGAAATGGGTCAGATCAGTCAGTTTGCCGGGGACACGCCGACCAGCATCCCGCAATTGCGCTGGTGAGGGTGTCGAGCAGGGGTCCGACCCCCCGATTTGAGCTCCGCCGCGATGATCACTTACCGTGTTGGTCGGCCCGGGTGTGACACCTCGGCGGTCACCACGAAGGGTGACCGTGACGGCTGCCCCGGGTCCGGCAAAGAATTTTTCGGGACTCCTGGCGACCAATCCCCATTTTCCGGACGCGTGTCGGGGGGTTGACTCTTGCGGACCCCTGGTCACAACGCATTAGCTTGCCAACGTGACAGCAAACCGAGGCTGCGCGGTCCACTGATGGCAGGGCCGCGGAAGCCGGTCGTCGAGGTACGGCGCAGCCAGCGTCGGCGACGCACGGTGTCCGCCTACCGCGACGGGGAGCGGGTCGTGGTCCTCATCCCCGACCAGTTCTCCCGGGCCGAGGAGAGCGAGTGGGTCGACCGGATGCTCGCCCGGCTGGCGGCCCGGGAGGGGCGCCTGGTCCGCTCCGACGCCGAACTGCTGGCCCGCGCCGGCCGGCTGATCAAGCTCTACCTCACCGAATACGGCAACCAGGCCCTGCCGGCCAGCGTCCGGTGGGTGAGCAACCAGAATGGGCGGTGGGGCTCCTGCACCCCGGCGGACCGTTCGATCCGGCTGTCCCACCGGATCCAGGAGATGCCGGACTGGGTGATCGACTACGTGCTGCTGCACGAGCTGGTCCACCTCATCGTGGCCAGTCACAACGCGCAGTTCTGGGCCCTGGTAGGCAGGTACCCGAAGACTGAACGGGCGCGCGGCTATCTGGAAGGCGTGGCGGCCGTCGCCGGCGCCCCTTGACGGACCTCGGGGCCGCGGTGCCGCAGCGGTAGGGTCGGTGAATGGCCCGACGTGTGGTGGTGGCGCTGCTCGCGCCGGTCGCCTGGACGCCGCCCGGTGTCGACCCGGTGGACTGGCGCAGCGCGCTCGCTGAGGATGTGGTGGACCTGCTCGCCATGCTCAACGAGGTGGACACCGCGGTCGCGGTCACGAGAGCCGACCGCTGGCTGGCCGACGCGGTGATCTGGCCCGGCACGACGGTGTACGAGGTGCCCGAGCCGAGCCCGAACGCGGTGTTCGCCGCCCTCACCGGTGCCCGCGGCCCGGCCGGAACGGATCCGGCGACCGGTGCTGGGCCGGCGGACGGAACCCCGGCGACGGTCGACAGCTACGAGCAGGTGGCGGTCGTCGCGGGCGACGCGCCCGACCTGCCCGGACTCACCGTCGGTAAGTTGCTGCGTCCGCTGACCAGCCGGCCGGTAGCGGTCGCCCCGGCCGAGGGCGGCCTGCCCGGGTTGCTCGGGGTGGCGGCCCGGCTACCCGTGCCCTCCTGGCTGCCACCGCTGGACATGGACGCCACGGTGCCCGCGGCCGTGCGGGCGGCGGCACCCCGTCCCGGCGACCTGGCGGTGACCCCCTCCTGGCACCGACTGCGCGGTCCGGCGGATCTGGCCCGGCTCGATCCGGCACTGGACGGGTGGGAGCACACCCGGTCGCTGCTGTCCGGGGCCGGCCGAAGCGGCTGATGTCGCCGCCTCGGCGCGGCCGTGCCCGGCCTTTCAGTTGCGGCCCTCGCCGCCCTCGGTGTCGTCGCGGCGCTCCGTCTCGCCCGGGGCCTTCTCCTCCGGGCCACCCGGGGCGGAGAAGTCGAAATTCTCCAACTCGGTCATCAGGTCCACGTCGGCCATGGCGAACGCCACCGGGTCGGCGAAGTCGTCGTCGGAGGGAAGCAGGTCGGGGTGCCCCCACAGCGCGTCCCGGCCGGCGATCCCCCGGTGCTCGGTGAGCGCCGCCCAGAGCGCCGCCGCCTCGCGCAGCCGACGGGGCCGCAGCTCCAACCCGACCAGGGCCGCGAAGGTCTGCTCGGCCGGACCGCCGGCCGCCCGGCGGCGACGGAACGCCTCGCCCAGCGCCACGACGTTCGGCAGCCGGCCGTCGGCAGCCCCGTCGACCACGTGGCAGACCCAGCCCTCCACCAGAGCGAGGGCGGTTTCCAGCCGGGCCAGCGACGCCTTCTGCGTCGGGCTGTCCTCCGGTGTGAAGATGCCCTCCAGGGCGATCGCCTGCATCGACTCCGGGTCGGTCGGATCGACCCGTCCCATCGCCTCCTCGATCGCCTCCCGATTCACCCGGATGCCGGCGGCGTACGTCTCGACGGCGTTGAGGACATGCCCCCGCAGCCACGGAACGTGCTCGAAGAGCCGCTGGTGCGCCGCCTCGCGCAGGGCCACGTAGAGGCGGACCTCGTCCTCGGGGAGTTCCAGCCCATCGCCGTACGCCTTGATGTTGGCGGGAATGAGCGCGGCCGTGCCGGCCGGTCCGAGCGGCAGACCGATGTCGCCGGCGGAGAGCACCTCAGCGGCGAGCGACCCGAGGGCCTGGCCGAGCTGGCCGCCGAAGAGCGCGCCACCGAGAGTGGCGACCATCGACTGCATCGGGCCGAGCTGGGCCCGGGCCTCCGGGGGGACCAGGTCGCCCATCGCGCCGACCATCCGGCTGGCCACCGGGTCGCACAGCTTGCGCCAGACGTCGAGCGTCTTGAAGATCCACTCGTTGCGGTTCCAGGACACCGTGTTGCGGATGCCCGAGGGCAGCGCGGAGGCCGGCTCCAGCCAGAGGTCGGCGATGCGCAGCGCCTCCTCCACCGCGTGACGCTCGTAGGGGGAGACCGCCGGGTCGCCCGCCGCGGCGAGCTGACTGGCCGCCACCTGACGGGCCAGGTCCCAGTTGACCGGCCCGCTGCCCGACGCGGAGAGCAGGTGCTGCAACTGCGACATGAACTGCTGCATCTGCGCAGGGTCGTTGGGGTCGGGCGGCTGCCCACCCGGTAGCGCGAAACCGAACGGAATATCAGGCACGACGTCTACGGTACGCGCGCCGGGCCAGGAGCCGCCGCCACCACGGTTCCGCTCAGGGCGAAGTCGTTCGTCGTGCCGACCGGGAGCCGCGACCGGGATCGGTACGCTCTGCCGCATGAGACGTCGCGGCCTGACCGTCCTGCTCGGTGCCCTGCTCACCGCACTGCTCAGCATCGGGGTGCTCGGCGCGCCCGTTCCGTACGTGGTGCTCGGACCCGGCCCGACCGTCGACACGCTGGGCCAGGAGGATGGCAAGGAGGTCATCCAGGTCACCGGCCGGGAAACCTCCACCTCCGCCGGCCAACTGCGGCTGACCACGGTGGGGGTGCAGCCCGGCGTCAAGCTCCGCTCGGCCATTCAGGGCTGGCTCTCCGACGAACAGGCTGTGGTGCCGCGGGAACTGGTCTACCCGCCGGGGGAGACCCAGGAAGAGGTGGAACAGCGCAACGCCGAGGACTTCCAGGTCTCGCAGACCAGCGCGGAGACCGCCGCGCTGCGGGAACTCGGCTACGAGGTGCAGGTCGTGGTCAAGACGGTCGCGGCCGACGGGCCGTCCGCCGCGGTGCTGCGCCCCGGCGACGTGGTGACGTCGGTAGACGGTGAACCGGTGCCGTTCGCCTCCCGGCTGACCGAACTCATCCGGGCCAAGCCGGCCGGCACGGCCCTGCGGATCGGGTACACCCGGGACGGCGCCGCGCGAACCGACACCATCACCAGCCAGGAGCACGACGGTCGGCCCCGGATCGGGATCGAGATCGAGCAGCAGCAGCCCCACCCGTTCACCCTCTCCTTCGACCTGAAGGACATCGGTGGCCCCAGCGCGGGTCTGATGTTCGCCCTGGGCATCATCGACAAGCTGACCCCGGACGACCTGACCGGCGGTCGGATCATCGCCGGCACCGGCACCATCGACGACTCCGGGCAGGTAGGCCCGATCGGTGGCATCCCGCAGAAGTTGGTCGGAGCGAAACAGGCCGGCGCAACCGCGTTCCTGGTGCCGGCGGCCAACTGCGCCGAGGCGGTCCGTAACCGGCAGCCGGACCTGCCGTTGGTGAAGGTGGGCACGCTCGACGAGGCGTTGGACGCGATGGCGACGCTGCGTTCCGGGGGCGAGCCGGCGTACTGCTGAGCCGCGCGGCATGACCTTGCGCTCACGCTTTCAGGAACACCCCGTACTCTGGGTGCCTGGTCGGAGCCGATCATAACGAGCGTGCGGAGCCAACAGTGGTCATGCGTAGCAGCAGCCCCCTGCCGAGGATGAGCCGACGCGGACGCGTCACGATCGGGGTCCTGATCGGGGTGTTCGTGCTGTTCACCCTGCTCGGCTGGGGAGTGCAGGCCTGGACGGACTGGCTCTGGTTCTCCGAGGTCGACTACACCGAGGTCTTCCGGGGGGTGCTGGTCACCCGGCTGCTGCTCTTCCTGGCCGCGGGCCTGGCGATGGCGGCGATCGTCGGCGGCAATCTCTGGCTCGCGCAACGGCTACGCCCACGGATGCGACCCCACTCACCGGAACAGGCCACCCTGGAGCGGTACCGGATGCTGCTCGGCCCTCGACTGGGCCTGTGGATCACTGCGGCCGCCGCTGTCGTCGGCCTCTTCGCCGGCCTGTCGGCGCAGAGCCGCTGGAACCAGTGGCTGCTCTTCCTGCACGGCGGCAACTTCGGTGTGGACGACCCGGAGTTCGGCGTCGATGTCGGCTTCTACGTCTTCCAGCTGCCGTTCTGGCGGTTCCTGCTGGGGCTCGGTTTCACCTCGGTGGTGCTGGCGCTGATCGGCGCGCTGGCCGTGCACTACCTGTTCGGCGGGGTACGCCTGCAGGGCGTCGGCGACCGGATGAGCAACGCCGCCCGGGCCCACCTGAGCACGCTGGTCGCGGTCTTCGTCCTGCTCAAGGCCGTCGCGTACGTGCTTGACCGGCGAGCGATGCTGTTGGAGTACAACGACGGCGTGAACGTCTACGGCGCCGGTTACGCCGACATCAACGCCCTGCTGCCGGCCAAGGAGATCCTCGCCTACATCTCCGTGGTGGTCGCGATCGCGATCATCGTGTTCTCCAACGCCTGGATGCGCAACCTGGTCTGGCCGGGCATCTCGTTGGCCCTGCTCGGCGTCTCCGCGGTGGCGATCGGCGGCATCTACCCGTGGGCGGTGCAGACCTTCGAGGTCAAGCCCAGCGCCCGGGACAAGGAGGCGCCGTACATCCAGCGCAGCATCGACGCCACCCGCGCGTCGTTCGGGCTGGACATCACCCAGAGTTCGGCGTACTCGGCCAACAACCTGAACCCGCCGGAGAGCCTGGCCACCGACACGTCAGTGGTGCCGAATGTCCGGCTGCTCGATCCGCAGCTGGTGAGCGAGACCTACACCCAGCTCCAGCAGGTCCGTGGCTTCTACGACTTCGGTCCCAAGCTCGACATCGACAGGTACACGCTGAACGGCGCCACCCAGGACTACGTGGTCGGCGTACGTGAGATCAACTACGGCGAGCTGACCGCGCAGCAGAGCAACTGGATCAACCGGCACACCGTCTACACCCACGGCTACGGGGTGGTGGCCGCGCCCGCGAACCGGGTGGTCTGCGGTGGGCAGCCGTTCTTCGTCTCCGGTTCGCTCGGCGAGCGGTCGCAGGAGTCGTGCGCCGCGCCGACCGACCTGATCCCGGCGAGCCAGCCCCGGATCTACTTCGGCGAGCGGATGGCCACCGGTGACTACGCCATCGTCGGCAAGCCGAACGCGGACGCCAACCCGGCCGAGTTCGACCGCCCGGCGGGCGAGAGCGGCGAGGACGGTGAGGGACCCGAGTCGTACTACACCTACACCGGTTCCGGCGGCGTCGAGATCGGCTCGTTCACCCGTCGCCTGCTCTACGCGATCAAGGAGCAGGAGGCGAACTTCCTGCTCTCGGAGGCGGTCAACGACAACTCAAAGCTGCTCTACGTGCGTAACCCCCGGGACCGGGTGGAGAAGGTCGCGCCGTTCCTCACGCTTGACGGTGACCCCTACCCCGCCCTGGTCGACGGCCGGGTGCAGTGGATCGTCGACGGTTACACCACCGCCGCGACCTATCCGTACGCGGAACGGGTCAACCTCCAGCAGGAGACCACCGACGAGCTGACCGGCCGGGGCACCATCCAGCTGGCCCGGGAGAACGTCAACTACATCCGCAACTCCGTGAAGGCGACCGTCGACGCGTACGACGGCACTGTGGTTCTCTACGAGTTCGACGAGAACGACCCGGTGCTCAAGGCGTGGAACAAGGCGTTCGGCGGTGACCTGATCAAACCACGCGCCGAGATCCCGCCGGCGCTGGCCGACCACTTCCGGTACCCGGCCGACCTGTTCAAGGTGCAGCGCAACCTGCTGACCCGGTTCCACGTGACCAACCCCGGCGACTTCTACTCCGGCCAGGACTTCTGGCAGGTGCCGAACGTGCCGGACGCGCCGGACAGCGGGCAGAAGCAGCCGCCGTACTACCTCTACACGCAGTTCCCGGGCCAGGATGCGCCACGCTTCCAGCTCACCAGCGCGGTCACCCCAAACGGTCGGCAGAACCTGGCCGCACTGATCTCCGGTTCGTACCAGGACGGCAGGCCGACGTTGCAGGTGTTGGAGCTGCCGGACCAGACGGCGATCTCCGGTCCGGTGCAGGTGCACCAGCGGATGACAAACACCAACGCCACCATCCGGCAGCAGCTGAACCTGCTCTCCTCCAACCAGGCCCAGGTGCAGTACGGCAACCTGCTCTCGCTGCCCTTCGGCAACGGGATGCTGTACGTCGAGCCGGTCTACGTCAAGAGCAACCAGCAGGACGCGTATCCGCTGCTGCAGAAGGTGCTGATGTCGTACGGCGACGGGGGCTCCTACGTCGTCCTGGCGGACAACGTCGCCGACGGCATCAAGCAGCTGGTCGAGCAGGGCAAGCAGGCAGCCGCCGGTAACCCGCCGCCGCCGGCCGGAGGTGAGGAGCCACCGCCCGAGGGTGAGGAGCCACCTCCGTCGCCGACAGCCACTCCGTCGCCGAGCGACGCCCCGCCGCTCACCGGCGACCTCGGTGCGGCCGCCGAGCGGGTACGGGCCGCGATCACCGAGGTGCGTGCCGCCCAGGCATCCGGGGACTTCGAACGGTACGGTCGGGCGCTGGCCGCGCTGGACGAGGCGCTCACCGCGTTCCAGCAGGCTCAGCAGGCGGCGGGCACCAACGGCACACCGAGCCCGCCGGCCCCTTCCGGTAGTCCCTCACCGACCGGCTGACCGACTCACACGGTGAAGCCCGCGGCTCGGCGTTCCTCGCCACTGCCGCGGGCTTCACCGTGTCTGAGCGGCGACTGAGCTGAGCGCCCACCGGAAATCGGCGGTGTGGCGTCGGTGGAACCGGGCGTTCCGTGGGTCGTTTTGCGGGCAGCGGGGGTGGTGCGCTACGGTGGATCTACCGACGCGGGGTGGAGCAGCTCGGTAGCTCGCTGGGCTCATAACCCAGAGGTCGCAGGTTCAAATCCTGTCCCCGCTACTGCGAGAAGAGGTCCCGGATCCGTCCGGGGCCTCTTTCGTTCATCCAGGGCAGGCGGCGGTCCAGCGGGGCGGCACCCCGACCCCCGGGCGTTACGGGTGGGGCTGGTGATGGAGTCCGTTACGGATGGGGTAGGCTGGTCCTACCGACGCGGGGTGGAGCAGCTCGGTAGCTCGCTGGGCTCATAACCCAGAGGTCGCAGGTTCAAATCCTGTCCCCGCTACTGCGATGAAGTGGCCCCGGATCCGTCCGGGGCCACTGTCGTTGTCCGGCTGTCCACGGCGTCGACCCGAGCGTGTTCGGCCGGCCGAGGTTGCGCGTCTCGGCGAGGATGGGCGCATGTCTTCCTTCGGTAGGTGGTGGGGGCGGCTCGGCACGCTCCTGGGTACGGTCGTGCTTACGGTTTTCGTTCCGGTCGCGGCGTGGGCGTCGACCGGAACCGGCGAACTGGTGGTGGAGGCGGCTCGACGGCGCGGGCGCGGTTTCGGCGTCTTCGGTTTCCTGAGTCTGCTCTGCTGCCTGGCGGTGGTGGCCGTGATCGTCCTGCTGGTGATCCGGATGACCCGCCGCCGGCGCTGACCAGGCGTACCGAGGCCGTGCGCGCCCTGGCGGTCGGGCCGTGGACCGGCAGCGGCGGTACGCCCGGCACATGGTCTACTTGTCCGCGTGGAACTTCTGCACTCGGGCAAGGTGAGGGACGTCTACGCCGAGGGCGATGACCTGATCCTGGTCGCCTCCGACCGCGTCTCCGTCTACGACGTGGTGCTGCCGACCCCGATTCCGGACAAGGGCAAGCTGCTCACCGCGTTGTCGCTGTGGTGGTTCGAGCAGCTGGCCGACCTGGTACCCAACCACGTCATCTCGGCCACCGACGTGCCGCCGGAATTCGCCGGCCGGGCGATCCGCTGCCGCCGGCTCGAAATGGTTCCGGTCGAGTGCGTCGCCCGGGGCTTCCTCACCGGTGGCGGCCTGAAGGAGTACGAGAACACCGGGAAGGTCTCCGGCGTCGAGCTGCCGCGCGGGCTGGTCGAGGCGTCCATCCTGCCGGAGCCGATCTTCACCCCGTCCACCAAGGCGCCGGTCGGCGAGCACGACGAGCCGATGACCTTCGCCGAGGTGGTCGACAAGGTTGGCGCGGAGACCGCCGACCGGCTGCGGCGGCTGACCATCGACGTGTACTGCCGGGGCGCCGAACTGGCGGCCGACCGGGGCATCCTGGTCGCCGACACCAAGATCGAGCTTGGTTGGGCGCCGGACGGCACCCTGGTCCTCGGCGACGAGCTGCTCACCCCGGACTCGTCCCGGTTCTGGCCGGCGGAGTCCTACCAGCCAGGGCGCGCCCAGTTCTCCTACGACAAGCAGTACGTACGGGACTGGGCGGCGCGTAGCGGCTGGGACAAGCGGAGCCCGGCTCCGGAGTTGCCCGCCGATGTGGTCGACGCCACTCGGGCCCGTTACGTGGACGTCTACGAGAAGCTGACCGGCGAGCGCTGGTAAGAGCGACCGGCAATAGGACTGGCGGGCCGGTCCGTCGTCGCTATTCGCCGCTGCGGTGGCGGCCGACGTGCTGCTCGGCGGGGACGGTCGCGGTGATGATGCGTACCGTGGTGCCGGCCGATCCGGTCTCGACGTCCATCGCGTCGGTCAGCTCGCGGGCCAGCCAGAGGCCCCACCCGCCAGCCGTCTCCGGCGCGGGTCGGCTGCGGTTGTCGAGATTCTGGGTGCTGATGCCGGGACCGTGGTCGGCGACCTCACACAACAGCAGGCCGGGCTCTTTCCACAGCCGCAGCCAGCCCTGTCCGCCGCCGTGTCGCACCGCGTTGGTGATCAGCTCGTTGACGGCGAGCACGAAGTCGTCCAGCCGGTCGTCGCGCAGCCCGGCGGTGCGCGCGCAGGCGGCGACCGAGTGTCGGAGCTCGGTCACCTGGGCCTGGTCGAAGGCATCGGCGATCAGGAGGGCGTGTTCGATGGGCACCACCGTACGCGGTGGGGGAGGTCCTGCGTTCGTCATGGCCCCGTCCCGACAGAGATCGCAGAGGTTTACGCGGCTTTTACCACCGTACGTCAGGGTTGGTCGAGGTGCATTGGCCGCAGGGGGCCCTGAGGGCCTGTGGCATCGTGGCGCACGTGCCTGCTGCCGGTGGTTTCGAGGTGCCGCTCTGGCGGGCCGTCGCGGTCTTCCGGGTGGCCTCCCTGGCGTACGTCTGTGTGGTGTTGATCCGCGACGCGGACCGCTACGCCCATCCCCTCGCCGCGACGGCGCTGGTGTTGTTCATGGCGTTCTGGACGGCCGTCACCGCGATCGGGTACGCGGATCCGGCGCGGCGCGGCTGGCCGCTGCTCCTGGCCGATCTGGGCGTGGTGGTGGCGATCCTGCTGGCCACCCCGTGGGTGATGGGCCGGTCGGCGCTCGACGCGGGGCTGCCGACCCTCCCGGTGGCCTGGCTGAGTGGGCCGGTGCTGGCCTGGGCCGTCTGCGGCGGGCGGCGGCGGGGCGCGGTCGCGGCGCTGGTGCTCGGCGCGACCGACCTGGCGACCAGGGGCATGGTCACCCCGAGCGCGTTCAACGGAGCGATCCTGATGCTGCTCGCCGGCGTGGTGGTCGGGCACGTCGCCCGGCTGACGGTGACCGCCGGGGAGCGGCTGCACCGGGCTGTCGAGTTGGAGGCCGCCACCCGGGAGCGGGAACGGCTGGCGCGCGACATCCACGACTCGGTGCTCCAGGTGCTCGCTCTGGTGCAGCGGCGGGGTGCCCACCTCGACGGGGAGGCCGGCGAACTGGCCCGGCTGGCCGGGGAGCAGGAGATGGCGTTGCGCTCGTTGATCTCCGGTGCCGGACCGCTTCCGGCGGGTGCCGCCGACGCACCGGTGGACCTGCGTACGCTGCTCGGCCGGCACGCCTCGGCCACCGTTTCGCTGTCCGCACCGGCGGGCCCGGTGCCGCTGCCCCCGGCGGTGGCCCGTGAACTGGCGGCGGCCGTCGCAGCGGCGCTCGACAACACGGCCCGGCACGGCGGCGGTCGAGCCTGGGTGCTGGTCGAGGACGAGGGGTCGGCGGTCACCGTGTCGATCCGGGACGAGGGGCCGGGTTTCCCGCCCGAGCGGCTGAACGAGGCAGCGGCCCAGGGACGGTTGGGTGTTGCCCAGGCCATCCGGGGGCGGCTGGCCGACCTGGGCGGTACCGCCCGGATCAGCTCGACACCGGGTGCCGGTACCGAGGTGGAACTCACCGTGCCGAGGAGGCAGTCATGAGCGGCGTACGGGTGATGGTCGTGGACGACCACCCGATGTGGCGGGAAGGGGTGGCTCGTGACCTGGCCGAGGCGGGCCACGAGGTGGTGGCCAGCTGCGGTGAGGGCCGCCAGGCGATCCGGGTGGTCGCCGCGGCCCGTCCCGACGTGGTGGTGCTCGACCTGCAACTGCCGGACATCTCCGGCGTCGAGGTGATCAACGGACTGCGGACGGCGCACCCCCCGGTGCGGATACTCATGCTCTCGGCCAGCGGTGAGCAGCAGGGCGTGCTCGACGCGGTGAAGGCCGGCGCTACCGGCTACCTGCTCAAATCCGCCGGGCTGGCGGAGTTTCTGGAGGCGGTGCGGCGCACCGCTGCGGGCGATCCGGTCTTCACACCCGGCCTGGCCGGACTGGTCCTTGGCGAGTACCGCCGACTGGCCGCCGGGGGTGATCACGCGGCGGCCGCCACCCGGAACGCGGCACCCCGGCTCACCGACCGGGAAACCGAGGTGCTGCGTCTGGTGGCCAAGGGGATGTCGTACCGGCAGATCGCCGAGCGGCTCGGGCTGTCGCACCGTACGGTGCAGAACCACGTGCAGAACACGCTCGGCAAGCTCCAGTTGCACAACCGGGTGGAGCTGACCCGGTACGCGATCGAACGCGGCCTGGACGACTAGACCGAGTGCGGCGGCCGGGTCTCGTGCACGGCCAGCTCCTCGGCGCTGGCCCCGCCACCGGCGGCCCCCGCGTCGTACGCGATCGAATCGGTCTCCTGGTCGGTGTGCGCCCCTTCGTCCGGTTCGACCAGCCGGCCGACGGTGGCGTCCGCGCTGGTGCCCAACCGGTCGTGGTCGTAGAGGGAAACCGGGGACTTCGGGTCGGAGGTGGGGCCCGGATCGATCACGTCGGCGTCGAGCTGCGCCTGCGCCGCCTGCTCCCGGCTGTCCGCCTCGGCCGCGATGTCCGGGTCGACCGGTCCGGCCAGCGGGTCGTCGACCGGCAGCTCGAACCGTTCCCGGCCCAGCTTGTAGTCCAACGACTCGCCGTCGAGCTGTTCCTCGGCGGTGGTGCCGAACTCGTCGACCGCCACCGGCGTCCGGTCACCGGGCAGCTGAGCCGGTGCCGGGCCGTCCGCTTCCCGTCCGGTCAGCACGTCGTCCCCGGCCGTCGAATCGTCGTCGGCGGTGTCGGGCAGGCCGTCGGCCTCGGGATCGGACACGGGGGTCGGGTACTCGTCGTCGCGCATGACTGACCACTACCCGTTGCCCTCCCGCCGTAACCGGCCCAGGCGGGGCGGTTGGTCGGCCGGGGCCGTCACGCCGCCCGTCCGCGCTCAGCGGGCGATCCGGCGGGCCAGGGCGGCGACCGTGCCGACGGCGGTGCCGGCGGCGGCCAGCCCGAAAGCGGCGGAGATCCGGACCAGCTGGCGACGCCGGCCGTGCCAGCCGCCCTCCGCAGTCGCCGCGGCGTCGGCCCGGAAGACGTTACCGCTGGTGTCCGCGGTCGGTAGAGGCCCGAACTGGGTGTACCGCCCGTACCAGCTGAGGACCCTCTCGGCCAGCGCGGGCACCAGCCGCCACTGCATGCCGACCAGGCGAGCGGCCCCGCCGGCGTACGCCTCCCGGCGGGGCCGCTCCAGCAACCGGACGATCGTCTCCGCGACCACCTCCGGCGGATAGACCGGCGGCGGCGGCAGAACCTGACGGCCGCTGTGATTGGCGGCGTGCCGGAAGAACGGAGTGTCGATGGTGGCTGGCAGCACGGTGCAGATCGAGACGGCCCCCCGGCCGGTGACGCGCAGCTCCTGGCGGACCGTGTCGGACAGTCCCCGGACAGCGTGTTTGGCGGCGTTGTACGGGGACTGGTACGGCATCGCCACCTCGGCCAGCACCGAGGCGTTGTTGACCACGACGCCGCCACCGGTCGCGGTGAGGTGCGGCAGCGCAGCCCGGATCCCGTTCGCCGTGCCGAGCAGGTTGACGTCCAGCACCCGGCGGAACTCGGCCACCGGGATCTCGTCGAACAACCCGATGGTGCCGACCGCGGCGTTGTTGATCCAGGCATCGATCCGGCCGAACTCCGCCACCGCGGTCGCGGCGAGCCGTCGCATCGCGTCCGCGTCGGTCACGTCGGTGGGCACCACGAGGGTGCGACCGCCCAGCTCACGGCAGTGCCGGGCCACCTCCCGCAGGGCCGGCTCGGAGCGCGCGGCCAGCACCACGGTGCTGCCGTGACGGGCCAGGGCGTACGCGGTCGCGGTGCCGATGCCACTGGACGCGCCAGTGATGACGATGGTGGCGTCGGCCAGGTTTCGGGCGAGGGGCATTCCTCATCGGTACCCCGTGGTGTCCGGGTCATGCCGCCGAGCGTGCCCCGGATCTGCGAGGTTTCGGCTCGTCGGAGGCCGGTTAATGGGACGCTCTGACCGGAGACCACCGCCTCATCCGCATGGAGGTGACCCATGCGCGTCGGCCTTGTCTGTGCCCACGCCGCTGCGCCGCCGTCCGGCGACGGAACCGTCGTCGGCACCTACCAGCACATCGCACGGGTCGCGGCCGAACTGGCCGGGCGGGGTCACGACGTGCGGGTCTACACCCGTCGGGACGACCCCGAGGCGACGGAGACCGACATCGTGGACGGCTACCGCGTGGAGCGGGCACCGGTCGGCCCGGTCGCGCCGATCCCCACGGCCGATCTGGTGCTCTACGTGGCGGCGTTCGGTGAATGGTTGGCCGACCGGTGGTCCGCCGACTGGGCTCCCGAGGTGGTGCACGGCCACTACTGGATCGGGGGCCTGGCCGCCGCGCACGCCGTGCGGGAGACCGACATCCCGATGGTGCAGACGTTCCACTCGATCGGCATGGAACAGCTGCGTCACCTCGGCGCCCAGTACGACGGGCCGGGCACCCGCATCCCGCTGGAGCGGGCGCTGACCCGGGCGGTGGACATCGCGGTCGCCCAGTGCAACGACGAGGTCGACGAGTTGACCCGGATGGGCCTGCAACGCACGTCGGTCGCGATGGTTCCGACCGGGGTCGACACGGACCGCTTCCACCCCGACGGCGAGGCCGCTCCGCGTGAGCAGCGTCCCCGGATACTTTCGGTGGGCGGGCTCGGGCGCGGCCACGGTCAGGAGGACCTGATCCGAGCGATGCGCCTGGTCGGTGACGCGGAGCTGGTGATCGCCGGTGGGCCACCGACGGACCGACTGGCAAACCACGCCGAGGCCCGTCGGCTGCGGGAACTGGCCGATCGGGTCGGGGTCGGTGAGCAGGTGCACCTGGTCGGCGCGGTGCCGCACGAGCAGATGGCCACCTGGTACCGCTCGGCCGACGTGGTGGCCTGCACTCCGCACTACTCGTCGGCGGGGCGGGTGTCGCTGGAGGCGATGGCCTGTGGCGTCCCGGTGGTGGGCTACGCCATGGGTGGCATCGCCGACGCCGTGGTCGACGAGGTGACCGGCAAGCTGGTGCCACCGGGTGACGTACGGACCCTGGGGATGACGCTACGTAGGCTGCTCGCCGACAACGCCGGCCGCTTCGCGTACGGGCACGCCGCGGTCGACCGGGTGCGGTGCAGCTACACCTGGGAACGCACGGCAAGCGCGCTGGAACGGCTCTACGAGCGGGTGGTGGGCCGACGCAGGCCGGTCGAGGCGGCCTGAGGCAACGGATCAGCGATGACGCCGGCCGGGCCTGCGACACGGGCCGCGGGCGGCGTCACGAGCGGCGGCGGAACACCCACCACCGCCCGGGTGACAGCGTGCTGATGCTGCGGCTCCGCGTACCGGGTGAGCCCGACGACCGCGGCGAGGGTGACCAGGAACCCGATCCCGGCGAGCCACTCCCGGCCCGGCCAGATCTTGTCGTTGAGCAGCAGCAACCCGACGATGGCGGCGGGCACGGCGCCGGCCGCGTCCATGGCGGCCACCGCGGCCGTGGTGGAACCGCGCTGCATCGCCAGTCCGAGCAGCAGCTGGCCGACCACGGAATGACCGACGAGCAGGTAGAGCAGCGGGTCGCTGAGAAACGCGTCCCAGCTCGACGCGGAGGCCAGCGGTCGGGCCGCCACCGCGGCGGCGGAGAAAGCCAGCCCGGCCAGTGAGCCGAGCACCACCGAGCCCGGCGCGCCGTGCAACCGGACCGCGAAGAAACCCAGCACCGCGATCACCGCGAGGGCCACCAGCAGGGCGAGCATGCCGGCGGTGCCGAGCGCCTTCGACGGCGCCGGTTGGGCGGAGAGGACCAGCGCGGTGATTCCGGCGAAGAGCAGCACCAGCAGCGCGACCTCGGCCACCGGCAGCCGCCACTTCAGCAGGACCACGCCGAGTAGGGCGGTGACGCCGAGCCCGGCGGCCACGCTCGCCTGCACCAGGAACAGCGGCAGGTCACGCCGGGACAGGAAGGCCAGGACGAACCCGGCGACCTGGCAGGCCAGCCCGACCAGATAGGTGCGGTGTCCGGCCAGGCGCAGCAGCAACCCGGGATCGAAGGTGTGATGCACCGTGGTGCGGGCGGCGGCGACCGACTGCAACAGGTTGGCGACGCCGTACGCGACGATCATCGCCGCCAGGAAACACCAACCGGAGGTAGCCACCTGGCGAGGATAGAGGTTACCGGGCGTCAATGCGCGGCGGGCTACCGAGCCGGTGAAGGATGTCGGGATGCAGCGCGCCGTTGCTGGCCAGAGTGCTGTTGTCGCCGCCTGCCGGGGCCGGACGGCCGGCCAGATCGGTGATCGTGCCGCCCGCTTCGGTCACGATGGGTACCAGCGCGGCCACGTCCCAGAGGGACAACTCGGGCTCGATCATCACGTCCAGTGCGCCCTCGGCCAACAGCATGTAACCGTAGAAGTCGCCGTAGGCCCGGCTGCGCCAGGTGTCCCGCATCAGTTGCAGCACCGCGTCGAGCCGGCCGGCCTTCTCCCAGCCCTCCAGCGAGGAGTAGCAGAGGCTGGCGTCGGCCAACCGGGTCACCCCGGAAACCCGGATGGGCGTTCCGTGGGCGGCGTCCGGGCCCGCGTACGCCCCGGTGCCCTGCGCCGCCCACCAGCGGCGCCCCAGGGCCGGCGCGGAGACCAGCCCGGCGACCGGGCGGCCGTCCTCCAGCAGGGCGATCAGCGTGGCCCAGATCGGTACGCCCCGGACGAAGTTCTTGGTGCCGTCGATCGGGTCCACCACCCACTGGCGGGTGCCGGCGGCGGGTGTCGCGCCGTACTCCTCGCCGAGCAGCCCGTCGTCGGGCCGGTGCTCGGCCAGCAGGGCCCGGATCTCCCGTTCCACGGCGGTGTCCGCGTCGGAGACCGGGGTCAGGTCGGGCTTCGATTCGACCCGCAGGTCCAGGGCGCGGAACCGGGCCGTCGACAGGGCGTCGGCGGCGTCGGCGAGCCGGTGGGCGAGGGTCAGGTCAGCGGCGTACCCGGTCATGCGGGACACGGTAGCGACGCCGCCACCGGCACATGGCCGGGGGCCGGCGACGCCCACGTCGGTGGCGCTACCGTCAGCACCGCGACGTCGGCGGGTCGTCCCGCCAGGGTCACTCCGGGCGCCCGTGCGGGTCGGGCTCGGTCCGGGAATCGGTCTCCCCGGCCCGGGAGGCCAGCAACCGGCGGTACGAGGCCAACCGGCGCGGGTCGGCCCGCCCCGCCGCCACCCAGCCGTCGAGTGCGCAGTCGGCCTCGTCGGCGGTGTGTGGGCAGTTCGCCGGGCAGTCGGCGGTGGCTTCGACCAGATCCGGAAAGCCGTGCAGCAGGCTCTCCGCCGAGACGTGGGCGAGCCCGAAGCTGCGTACCCCCGGGGTGTCCACGATCCAGCCCGGATCCTGCTGCGCGTCGGGTGGCGCGGGCAGCCGCAGTGCCACCGCGCTGGTCGAGGTGTGCCGCCCCCGGCCGATCGCGCTTACCGTGCCGACCGCCCGTTCGGCCTCCGGCACCAGTCGGTTGACAAGCGTCGACTTGCCCACCCCGGAGTGACCGACGAGCACCGAGACCCGGCCGGTCAGCAGGCTGCGCAGCGCGTCCAGTGGGGAGTCCGGCCGGATGAGCAGGTACGGCAGTTCGAGTTCGGTGTAGTAGTCGAGCACCTTCTCCGGCCCGGCCAGGTCCGCCTTGGTCAGGCAGAGCAGCGGTTCGATGTCCGCGTCGTACGCGGCGACCAGGCAGCGGTCGATGAAGCCGGTACGCGGCGGCGGGTCGGCCAGCGCGCTGACGATGACGAGCTGGTCGGCGTTGGCGACGACGACCCGTTCCAGCCGCCCCTCGGCGGTGCTGGCGTCGTCCTCGGCGGTGCGTCGCAGCACGGACCGGCGCGCTTCGATCCGCACGATGCGGGCCAGCGCACCGGACGAACCGGAGGTGTCGCCGACCAGCCCGACCCGGTCGCCGACCACGACGGACTTACGGCCCAGCTCGCGGGCCCGCATCGCGGTGACGGTGGGGTCGTCCGGCCCGGCACCGGGCAGGACGCAGGTGTACCGTCCGCGGTCGACCGCGATGACGAAACCGTCCTTGGCGTCGGCGTGCCGGGGCCGGGTCCGGGTACGCGGGCGGGAGGACCTGCCGGGCCGGACCCGGACGTCGTCCTCGTCGTACTCCCGCCGCCTGGTCGCCAGGGCCGCCCCTTCTTCCGCTCAGCTCTTGCCGGTCACCAGTGCCGACCATAGTGCCGGGAACTCGGGCATGGTCTTCGAGGTGCACGACACGTCGTCCAACTCGACGCCCGGCACCACCAGCCCGGCCACCGCCGCCGCGTGTGCCATCCGGTGATCATGGTAGGTGCGGAACACGCCACCGTGCAGCGGCCGGGGCCGGATCTCCAAGCCGTCGGCCGACTCGGTGATGTCCGCGCCGAGCCCGGTGAACTCCCGGTTCAGCGCGGCCAGCCGGTCCGTCTCGTGGCCCCGGATGTGACTGACTCCGGTGAACACCGAGGGCGAGTCGGCGAGCATGGCCAGCGCGGTCAGCGCCGGGGTCAGTTCGCTGACGTCGGACAGGTTGGCGTGCAACCCCTTCACCGGGCCGGTGCCGCGCACCGTCAACCCCTCGGTGGTGAGCGCGACCTCCGCCCCCATCTGCTGCAACAGTGAGCGCAGTCGCTCCACCGGCTGGGCGCTGCCCCGCGCCGGCCAGCCGCGCAGGGTCACCTCGCCGCCGGTGACCAGGGCGGCGGCGAAGAACGGCACCGCACCGGAGAGATCCGGCTCGATCTCCCAGCTGCGACCGGTAAGCGGCCCGGGCTCGACCGCCCAGACGTCGGGGGTGCTGTCGTCGACCGCGGCGCCGGCGGCGCGCAGCATCTGCACGGTCATCCGCAGGTGCGGTGCGGAGGGCACCGGCGGCCCGACGTGCCGGACCACCAGCCCCCGGTCGAAGCGTGGGGCGGCGAGCAGCAGACCGGAGACCAGCTGGCTGGAGGCCGAGGCGTCGATCACGACCTCGCCGCCGGTCACCCGACCGGTGCCCAGCACCACCAGTGGCAGGCTGCCCGAGGCGGGGGTGTCGACGCGTACGCCGAGCGAGCGCAGCGCCTCGATCAGCGGGCCGAGCGGGCGGGTGCGGGCGGAGGGGTCACCGTCGAGGGTGACCTGCCCGTCGGCCAGCCCCGCCACCGGTGGCACGAAGCGCATGATCGTGCCGGCGAGCCCCACGTCGACCTGGGCCGGGCCGAACAACCGGTGCGGCCGGACCAGCCAGCGGTCGTCGTCGGCGATCGAGACGTGGGCACCCATCGCCCGCAGCGCGGCGGCCATCAGCTCGGTGTCCCGGGCCCGCAACGGCAGGGACAGGGTCGAGGGCCCGGCGGCCAACGCGCTGAGTACCAGAGCCCGGTTGGTCATCGACTTGGAGCCGGGCAGGCGCAGCGACGCCGACACCGGGTCACTGGCCGTCGGTGCGGTCCACGGCTGTAGCGGCCGGGTCGCGGTCACATTCCCCACAGGTACATTCTGCCGTGCCGTGGCCCGGTGGCCGCTACGGTCACCGGCCACTCCCGGGGAACGGGACAGCCGCTCTGTGTGCCGCGCGCTAGCGTGAGCGACATGTGCGGTAGGTACGCCACGACCCGGAGCGCCGGTGACCTGAGCGGCCTGTTCGAGGCCGTCGACGAGACCGGCGACGGGCTGGTCGCCGACCACAACGTGGCGCCCACCGATCGAGTGCCGCTGGTCCGGGTCAGCGCCGAGGGGCACCGGGCGCTCTCGCTGGGCCGCTGGGGTCTGGTGCCACCGTGGTCCCGCTCGCCGGCCGGTGCGGCCCGCATGATCAACGCGCGTGCCGAGACGGTCGCCACCAGCCGGGCGTACGCTCCGGCCTTCGCCCGCCGTCGGTGCCTGATTCCCGCGGACGGCTGGTACGAGTGGGTGCGGCTGGCCGGCGGCGCGAAGCAGCCGTACTACATGACCCCACGCGACGGCTCGGTGCTCGCCTTCGCCGGCATCTGGTCGCGCTGGGACGGCCCGGACGCGACGCTGCTGACCTTCAGCGTGCTGACCACCGCGGCGCTCGGCGAACTGGCCGAGGTGCACGACCGGATGCCCCTGCTGCTGCCACCCGGGCGCTGGGCGACCTGGCTGGGCGGTGGTGAGGACCAGGCCGAGCTGCTCGTACCGCCGCCGGTGGACTGGCTGGCCCGGTTGGAGGTGCGGCCGGTGGGGCGGGCCGTGGGCGATGTGCGCAACGACGGTCCGGGGCTGACCGCCCGGGTGCCGCTGACCCGTCCCGCCGAGTCGACGGAGACGACGCTCTTCTGATCCCGCCCGGCACATTGTCGGGAGTGATTTGCCGCGGTTGCGGGTGAAAGGTGACGCGCACGTTCTGCCAACTTCCCGGCGAAGTCTTGTACCCGTGCGCGCAAATGCGATACAACACAGCGCCGGTGGTGGGTGTCGTTCGCGTTGGGTGAACGATCTCCATCGATATTGCTGGTCCCACGGGGGAGGTGGGTGGATGACACGGGCGCGTATGCCCCGTCCGCACGAGGTGGCCGCCGCGCGACGTGATCCGCGACTGTTGCGGGCGTTGCGTGAGCGGCGACAGGACGAAGCCTGGCGTACCAGAGGCACCTGTCAGAGCGTCGACCCGGAAACGTTCTTTCCGGCGCCGAACGAACCGGCCGACGCGGCGGTGGCCCTGTGCCGCAGCTGCGACGTGCAGGGCTCCTGCCTGGCGTGGGCGCTGGAGGTCGGCGACTGCCACGGTGTCTGGGGTGGCACCACCCCGCGGGAACGGCGGGCGATGCTTGTCGCCTGGCGCAGCGAGGTGCAACCCGATCCAGATGCCGCCGGTGAGCCGGGTCCGCCGGTACGCGACCGGCTGCTCACCCTGGTGCCGTTGAGCTGACCGACGGGGCCCGGGCCAGGTCGAAAAGGGTTCAATGGGACGGTGCCCGACAACGTCCTCGAAACCCCGCGCGGCCCCGCTCGGGTAGACACCGATCAGCCGTCCGGCCCGCCCCGAGCCCTGCTGGTGCTGGGGCACGGGGCCGGCGGCGGCGTCGACGCCCCGGATCTGATCGCCCTGCGCGACGCGGCGGTGACCACCGGGCTGGTCGTGGTGCGGGTGACCCAGCCGTACCGGGTCGCCGGCCGCCGTGCGCCGGCCCCGGCCGGGCACCTCGACGAGGCCTGGTCCGCCGTGTTGACGGTGCTGCGGCAGCGGCATCCGGGCGTACCGCTGGTGGTCGGTGGCCGCTCCAGCGGCGCTCGGGTGGCCTGCCGGACGGCGACCGCGGTGGGCGCTGCCGGGGTGGTGGCACTCGCTTTCCCGCTGCATCCGCCCGGTCGACCGGAGCGGAGCCGGGCAGGTGAGCTGGTGACCGGTGTGCCGACCCTGGTGGTGAACGGGGACCGGGATCCGTTCGGTGTGCCGGAGCCGGGCCCGGGGATACGGGTCACGGTCCGACCTGGGGAGCGGCACGACCTGCGGGGCGACCCGGTCGGTACGGCCGCTCTGGCGCTGGACTGGCTGCGCGAGCACGGCTGGGCGGCAGCCTGAGGCAGGCGGGTCGCCGCCGGGCACCGTGCCCCGGGTGCCGTGTCCGCCGGCCGCGCCGCTTCGTTGCACCCGATGGTGTCCCAGCGCCCGTCCGGGCGGCGACACCGGGCTCCCAGGCCCTTCCTGGTCCCAGCCACGGTCGCACCGCCGGGGCGGGGACCAGGAACGCCCGGGCCGAGCCGGAATGTCCCGCCCCACGGCGGGTGTTGAACACCTCGGACAACCACTGTGCGAGGGGGTGACCGGTGCCGACCGAGATCCGGAGCCGGGAACACGACGAGCGGGAGGCACGGCAGCTCAGGCAGCTGCTGGCCGGCCCGAAGTGGCCGGCGGCGGTGCCACCGGCCGAGGTGGCGACGGGCACACCCGTCGGAACCGAATCTTCCGGGAGGTCGGTGCGCGTATCCTCGGCGGGGAAGCATCCAACCCGAGGGGATGTGCGGTTGACCACGGAGAAGACGGACGAGCGCAGGGCCCGGTTCGAACGGGACGCGATGCCATTCGTCGATCAGCTGTACGCGGCCGGCCTGCGGATGACGCGTAACCCGGCGGATGCCGAGGATCTGGTCCAGGAGACCTACCTGAAGGCGTATGCCGCCTTCCACCAGTTCGAGCAGGGCACGAACCTGAAGGCCTGGCTCTACCGGATCCTGACCAACACCTACATCAACTCGTACCGCAAGCGGCAGCGCCAACCGGTGCAGGCGCCCACCGACGAGATCACCGACTGGCAGCTGGCCGAGGCGGAGTCGCACACCTCCAGCGGGCTGCGGTCCGCCGAGACCGAGGCGTTGGACCGGCTGCCGGACAGCGACATCAAGGAGGCCCTCCAGCAACTGCCGGAGGAGTTCCGGCTGGCGGTCTATCTCACCGATGTCGAGGGCTTCTCCTACAAGGAGGTCGCCGACATCATGGGCACGCCGATCGGCACCGTGATGTCGCGGTTGCACCGTGGGCGTCGTAATCTGCGCAAGCTGCTTGAGGGGTACGCCGCGGAGCGGGGTTTCTCCGCGGCCCAGCCGGCCCGGAGCTCGACCGCCGCCACCGGCCGGGAGGTGTGACGTGAGCTGTGGAGATCCGCACGAGACGGACTGCCGTGAGGTGCTCGCCGAGGTCTACCTCTACCTCGACCTGGAGTGCGCGGAGGAACGGCGGACGCTGATCCGGCACCATCTCGACGAGTGTGGTCCCTGCCTGCGCGAGTACGGCATCGAGCAGGAGGTCAAGGCGCTGGTGGCCCGCTGCTGCGGCAACGAGTCCGCGCCGGACGAACTGCGCGAACGACTCCGGGTACGGATCAGCGAACTCGTCGTCTTCGAGACCAGCGAGTCGCGCGAACTGGCCGACTGACAAGCGCCGGTGCCCGGGTCGATTCCGACCCGGGCACCGCTGTGTCCGTCGTCCGATCGCGGCGGGCAGCCGCCCGCCGGCTCAGGAGTTGGGGCGCTTGCCGTGGTTCGCGGCGCTCTTCTTGCGGGCCTTCTTCTTACGGGCCTTCTTCGCCATGGTGACCTCCTCGTGATGGCCGGATCAGGCAGGGTACGTAACCCGTCAGCGAGGCGCTGGCGCCCGTGCCGGCGTCGGATCCCGACCCGTTGATGCTAGTGCCGGCGGTGCGAGTGGGCTGCTCCCGGGGCCGCACCGCGCCCACCCGCCGCCCGCTCATGATTGGATACGTCGCAGGAGCCGCGAGGAAGGGGCCGGGAGATGGCCGAGGAGATCCGCGCCGAGATGGTGGCGAACGTCTGGAAGGTCGTCGCATCGGCCGGGGACACCGTGTCCGAGGGGGACACCCTGGTGATCCTGGAGTCGATGAAGATGGAGATCCCGGTGATCGCCGAGTCCGACGGTGTCGTGCAGCAGCTCGCGGTGAACGAGGGCGACGTGGTGCAGGACGGTGACCTGATCGCGGTGATCGGTTGAGCGACCCGCTGATCCGCCTGATCGAGCCGGCCGATTTCGCTGCGGTCGCCCGACTCACCGTCGCCGCGTACGAGGCGGACGGGCAGCTCAAGGGGGAGACCGGCTACGCCGACGTGCTGGCCGACGTGTCCGTCCGGGCGGAGCACGGTGACGTGCTGGTGGCCGTGGAGCCGGCGACCGGGCACCTGCTCGGCTCGGTCACCTTCGTGCTGCCCGGCACCCGGTACGCCGAGATGTGCGGCCCGGGGGAGGCGGAGTTCCGGATGCTGGCGGTGGACCCGAGCGCGCAGGGACGGGGAGCCGGCGCCGCGCTGGTGGAGGCGTGCGTGGCACGGGCGATCGAGCTGGGCTGCACCGCGGTGACCATCTGCGTACGCGAGGGCCTTGCCGAGCCGGCCCACCGGCTCTACCGCAGGCGTGGCTTCGTCCGCCAGCCCGAGCGGGACTGGAGCCCCTTCCCCGGCGTGAACCTGCTAGCCCTCCGACTCCCCCTGAGGTCGGCGGCAGACTCATAGATCAACTTAGCTGCTGACCTCATGGTCGACGTGGGGGTGGGTGGGGGTTGGTGGGTTGGGGGGTGCGGTGATTGCGGCGAGTAGTTCGTCGGCGACCTCCAGGGCCACTCGCTTGCGCTCGGCGTCGGTGATGTCCGGCGTGCGTACGGCGAACCAGCTGCTGTGCACGGCGAACAGGGCCAGCACGGCACGGAGCTGGGCGCCGGGGGAGTCGTCGCCCTGGCAGAGCGCGGTGGCCAGCCGGAACATCCGGCCGCGCAGCTCCCGGCCGGCGGAGAGACTCTTCAACGCGGTCTGGTTCTGCTCGAAGAACCGCATCACCGAGGGCTGCTCGCCGCTGAACATGGCGTCGGCGTACCGCTCGATGACGGCCTGTCGGGTGGCCAGCGTGGCCGGCTGGGTCTCGGCCCAGGCGATCAGGGCGTCCATCCGCTCCAGCCGGTCCTCCACCACGCTGGTGACGATCTCGTCCTTGCTCTTGAAGTGGTAGTAGAGCGCCGCCTTGGTCACCCCGAGGCGCTCGGCCACCTCACGCAGGGAGGTCGCCTCGTAGCCCTGCTCCGTGAAGAGCTCCAGCGCGACGGCCTTGATCCGCTCCCGGGTGCCGCCTGTGCTCTGACTCACCCGTACCTGCCAATCCGGTTGACCGTCGTTGCCTGTCCAACTTACCGTCCGGCTAGTAAGGTGACTAGCCGGGCGGCAAGTAAGTGCGCCGCATCTCGGGGGGAGAGCTTACCGATGGCCCAGCAGAACCAGGCTGCCGTGCGACCCAATGTCCGGGTCGTGCTTTTCGGTCTGATGATCGCCATGATGCTGGCGATGCTCGACAACATGATCGTCAGCACCGCGCTGCCGCGAATCGTGGGCGAGTTCGGTGGGCTCAACCACTTCACCTGGGTGGTGACCGCGTACGTGCTGGGGACCACCGTCTCCACCCCAATCTGGGGCAAGCTCGGCGACCTGTACGGCCGCAAGTCGGTGTTCCTCACCGCTGTGGTGATCTTTCTCGTCGGCTCCGCGCTGTGCGGCATGGCCGGCTCGGGCTTCCTCGGCGGTCCCGACGACGGCATGGTCCAGTTGATCGCCTTCCGGGCCGTTCAGGGTCTGGGTGCCGGTGGCCTGATGGTCGGCGTCATGGCGATCATCGGCGACCTGGTGCCGCCCCGCGAGCGTGGCCGCTACCAGGGCATGATCGCCGGGATCATGGCGATCGCGATGGTCGCCGGCCCGCTTGTCGGCGGCTTCATCACCGATCACCTCTCCTGGCGCTGGGCGTTCTACGTCAATCTGCCGCTGGGCGGGGTGGCGCTGGTGCTGCTGATCGCAACGATGCACCTGCCCAAGTACCGCACCGAGCACCGCATCGACTGGCTCGGCGCCGCCCTGCTGTCGGTCGGTATCACCGGGATCGTGTTGATCACCACATGGGGCGGCAACGAGTACGCCTGGGCCTCCCCGCAGATCCTCGGTCTCGCCGCACTGGCCGTCGCGGCGCTCGTGGTGTTCGGGTTCGTCGAGCGTCGGGTCCCCGAGCCGATCCTGCCGCTGCGGCTCTTCGCCAACCGGAACTTCGCCCTCATCTCGGTGATCGGCTTCCTGCTCGGCTTCGCGATGTTCGGCGCGATGAACTTCCTGCCGCTCTACCAGCAGACCGTGCAGGGCGCGTCGGCCACCAACTCCGGCCTGCTGCTGCTGCCGTTGATGTTCGGCATGCTGCTGGTGTCGCTGGTCGTCGGCCGGGCGATCACCCGGACCGGCCGGTACCGGATCTTCCCGATCGTCGGCGGCGGGGTGATGACGGTCGGGCTCGCCCTGCTGAGCCTGCTCGACGTGGACACCAGCAAGTTCCAGTCGTCGCTCTACATGCTCGTGCTCGGTGCCGGCATGGGCTTCCTCATGCAGACCTCCATGCTGATCGCGCAGAACAGCGTCGCCCAGAAGGACTTGGGGGCGGCGAGCGGGGCGGCCACCTTCTTCCGGTCCATCGGCGGGTCCTTCGGTATCTCGTTGTTCGGTGCCATCTTCGCCAACCGGCTGGCCGGCTCGGCTGCCGGCGGCGCGTTCAGCGGCGGCGGTGAGGCCGGCGCGGCGATGAACATCGAACAACTGCGGGAACTGCCGGCGCAGGCCCGCGAGCTGGTGCTCGGTGGGCTCGCCGACGCGATCTCGCACGTGTTCCTCTGGGCGGTGCTCTTCGCCGTCGTGGTACCGGTGCTGGCCTGGTTCATCCGGGAGATCCCGTTGCGCACGAGCAACGAGCCGGAGCCGGACAGCAGCGGCCAGGAGCAGGCCGAGGCCGACCTGGCCCGGTCACCGGCCGTCTGAGGTCCCCCAGGCAGCTCAGGGCGTGCCGTGCGGGCGTGTCCGCCACGGGGGCAGGAGACGACGCAGCAGGGTACGCAGCGCGCCGCGACGCTGGCCGGTGCTCACCCCGGCCAGCGTCCGCGCGGTGGCGGTGGTCTCCGGGTCGAGGTCCGGCGTGGCCAACGCCAGGTGTGCCAGGGAGGCCGCGTTGGGCAACTGATGGCGCCGGGCCGCCGCCAGCCGCTCGGCGACCAGTTCGGCCACGTCCCGGCGGACCGACGGATCGACCCAGGCGGCGGTGACCAGGGCGAACAGGGCCGCCTCGGCGACCTCTGGCACGTCGCGCGCCAACTCCACAAGTACCCGCCGCCGGGTCGAATCCGCCCACGGCTCGTCGGTGCGGTGGTGCAGCAGACCGAGGCAGGTCCAGACCTGCACGCAGCGCAACCACAGCGCCGGGTCCTGGCCGGAGAGCACCCGCCCCAGCGCGGTCTGCGGGGTCTCCGGTGGATGGGCCAGCAGGCCGAGCAGGTCGGCCAGATCGAGCGTGGCCAGGCCGACGGCCGCGTCGTAGGCCGCCGGCGGATGCGGCCAGGCCGGGTGGGCGAGTTCACGTAGGCGGCGGGCGGCCTCCGCCGACGGCGGAGGTGGCGTGGGGCGCGCTGCCGGCTGCGATCCGTCGTTTCCGGTGCCGGGTTGCCCGCTCATCCCGCCGGCCGGCGCAGCCGGCGTCAGCTGACCCAGCCAGGGGCGGCCGCGACAGCATTCGGCCAGGTCGCCGTGCTCGTGCGAGTCGTCCGGATGGTCGCGGGTGAAGTCCGCCAGCGCCACCAGGTGACGCACCGCACCGTCGCGTTGGAAGCGCAGGCGGTGCGCGGTGTGCACCGCGCAGTCGAAGGACGGGTTGCGGGCCAGGGCACGCTCGATCCAGCCCAGCGCCTCCTCCAGCCGGCCGTGGTCGGCCAGGGTGCCGGCGATGTCGGCGTACACCGCCAGGTCGTCCGGGTCGTGCTCGACGGCGCGGCGGAGCGCGGCGAGCGCCTCCCGGGTCCGGCCGGCGCTGCGCAGCGCGTACCCGAGCCACACCTCGCCCATCTTCGACGGTGCCGCGCGTACGCCCCGGCTGGCCCAGCGGACCGCGAGCGGAACCTCCTCCACCCGCCGGGCGAGCGCGGACGCCGTGCCCAGCAGCAGGGCATGCTCCGGATGGACGGTGATCGCGTTGCGGGCGAGCGTGAGGTACGGCGTGAGAGCACTCCGGTTCGGTGGCGGAACCGGATCGGGAATGGCGGCGCAGACCTGCATAAGTACCCGGGCCGCCTGCTCGGGTCCGAGTCGCTCGGCCAACTCGGGCGAGGTGACCCAGGGGACCCCGGCCCAGTCCGCGCCGGGTGCGTGCGCGGTGGCGGCGACCAGCAGATCAAGACCGTCGGCCGGGCGACCGGCCGCGGCGAGCAGGTGCGCCCGGGCGACCACGGCGCCGACGAAGGTGTGGTGCTGCAACGGGAACAGGTCGATCCCGCCGTCGCCGCTGGCGGCCGCCAGCCGGGCGAGGGTCTCGTGCACCTCGGGCAGCGTCGGTGCCCGGGCCAGCGCCGCCGCGACGTGGTCGGCGGCATGCGTCAGCTCGCCGGAATCCAGGGCCCGCCGGGCCAGGATCAGCTCCTCCGTCGCCGGCAGCGCCCGGTCGTCCGTTCCCTCGGCCACGTGATCCTCTCGCTCGTCGGTACCGGTTGCGCGGTGAGGTCGGGTCAGCGTAGGTGACGAGATCCAGTTTTGGTGATCCACTGCGCACTTCTGCTCGTTTGATTGCTCATACTGGCGCAAAGGTGCAAGACTGAGCAGCAATCGCGCGGATATCGCGCAGGGGAGGAGCTTTCGTGACGCGCCCAGGTAGCGGCATGGCCGCCGACATCGACGAGCAGCCAGCCGGTTACGAGCGGTTGCTCTCCACCGAGCACGCCACCGCCATCGCCCGGGTGGCCGCGGCCGTCGCCGAGCGCCGACCCCGGCACGTGGTCTTCACCGCCCGAGGCACCTCGGACCACGCCGCGCTGTACGGCGCCTACCTCAGCGAGATCCGCCTCGGCCTGCCGGCCGGCCTGGCCTCGCCGAGCGCGATCACCCTCTTCGGCGCCCGGCCCGACCTCTCCGAGGCCCTGGTCGTGGGGGTCAGCCAGAGCGGCGGATCCCCCGACCTGACGGAGGTGCTCCGGGCCGCCCGCGACTCCGGTGCGCTCACCCTCGCCGTCACCAACGCACCGGATTCCCAGTTGGCGACGACCGCAGAACTCTCCGTGGACATCGCGGCAGGACACGAGCGGGCGGTCGCCGCCACCAAGACCTACACGGCCGAACTGCTCGCCCTGCTGATGCTTGTGGAGGGAATCCGGGCCGGCGACGGCGGGCTGCCCGCCGAGGAGCGCCGGGCCCTGGCCGACCTGCCCGAACTGGCCGCCCGCACCCTCACCGACCCCGTCGCGGCTCAGCTCGCGCCGCGCTACCGCTTCGCTGCCCAGATCGTCACCACCGGCCGGGGGTACGCGTATCCGACCGCCCGGGAGGCGGCGCTGAAGCTGATGGAGACCTCCTACCTGCCGGCGCTGGCCTTCTCCGGCGCGGACCTGCTGCACGGGCCGCTGGCCATGACCGACCCGGACGTGCCGGTGCTGGCGGTGGTCGGCTCGGGGCCGGGTGGGCGGTCGATGGGCGAGGTGCTGCCCCGGCTCGGTGAGCGCCGCGCCGACGTCGTCGTGGTCGGCTCCGCCGAGATCGACGGCGCCACCCGCCTCGCCGTGCCCGAGGTCGACGAGCGGTACGCCCCGCTGCTGGACATCCTGCCGTTGCAGCGGCTGGCGCTGGCGCTCGCCCTGACCCGGGGCGAGGATCCGGACGCACCGCGCGGGTTGAAGAAGGTCACCGCGACGATGTGATGGTCGGCGTGGCACGCTGGTCGGCGTGTCAACGCTGCGTGATCTCGCCGAGGAGCACACCCGCCTACGTCGGGTCGACATCGACCACCTGCACCGCATCGCCGGTGACTGGCAGTTGCTGTCCGACCTCTCCTTCGCCGACCTGCTGCTCTGGGTTCCGGTGGACGGCGAGGGCAGCTTCCTCTGCGTGGCCCAGGTCCGCCCGACCACCGCGCCCACCGCGTACCAGGACGACCAGGTGGGGCGGATCGTCGGCGGCCCGGAGGTGGCGCACCTGGAGGTCGCCTACCGGCAGGGACGCATCTGGCGGGAGGGCGACCCGGTCTGGTACGGCGACGTGCCCGCCCGGCACGAGGCGATCCCGGTCCGACTGCGCACGGCCGACGGCGAATCCGGCGAGGTGATCGCCGTGGTGGGCCGGGACACGAACCTCTCCACCGCGCGTACGCCCAGCCAGTTGGAGTTGAACTACCTGACCACCGCCGACGACCTGGCGCAGATGATCGCCGACGGCACCTTCCCGCCGCCCCGGCACCCGGGCGAGACCACCTCGGCGCCACGGGTCGGTGACGGGCTGGTGCGGCTGGACGCCGGTGGCAAGGTCACCTACGCCAGCCCCAACGCGCAGTCGGCGTACCGCCGGCTGGGGCACGCCTCGCTCCTGGTCGGTGAGGATCTCGCGGCGCTGCACCGGCGGCTGGCCGGTGATCCCCTGGACGGCACGGAGGCCGCGAACGGCATCCTCGCCGCGCTGCGCGGCGAGGCGCCGCCACGGCGGGAGATCGACGCGCGCGGGGCGACCATGCTCACCCGAGCGTTGCCACTGATGCCCGCCGGGGTGCCGATCGGCGCGCTGGTGCTGGTCCGCGACATCACCGAGGTACGCCGACGCGACCGCGCGTTGATCACCAAGGACGCCACCATCCGGGAGATCCACCACCGGGTGAAGAACAACCTGCAGACGGTGGCGGCGCTGCTGCGGCTACAGGCCCGCCGGGTGTCCATGCCGGAAGCGCGGGTGGCCCTGGAGGAGTCGGTACGCCGGGTGGCGTCGATCGCGCTGGTGCACGAGACGCTCGCCATGTCCAGCGACGAGGCGGTGGAGTTCGACGGGATCGTCGACCGGGTGGCCAACGCGGCGACCGAGGTGGCGGCGACCGAGGTGAGCGTCGCGATGCGCCGTACGGGCACCTTCGGCGTGCTGCCGGCCGAGATCGCCACCTCACTGGTGATGGTGCTCAACGAGCTGTTGCTCAACGCCGTCGAACACGGCTTCCCGCCGGCCGGTGACGACGCCCCGGTGACAGTCGGCCCGCCGAAGCCCGAGGTGGTGGTCTCGGCGCACCGGCTCCGCCGGATGCTGCATGTCACCGTCGCGGACAACGGCCGGGGCCTGCCGGCGGGATTCGAAGCCGAGGGCGGCGCGAAGCTCGGGTTGCAGATCGTCCGGGCGCTGGTCACCGGGGAGCTGCGCGGCACCATCGAGCTGCGCCCCGGCGCCGACGGCGGCACCGAGGCGTTTCTGGCCCTTCCGCTGGCGGCGCGCAGCGCCCCCGAGGGCCGCAGCGGCGGGTGACCCGTTCCGCCCACACCGCTCCGGCCAATCCGGTCAACCGCGCCGGGTGAGCAGGGCGAGGGTGACACCGGCACGCGGCCACACCTGGCTCAGCGTGAAGCGCTCGCGTAGCGCGTCCCCCTTGGCGCCGGGCACGGCGGCGAGGGGATCGGATCGCCGCCCGGCCAACACCAGCCAGACCCGGTCGACTCCGGCCAGGCACTCCGCCGGGCGGTCGCATTCGGCGGCCCACAGGTCACCTCGGCGTTCCTGCCCCTCGGCCAGCAACGCGTCCCGTGGGATTCGGCCGCCCAGGTGATAGCGCAGGCCGAGGTCGAGAAAGAGCCAGCTGTCCCGGGGCGAGTAGACCACCGCGTCGCCGGGACGCTGGCCCGCCGCGATGATCTCGGCCGTGGCCCGGTAGTCCACCGTTGCGGTGCGCGGCCACTCGTGGGTACGGCGCAGGGCCGCCTGCTCGGGCAGGCCGAGCAGGCCGGTCAGCATCACCACCGCCAGCGCGGCGGGTAGCCGGGCGGAGGCGAGTGCCGCGCCGGCCAGCAGGCAACCGAACGGCACCACGAAGACCAGGTAGCGGGGCACCCACAGGGGAACGGCCAACCCGGCCAGGAACAGCAGCAGCACCGGTGCCAGGACGCAACTCAGCGGCAGCAGTGCCCGACGGCCGGCCCGGGCCGCGCCGAGCGCGGCGAGCCCGATCAGCACACCGCCGACCACACCGCTCTGCGCCACCCCACCTGCCAGCGCCGCCAGGTCCCCAGGGCGGGCGGCGTCCACCCAGTCGAGCTGCCGTCCCCGCTGTCCGCTGGCCACCAGGGCCAGCGGCACCACCGCCATCGCCACCGGCACCAGGGCGGCCAACCAGTACCCGAGCACGCGGCCCGGCGCTGGCGACTGCCGTTTCCCGGCGCTGCGCTGCCCGTCACTCCGGCCGGCATCCGCGCCGGCGGCGGGACCGGCGCGGACGGTCCTGGCCAGTACGGCGACCGCGTGGGCGACGAGCAGGGTGAGCGCCACCAGGTGAGTGAGCCCGAGCGCGGTGGTCGCCGCCGCGTAGCCGATCAGGTGCCGCCGGGTGGGGCGTTGCAGCCCGGCGACCAGCAGCAGCGTGCTCAGCACGGCGAGTGCGCTGGCCAGGGCGTACGGCCGCGCCTCCTGCCCGTACCGGGAGGTGCCGGGCAGCACCGCGAACAGCAGGCCGGCGAGGGTGCCGACCCGGGCGTCCCACAGTCGGTGCCCGAGTACGGCGGTCAGGCCGGCGGTCGCGGCCATGGCCAGGGCTGAGGGCAGGCGCAGTGCGGCCACCGAGTCACCGGCCGCCGCCAACCAGGCGTGCATGAACAGGTAGTAGGGGCCGGTGGCGGCGTCGATGGTGCCGGCCAGCCGGAACAGGCCGCCCAGTTCTCGGGTGGCGGCGCTCCAGGTCGCCAACTCGTCGCGCCACGGCTGGGCGGCGTCCAGCCCCACCAGCGTGGCCAGCAGGGTGACCGTCGCCGGTGCCAGCCATACCGGTACCGAGCGCAGCCGCCCTCCGCTCAGCCGGACGCCGATCCCGGCCGCCGGAATCGACCTATCGGACAAATGCCCCACGTCGCGAGCCTGCCACACGGTGACGCTCGGGGGAGCCGGCAGCGACCGCCCGTGATGTGGGATCACGCACGTCACCATTGGCTGCCCCGCCCGAGGTGTGGCAGCATGACGTCCATGACTGCCGCTGTCGTCCGCCGCTTCGTGGCTCGCCGCCACGTCGATTACGGCCGCGTACGCAGCGCCATCTGTCCGGCTCACTGACGACGCCCGACCATTCCTGCCTCGGGCACGCAGCGCGCCGGCCGTGCAGAGACATCGCTGTCCACGGTCCCTCCGGGAACCGGTCGTCGCGCCCGCCCAGCCCCACCGAGGCGCAGCAGACAACGGAGGACGCCGCGATGGCAGTCAGCGAGATTCCGGCCCGCCCGCCGCGGGCGCCCCGGCGCCCCCGTGGTGAGGGCCAGTGGGCGCTCGGGCACCGAGAGCCCCTCAACCCCAATGAGCGGATCAAGAAGGACGACGACCCGCTCAACGTCCGGGCCCGCATCGAGAACATCTACGCCCACCGCGGGTTCGCCTCCATCGACCCGCAGGACCTGCGCGGCCGGTTCCGGTGGTGGGGCCTGTACACCCAGCGGAAGGCGGGCATCGACGGCGGGCGTACCGCCGTGCTGGAGCCGCACGAGCTTGAAGACGAGTACTTCATGCTGCGGGTACGCGTCGACGGCGGCCAGCTCGACCTGACCCAGTTGCGGACGATCGCCGAGATCTCCCGGGAGTTCGCCCGGGACACCGCGGACGTCACCGACCGGCAGAACATCCAGTACCACTGGATCCGGGTCGAGGACATGCCGGAGATCTGGCGGCGGCTGGAGTCGGTCGGGTTGCAGACCACCGAGGCGTGCGGCGACTGTCCCCGGATCGTGCTGGGCAGCCCGGTGGCCGGGGTCGCCGAGGCCGAGCGGATCGACCCCACCCCGGCCATCGACGAGATCGTCAAGCGGTACGTCGGCGACAAGCAGTTCTCCAACCTGCCGCGCAAGTTCAAGTCGTCGATCTCCTGGCTGGTGGACACCCCGTACGAGGCGAACGACATCGCCTTCCTCGGTGTCGATCACCCGGAACACGGCCCGGGCTTCGACCTCTGGGTCGGCGGGGGCCTGTCCACCAACCCGATGCTGGCCCAGCGGCTCGGCACCTGGGTACCGCTGTCCGAGGTACCCGACGTCTGGGCCGGCGTGGTGGGCATCTTCCGCGACTACGGCTACCGCCGGCTGCGTCACCGGGCCCGACTGAAGTTCCTGGTCGCCGACTGGGGGGTGGCGAAGTTCCGGGAGGTGCTGGAGAAGGAGTACCTCGGCCGGACGCTGCTCGACGGCCCCGCCCCGGCACTGCCGGAGCGGCCGATCGACCACATCGGCGTACACCGCCAGCGTGACGGCCGCAACTACGTCGGCGCCGCCCCGGTGGTCGGGCGGGTCTCCGGGAGCCAGCTCGCCCAACTCGCGGACGTCGTCGAGGCGCACGGCAGCGAGCGGGTACGACTCACCCCGTACCAGAAGCTGCTGGTGCTCGACGTGCCGCCGGAGCGGACGGAGTCGCTGGTCGCGGGCCTGCGCGAGATCGGCCTGGAGGCCCAACCGTCGGCCTGGCGGCGCGGCACCATGGCCTGCACCGGCATCGAGTACTGCAAGCTCGCCATCGTCGAGACCAAGGCGCGCGGCGAGGAGCTGGTGGCCCGGCTGGAGCAGCGACTACGCGACTTCGACGCGGACATCTCCATCCACATCAACGGCTGCCCCAACGCCTGCGCCCGCACCCAGGTGGCGGACATCGGCCTCAAGGGGCAGCTGGTGACCGGGCCGGACGGCCGTCAGGTGGAGGGCTTCCAGGTGCATCTCGGCGGTGGGCTCGGCATGGCCGAGGGGCGTACCGCCGGATTCGGGCGCAAGCTGCGTGGCCTGAAGACGACCGCCGAGGAACTGCCCGGGTACGTCGAGCGGCTGGCCGTTCGCTACCTGGCCGGCCGGACCGAGGGTGAGACGTTCGCCAACTGGGTGATTCGGGTCGACGAGGAGGAACTGCGATGAGTGGTGAGACTCGTTCCGTGCCGCTGTACTGCCCGTACTGCGGCGAGGAGGATCTGCGGCCGAGCGAGGCCGGGCACGGCGCCTGGGAGTGCCACGCCTGCGCGCGGGTCTTCACGGTCAGGTTCAGCGGCCTGCTCTCCCAGGCGGTGAACCGGTGAGCGCCCTGGTCTCCGCCGCCGGTCTGGGCCTGGTCGGCACCACCGCCGTGGCCACCGCTGATCCGTCCCGACGCGACCCGGACGAGCTGCGGACGCTTGCCGAACGGGCCGGGCGGGAACTGGAAGGCGCGCCCGCGTCGGAGATCGCGCGGTGGGCGGCGGAGACCTTCGGGGAGCGGTTCTGCGTGACCAGCTCGATGGCCGACGCCGTCCTCGCCCACCTGGTCTCCCGGGTGGCACCCGGGGTGGATGTGGTCTTTCTCGACACCGGGCTGCACTTTCCGGAGACCCTCGCCGTCCGCGACGAGGTGGCCCGCACCCTCCCGGTGAACGTCCGGTCCATCCGGCCGCGACTCACCGTGGGTCAACAGGACGGTGAGTACGGACCGCGGCTGTTCAACAGGTCTCCGGACGAATGCTGCCAGCTGCGCAAGGTGGAGCCGCTGGAGCGGGCGCTTACCGACTATGACGCGTGGGCCGCCGGCCTGCGTCGCGACGAGTCGCCGACCCGCGCAAACACGCCGGTGGTCACCTTCGACGCGCGTCGGGGCAAGGTGAAGGTCAACCCGATCGCCGCCTGGACGCAGGCGGACGTCGACGCGTACATCGCCCGGTGGAACGTCCCGGTCAACGAGCTGTTCCGGCGCGGCTACGGCTCGATCGGTTGCTGGCCGTGCACCCGGCGGACCGGAGCCGGTGAGGACTCCCGGGCCGGTCGCTGGGCGATGTTCGAGAAGACCGAGTGCGGGCTGCACGTCTGACCGGAGGCGTCGGCCCGACCGGCGAGCACCGGTCGGGTGACGATCCGTTGCTGCTGGTCGCCCACGGCAGTCGCGATCCCCGGGCGGCCGAGGCGACCAGGGCTCTGGCCCGGGCGGTCGCCGCCGCCCGCCCCGGTACGCCGGTGCTGCCGAGTTGGCTCGACCACACCGAGCCTGGTCCGACCGAGGCGCTGCGCGGGCTGGTTGCCGCCGGGTACTCCCGGGCGGTGCTGGTGCCGCTGCTGCTGACCGCCGCCTATCACCGTCGGGTCGACATCCCGGCAGCGGTGGCGGCGGCCCAGCGATCCGGCCCGCCGATCCAGGTGCGGGTCACCGACGTGCTCGGGCCGGTGCGGGGCGAGGTGGACCCGGCGCTGCTGGCCGGGTTGCGGCGGCGGCTCGGCGAGTCGCGGCCGGGTCGGTGCGACGCCGTGGTGCTGGCCGCTGCGGGCACCCGTGACGCCGCGGCACGGGGGTCCGTCGGGCGGGTGGCCGCCGCACTGGGCGCGGCCCTGGACGTGCCGACCCGGGTGTCGTACGCCTCGGCGGCACCGCCGAATGCCGGTGCGGCGGTGACCCGACTGCGGGCGGCCGGCGCACGACGGGTGGCCGTGGCGGCCTACTTCCTGGCCCCCGGGCTGTTTCACGACGCGGTGACGGCGGCTGCCCGGGATGCCGGCGCGGTCGCGGTGGCATCCCCGCTGACCGATGTACCGGATCTCGTGGACCTGATACTCCGCCGGGTAACCACTACGTCGACGCACACCTGACTCTCCGTACCGACGCAAAAGAGCACGTGACGTCAGCCCGGGTCGCAACGGCGATATCTGCGGAGTCGGCATTTGTCGGTGACGTTGCGGGCCATGAACGGTGGTTCAGGGCGGACAGCAGAACGCCCCGGCGGGCTGAGCCGGCCAGGGCGTTTCGCTTCGTACGTGTGTGTGGTGGTCAGGCGGAGTGAGCGCGCAGCACCCGGAGGCCGCCGCGACGCTTGACGGCGCGCCGCTCCTCCTCGCTCATCCCGCCCCAGACGCCAGCGTCCTGACCGGATTCCAGCGCCCACTGCAGGCACTGGTCGGTCACGGAGCAGCGCCGGCAGACGGCCTTGGCCTGCTCGACCTGCAGGAGAGCCGGACCGGACGTCCCAATCGGGAAGAACAGCTCCGGGTCCTCGTCGCGGCAGACAGCATGGTGACGCCAGTCCATGGCGGCAACACTCCTCATTCTGGATGGGTGGCAGATGTTGCTTGTTGGTGCTTTTCCTATATGCATCCGCATTGCCGATGGTGACGGTTCGCGTCCGTCATTTCGGCAATGCGTGAGCAGGCTGTTAACCCCGGGGGGCCTGCTGGAAAAGCTCACCTTGCCGAGCATGTCCAGGCAATGTCCCGGTAACTCAAGTTCGCTTGTGAATACTTTCACGAACTCACGCGATGTCAAGGGTGGCGCTCGGAAAAACTCCGGACGGTGAGCAAGCCCACAACCCATTTGTCCGAGTTCCGGATCTCTCCGGCTACCCGTCGTATCACAGTCGAGGATCAATATAGTACAGTCCGCCGCGCATTGCTGACATTTCCGGCATCCGTCCCGGGTGTCGCAGTCGTCGCGCGGGGGATGTCGCCGACTACCTCACCCCGGTGGTACCGGAGACCTAACAGATTACTCTGAGTGCGGCGGGAACGCTTGTGAATCTGACTTTTTCCCGCTCGCCAAGATAGTCGCCGTCGAGCTGAAACGCCTGCGGACGGCTCGCGACCAGCGTGAACTCGGCCATGTCATGCAGCCGCAGCACCTGGCGACCGTGTGGATCGGGCGTCGGAGAGAAGAATTGCGTCACGGTGCGTGTCGTGCTGGCGACGCCGAGCTGGCGCAGGGCCAGTACGTCGAGCCCCAGATCGAACGACGCGGCCGGATTCGGGTTGACCTCCCGGTCCCCGACGTACGTCCACGGAGCGGTGTTCTGCACGATGATCGTGGCCAGCTCGCCCTCGGTCGTCTCGCCCGGCCGTTCCAACTGGATGGCCGGGTGTCGTCGCTCGTTGCCCAGCAGCAACTGCGCGGTGAACGCCCGAAAGTAGAGCGAGGGGGAGGAGACCCGGCCCCGGCGGCGAGCCTCCTCGACCCGGTGGATCACCGCCGCGTCGAGCCCGAATCCGGCGCAGAAGGTGAAGTAGCGATCGTCGGCCCGGCCGAGGCCGATCGTGCGGCGTCGGCCCAGCCGCAGTCCCTCCATGATCATGCTGGCGCCCTCCGGCCATTCCCGGGGCAGGCCGAGCGCACGGGCGAAGACGTTCGTCGAGCCGCCGGGCACGGTGGCCAGGGCCGGCAGCCGGTCGGCGGTCGGTTCCGCACCACCCGCGGTGGTCGCCGTCATCAGCCCGTTGACCACCTCGTTCACCGTGCCGTCGCCACCTAGGGTGACCACTGCGTCGACACCCTCCTCGGCGGCCTCCCGGGCCAGCGTGGTGGCGTGGCCGCGCTGGCGGGTGTAGCGCACGGAGAGGTCGACCTCACTGCGCAGCGCTCGGACGAGCACGTCACGCGCGCGCTCACTGGTGGTGGTGGCCTTCGGATTGACCAGCAGGACGGCCCGCATGGGCGGCACTGTACTCCGCGCCGTCACCGGTATCGTGACCGCGTGACCATCGACTCCGACCCGACGCCCGTCACGCTCCGTTGGGCGGTCCGGCTGCTGCGCGGTGAGGCGGTCGCCGTCGGGCTGGTCGCCGCCTGGCTGATCTTCGCGGATCTGACCGCCACCACCACCCACCTGACGTCGGCGCTGCTGGTGACGGCCTTCGCCGTCGGTGCCGCGGTCGCCCTCTGGGCGCTGGGCGGTGCCCTGCTCCGACGGCGGGCCGGTGCCCGCGCGCCGGCCATCGTGCTTCAGCTCATGCTGCTGCCGATCGGCTGGTTCATGATCCAGGGCGGGCTCGGCTGGCTCGGCGTGCCACTTATCGCGCTCGGCGTCGGGGTCACCTGGCTGCTGGTGAGCCCGCCGACCACCCGCGCCCTGGGCTTCGAGTGAGCTGACCCGGGCGCCCGGTCACCAGCCGGAGGCGCGTCGGGTGAGCAGCGAGATGGTCGCCCGGCCGTCGCTCGCCCGTGCCCCCGCCGAGGTGGTCAGCGCGGTGAGCACCTTCCAGGCGAACGACGACTCCGCCGGCAGCCGGGCGCCCGGCATCGTCGGCACGGTCACCTCGACGGTCAGTGCGTCCTCGGTGACCGCGAAGCGGCAGTCCAGTTCGGCGTCCGCGGCGGCGATGGCGAGCAGCATCGCGCACGCCTCGTCGACCGCGATCCGCAGATCCTCGATCTCGTCCAGGGCGAACTGGAGCCGTGCCGCGAGACCGGCGGTGGCGGTGCGGAGAACGCTCAGATATCCGCCGTCCGCGGGCACGGTGAGGTGCACGATGTCGTCATCGGTCGTCGGCTGGCCGGTCAGTTGAGTCACCACTCATCCCCCCGGTCGGGGACTCTACCCGCTCGGGCCGCCACGCGGTTGACGACGGTCAGTGCGGCGGCCCGGCGGCGCGGCCGGACCGCACGGCACCGCCCGGACGGGGATCCGAGGGCCACAACGCGTCGGCGGTCGGCGCGTCCCGTTGGGGACGCGCCGACCGCCGACGCGATGAACCAGGTTCAGGTGCCGTACGCGGGCGACCTCACGCCTGCTTGGTCTCCCAGAAAATCTTGGAGATCTCGTCGATCTTCTGAAGCAGCTCGTCCGCCTTGGTCGGATCGGTGGCGCCCTTGGCACCGGCGGCACCGGCCAGCTTGGTGGCCTCGTTGAACAGCTGGTGCAGGTGCGGGTACTTCTCGAAGTGCGGAGGCTTGAAGTAGTCGGTCCACAGCACCCAGAGGTGGTGCTTGACCAGCTCGGCCCGCTGCTCCTTGATCAGGATGGCCCTGGTGCGGAACTCCGGGTCGGTGTTGGCCTGGTACTTCTCGCAGATCATTTTCACCGACTCGGCCTCGATGCGGGCCTGCGCGGGGTCGTAGACGCCGCAGGGCAGGTCGCAGTGGGCGCTGGCGCTCACGCGGGGCGCAAGGATGCGTGGAAGTCGCATCGGGATCCTCCATGGGAAGTTTGCGATGATCCAAGACGACATTACTCCTGGACGGTGGTCCCCGAGGGGGCTGGAGGTGAAACCCGTGCCCGCCACCCGGCTGCGGTGGCCGCTGTCGGCCGTGCTGGTGACCGGACCCTCCATGGCACCCACGCTGCGTCACGGTGACGCGGTGCTGGTGCGCCGGGGCGGCCGGGCCACCCGGCCCGGTGACGTGGTGATTGCGGTTTTCCGCACTCGACCGGACCTGCTGGTGGTCAAACGGGCCGTCCGCCCCGTCGACGGCGGCTGGTGGCTGTCCGGTGACAACGGCCTGGTCACCGACGACTCCCGCAGCTACGGCGTGGCGGACGTGCAGGGCCGGGTGGTGGCCCGGTACTGGCCCCGGCCCGGCCGGGTGCCGCCAAGACCGTTATGAACCTGCTCACATACTGGACCCCTGAGCCTGACTATGCTCGGAAGTGCCCGGGTGACCCCCCGCACCGCCGCCGCTCGCTCGCCTCACCGTGCGCCCGACCGGCCGGCCCAGCTGCTCGATCTTTCTGGAGTCACCATGTCTTCGTCCACCGTGGACCCTGCTGATCCCGTCTTCCAACTGCACCGGGGCGGCAAGATGGCCGTCGTCTCGACCGTGCCGCTGACCAGCCGGGACGATCTCTCCCTCGCGTACACCCCGGGTGTGGCCCGGGTCTGCGAGGCGATCGCCGCCGACCCGTCCCTCGCCCACGACTACACCTGGGCCTCGCGCGCAGTCGCGGTCGTCACCGACGGCTCGGCCGTACTCGGTCTCGGCAACATCGGCCCGAGCGCCGCACTGCCGGTGATGGAGGGCAAGGCCGTGCTGTTCAAGCAGTTCGGCGGGGTCGACGCGGTACCGGTCTGCCTGGCCACCCAGGACGTCGACGAGATCGTCGCGGTGGTCACCGCGCTCGCGCCGTCGTTCGGTGGCATCAACCTGGAGGACATCAGCGCGCCGCGGTGCTTCGAGGTGGAGCGGCGGCTCGACGAGGCGTTGGACATCCCCGTCTTCCACGACGACCAGCACGGCACCGCGATCGTCGTGCTGGCCGCGCTACGCAACGCGGCGACGCTGCTCAACCGCAAGCTCGGGGATCTGCGGGTGGCCGTCAGCGGTGCGGGAGCGGCCGGCGTGGCGGTGACCAGGATGCTGGTGGCCGGCGGCGTGGACCCGGAGCGAGTCGTGGTCTGCGACTCCCAGGGCATCATCTGTCGGCAGCGCACCGGACTCACCGGGACGAAGGCCGAACTCGCCGAGCTGACCAACGCCGACGGCCGGCAGGGCGACGTCGCCGAGGCGCTGCGCGACGCCGACGTGCTGATCGGGGTCTCCGGCGGGCGGATCCCCGAACGTGCGGTGGCCGGCATGGCCCCGGGCGGCATCGTGTTCGCGCTGGCCAACCCCACCCCCGAGGTGGACCCGGAGGTGGCGGCCCGACACGTCGCGGTGGTCGCCACCGGCCGCAGTGACTACCCGAATCAGATCAACAACGTGTTGGCCTTCCCGGGCGTTTTCCGAGGTGCGCTCGACGCCCGAGCCACCCGGATCACCGACGCCATGAAGGTCGCCGCGGCCGATGCGATCGCCTCGGTGGTGGCCGAGACGCTCACGCCCGAGGCCATCGTGCCCTCGCCGCTCGACCCGCGGGTGGCACCGGCGGTGGCCGACGCGGTCGCCGAGGCGGCCCGCCGGGACGGCGTGGCCCGCGCCTGAGGTGTCACGAAGGGCCCTGTCCAGGCGTGGACAGGGCCCTTCTTAACGGGCGCTCAGCTTGTTACGGTGCGGATCATGCGTGCCGCCTTCGCCTCCCGTTTCGACGACGCCGACCCGCTCGCCGCGCTCACCGTCGGTGATCAGCCCGAGCCGCGCCTGCCCGACGAGGACTGGGTGACGCTGCGCGTCACGGCCAGTTCGCTGAACCACCACGACCTGTGGTCGCTACGCGGCGTCGGGCTCCGTGCCGAACAACTGCCGATGATCCTCGGCTGCGACGCGGCCGGCGTGGACCCCGACGGTAACGAGGTGGTCGTCTACCCCGTCGTACCGACGCCCGGCGACCCGCGCGGAATGTCCATCCTCTCCGAGCACTTCCCCGGGACGCTGGCGGAGCGGGTGGCCGTACCCAGGTCGAACCTGCTGCCGCTGCCGGCGGGGCTGGCGGCGGCCGACGCCGCGTGCCTGCCGACGGCCTGGCTGACGGCCTGGCGGATGCTCACCACCAAGGGCCGGGTCGCCGACGCCGACGCCGTCCTGGTCCAGGGCGCCGGGGGTGGCGTGGCCACCGCGGCCGTCGTGCTGGCCGTCGCGCTCGGCAAGCGGGTGTACGCGACCAGCCGCGACGCCGCCAAGCGCGAGCGCATCGCCGAGTTGGGCGCGACCGCCGTGCAACCGGGCGCGCGGCTGCCCGAGCGGGTCGACCTGGTGATCGAGACGGTCGGTGCGGCGACCTTCGACCACTCGTTGAAGTCGGCCGCCCTGGGTGCCCGGATCGTGGTCTCCGGCGCCACCGCCGGCCACGAGCCGACTGTCAACCTGCGCCGGGTCTTCGCCATGCAGCTGGAGATCCTGGGTACCTCGATGGGCACGCCTGACGAACTGGCCGCCCTGCTGACGTTCTGCGCCGAGCGAGGCGTGCGTCCGGTGATCGACAGCGTGGTGCCGTTCAGCCGCGTCGGCGACGCCTTCGCCCGGCTGCACTCAGGTGACGTCTTCGGCAAGGTGGTCGTCGACCACACCGCCTGATCCGTCCCCGGACCGACCGGATCGCGCACTTTCCCCGATGGTGGGGGCTGCCCGGCCGCTGAGGCAGCAACATCCCCGATGGTGCGGCGTGGATCCGGCGGTGTGCGGGTTACAGGTTGTTGTCGAGGGTGGCGACGTCGTCGCGGGAGGCGGCGGTGGGGATGCGCTTCTTGGCTTCGGCGTCGCCGTAGAGCGTCCAACGCAGGAACTCGGTGGTGGTGTCGGCGACCACCCGCAGCGCGGCCCCCTCGCCGCGGAGCAGGGCACGGCCATGGTCGCCGTCGGGCAGGCTCAGCATCGCCTTCGGCCACGGCACCTTGTCGTACACGGCCTTGCCGGCGGCGTACTGCACCACCTCGTCGGCCTGGCCGTGCACGAACAGCTGCGGCGCGGCGGCACCGGCGAACGCGGTGCCCACCCCGAGGGCGGTGCCGGCGAAGACGATTCCGGCAGCCAGCCGCTCGTCGCGGCCGGCGGTGAACAGCCCGATGGTGGTCACCGCACCCGCGGAGTGGCCGGCGGCGGCCACCCGGTCGGTGGCCAGCCGCCCGCGAAGGGGATCACCGTCCCGGGTGTCGAGGGCGAGCAACCGGGTCAGCGCGTACGACACGTCGGCCGGCTGGTTGAGCACATCGAGCACATTTGGGTCGCCGCCACCACGGGAGGTCTTCGGGAAGGTCGGCGCGGCCACCACGAAACCGGCCGAAGCCCACCGGGTCAGCAGCGACTCGTAGTCGTCGGGACGGCCACCCAGGCCGTGGCTGAACATGATCACGGGGAACTTCCCGTCCGCGGCGTCGACACCGCTGGCCGGCTGCCCACCGGCCCGGCCGGCCGCCGGGTACCAGACGGTCACCGGCAGTGGTCGGTCGCCGTCGCGGTTCAGCTTCAGCTGCCGTACGCCGAGCGCGAAGGTGCCCTCCGGGGCGTTGCCGGCAGGGACCGCCGGGGAGACCGAGGGCGCGACGGAGACAGTGGCCTGCGGAGTGGGGGCATCCGCCCGCTCGGTGGGCTCACGGTCGGTGGAACAGCCTGCCAGGGTGCTGGCGAGGAGAGCGGTGGCGGCCAGAGCGGAGGCGGCACGACGCGACATGGCTCCGATTGTGCCCGCACCATCCGCGGCGCGTACGGGCGCACCGGGCACGCCGGCTGGACAGGTTTCGCTAAGGTTCCCGGCATGGCTGAGAACTACACCGACCCGAGCGGCAACACCGAGGCGTTCCGTGCCTTCGTCGACACGGAGGCCGCTCCGGCGGAGGCCGCGTCGCGTACTGGTCTGATCATCGGGGCGGCTGTGGTCGCCGCGGTGCTGCTCGCCCTCGCCACCTGGCTCGCCTTCGGCTGACCAGGCCGGCGTCAGCCGCCGCCCCTGACCACGGCACGGGCGGCGCGGGCGATCTCCCGCTCCTCGTCGGTACCGATCACGCAGACGGCGACCTCCGCGCCGTCCGGTGAGATGAGCCGGTCGCCGCTGGCCGCGTTGCGGTCCGGGTCGACCGTGATGCCGAGCCGGTCCAGCCCGGCCAGCGCCGCCGCACGCACCGGCGCCGCGTGCTCGCCGACCCCGGCGGTGAAGGTGACCGCGTCCACCCGGCCGAGCAGCGCGTAGTACGCCCCCACGTAGCCGGTTATCCGGCGGCAGTAGACGTCGAAGGCGAGCGCTGCGGCCTGGTCGCCGGCCGCCCGCTGGGCGAGCAACTCGCGCATGTCGTTGACCCCGCTCAGCCCGAGCAGGCCGCTGCGATGGTTGAGCAGGTCGTCGATCTCGTCGACGCCCAGTCCGCCCTCGCGCCGCAGGTGGAACACGATCGTCGGATCGAGGTCGCCACTGCGGGTGCCCATCACCAGCCCCTCCAGCGGCGACATGCCCATCGAGGTGGCGACGCTCTGTCCGCCGGCCACCGCACAGGCGCTGGCGCCGTTGCCCAGGTGCAGTGTGATCGTGTTGATCTCCTCGTACCGGCGGTCCAGCAGTTCCGCGGTGCGCCGGGAGACGTACGCGTGGGAGGTGCCGTGGAAGCCGTACCGCCGGATTCCGTACCGCTGCGCGACCTCGCGGTCGATCGCGTACGTCGCGGCGGAGTCGGGCAGCGTGTGGTGGAACGCGGTGTCGAAGACGGCGACCTGCGGCACCTCGGGCAGGGCCTGGCGGGCCACCTCGATGCCGGCGAGGTTCGCCGGGTTGTGCAGGGGCGCCAGCGGCACCAGGTCGGTGATGGCGGTCAGCACCTCGTCGTCGACAAGCGTCGGTGCGGTGAACCGCTGGCCGCCGTGCACCACCCGGTGCCCGACGGCGGCGAGGCCGGTCAGGTCCAGCCCGTCCAGGATCTGCCGGATCGCGCCGGTGTGGTCGCTCGGCCCACCGCCGGGCTCACCGATCCGCTCGACGGTGCCCTTGTCCAGCACCCGGTCGCCGTCGTACAGCCGGTACTTGATCGACGAAGATCCGCTGTTGAGCACCAGCACCTTGCTCACGGGTGCACCTCGGCGAGCGCGGCGGCCTGGATGGCGGTGATCGCCACGGTGTTGACGATGTCCGGCACGGTGGCCCCCCGGGAGAGATCGTTGACCGGCCGGCGCAGGCCCTGCATGACCGGCCCGACGGCCACCGCTCCGGCGGAGCGCTGCACCGCCTTGTACGTGTTGTTGCCGGTGTTCAGGTCCGGGAAGATGAAAACCGTCGCGCGGCCGGCGACCGCGCTGCCGGGCAGCTTGGTGGCGGCGACGGCCGGGTCGATGGCCGCGTCGTACTGGATCGGGCCCTCGACGGCCAGTTCGGGTCGGCGTTGCCGGACCAGCGCGGTGGCTGCCGCGACCTTTTCCACGTCCTCGCCCGCGCCCGAACTCCCGGTCGAGTAGGACAGCATCGCCACCCGGGGTTCGATGCCGAACCGGGCCGCGGTGTCCGCCGAGGAGATGGCGATGTCGGCGAGCTGGGCGGCATCCGGATCGCGGTTGACCGCGCAGTCGCCGTAGACCAGCACCCGGTCGGCGAGCAGCATGAAGAAGACGCTGGAGGCGACGGAGACCTCCGGCAGGGTCTTGACGATCTCGAAGGCCGGCCGGATGGTCGCCGCTGTGGTGTGCGTGGCACCGGAGACCATGCCGTCGGCGTGGCCCGCCCACACCATCATGGTGCCGAAGTAGTTGGGTTGGGCGACGATGTCGTGCGCCAACTCGGCGGTGACCCCCCGGTGTGCGCGCAACTTCGCGTACGCCTCGGCGAACTCGTCGCGCCACGGGCTGCTCGTCGGGTCGACCACGCGGGCCTCGCCGATGTCCACCCCCAGTTCCCGGGCCCGCCGGGCAACCTCCTCCGGCCGGCCGAGCAGGGTCAGATCGGCCACTCCCCGGCGCAACAGGATCTCGGTGGCGCGCAGGATCCGCTCCTCGGTCCCCTCCGGCAGCACCAGGTGCCGCCGCCGGGTCCGGGCCCGGTCTATCAGGTCGTACTCGAACATCAACGGGGTGACCCGGGCGGACCGGCTGACCCGTAGCCGGCCGGCCAGCTCGACGGTGTCGACATGCGCTTCGAAGGCACCGAGCGCGGCCTCCACCTTTCGGGGGTTCCCGGCGCTGGGCCGACCCTCGATCCGGCTCGACGCGGCCACCGTGTGGTAGCTGTCACTGGTCACCGACAGCACCGCGAGCCGGGCGTTCAGCGCCTCCACCAGACGCATCGCCCGCGGATCGGGCGGCACGCCGAGGGTGAGCACCAACCCGGCCAGGGACACCTGACCGGCGACGTGTGCGGCGCTCGCCGCCACCAGCAGATCGTCCCGGTCACCCGGCATGATCAGCAGCGCGCCCTCGGTCAGGTGTTCCAGCAGGGTCGGCACGTGGGCCGCACCGACGACGTAGTCGAGCACGTCGCGGGCGAGCGCGGTCTCGTCACCGGCCAGCAGCGTGGCGCCCAGCGCCCCCGCCACCTCCGCCACCGTCGGCGCGGAGACGCTCGGCACCTCCGGGATGGCGTACGCGGGGACCGGCAGCCGGGGCAGCGCCATCGCCCCGGGGACCCGGTTGGCCAGCACCGCGAGCACGGTCGCGCCGAGGTCCGCGAGGTCGTGGTACGCGCCCCGGGCGGCGGCGGCGATCGCCGCCGGCTGCTGCCCGTAGCCGTCCACCACCGGCACCACGACGCTGCCGAACTCCGTGGCCAGCCGGGCGTTGAAGGCCAGCTCACGCGGACCGGCGGTGTCACCGGCGGTGGCGAAGTCACTGCCGACCACGACCATCGCCGCGAACCGTCGCTCCACGTCCCGGTAGCGCTCGACGATCCGGGAGATCAACTCCTCCCGACGACCGTCGGCGACCAGGGCGGTGGCCTCGGCGTACGTGGTGCCGTTCAGGTCTGCCACCGGTAACCCCACCCGGTAACGCTCGCTGAGCAGGGTGAGGATCGGATCGGGGCGATCCTGTGCGACCAGCGGACGGAACACGCCGATCCCGCCGACCTGCCGGGACAACAACTCGGCGAGGCCGAGGGCGATCGTCGACTTCCCCCCGCCCGAGCCGACACTGGTCAGGTACACGCTGCGGGCCACGGCACTCACGCTACAAGATCAGGGTTGTTCCCGCGTGGGTCCTCGGACCCGCCCACCCGGGCCAGCCGGGGTGGCCGCCCGGCGATCAGTCGTCGTCTTCGTCGTCGAGCCGGGCCAGCCAGGTGGCGAACCGTTCGATCGGCACCTCGAACTCCGGGTTCACGTCGACGAAGTCACGCAGCCGGGCGGCCAGCCACTCCAGGCTGACCTGCTCGTCGCCGCGCCGCTCGACCAGTTCCTCGATGCCCCGGTCGGTGAAGTACATGGTCCTACTCGCTTCCTCACCGGAACCCCGGTGAAGCCGGCCGGTCCCGCCCCACCGTAGGGCGGGACGGGACCGGGTCAGTTCTCGTCAGGGGCGGGGAAGTGCCGCCTCGATCAGCGCGTTCTGCTCGACCTCGTGCATCTTCGCCGACCCGACGGCCGGAGCCGCGGCGGCCGGACGGGAGATGCGGCGCAGCCGGACACCGTCGAGGTGCTCCAGCAGGTTGAGCGCGACGAACGACCAGGCGCCCTGGTTGGCCGGCTCCTCCTGTACCCAGGCGAAGTCCTCCGCGTTCGGGAACTGCGCGAGCGCGGCCCGGATCTCCTCCACCGGCATCGGGTAGAGCTGCTCCAGCCGGATGATCGCCGTGTTGCTGATGCCGCGCTCCTGCCGGGCCTGGAACAGGTCGTAGTAGACCTTGCCCGAGCAGAGCAGCACCCGCTTGACCCGCTCGGGGTTGCCGGCCGCCGGGTCGGCCAGCACCGGGGAGAAGGTGCCGGTGGTGAAGTCCTCCACCGACGAGACGCAGAGCTTGTGCCGCAGCAGCGACTTCGGTGTGAACACCACGAGCGGCTTGCGCTTGGGCGAGAGGGCCTGGCGGCGCAGCAGGTGGAAGTAGTTCGCCGGGGTGGTCGGGTTCGCCACCCGCATGTTGTCCTCGGCACAGAGCTGGAGGAAGCGCTCCGGGCGGCCGGAGGTGTGGTCCGGCCCCTGACCCTCGTGGCCGTGCGGCAGCAGCAGGGTGACCGCGGAGCGCTGGCCCCACTTCACCTCGCCGGAGGAGATGAACTCGTCGATCACCGTCTGGGCACCGTTGACGAAGTCGCCGAACTGCGCCTCCCAGCAGACCAGGGCGTCGAGGTTCTCCACGGAGTAGCCGTACTCGAAGCCCATCGCCGCGTACTCGGACAGCAGCGAATCGTGCACGAAGAACCGGGAACGTTCGCCGTCGCCGGTCAGCGTCTGCAACGGCAGGTAGTCGTCGCCGGTCTGGGCGTCGACGACGGAGGCGTGTCGCTGCACGAAAGTGCCCCGACGTGAGTCCTGCCCGGCGAGCCGGACGGTGATCCCGTCGTGCAGCAGCGCGCCGAAGGCGATGATCTCGCCGAAGCCCCAGTCGACGTTGCCCTCGACGGCCATCCGGGCCCGCCGGTCGAGTAGCTGCTGGATCCGCTTGTGCGGGGTGAAGCCCTCGGGCAGGTTGACGTGCGCCTCACCGATGGCCTTGATGACCGACGCCTCGGTCGCGGTCTCCACCTGCGGCTCGGGCTCGTCCTGCCGGGGCGGGCGGCTCAGCTGGCGTGGCGTGCTGGCCGCGTCGCGGGTGGCCTTGAAGACCCGCTCCAACTGTGCCTGGTAGTCGCGCAGCAACTCCTCGGCGTCTTCCACGGTGATGTCACCCCGCCCGATCAGCTCCTCGGTGTAGAGCTTGCGGACCGAGCGCTTCGAGTCGATGATCCGGTACATCTGGGGGTTGGACATCGAGGGGTCGTCGCCCTCGTTGTGCCCGCGCCGCCGGTAGCAGACCAGGTCGATGACGACGTCCTTGTTGAACGCCTGACGGTACTCGAAGGCGAGCCGGGCGACCCGGACCACGGCCTCCGGGTCGTCGCCGTTGACGTGGAAGATCGGCGCCTCGACCATCCGGGCCACGTCGGTGCTGTAGAGGCTGGAGCGGCTGTACTCCGGGGCGGTGGTGAAACCGACCTGGTTGTTGACCACCACGTGCACGGTCCCGCCGGTGCGGTAGCCGCGCAGCTGGGAGAGGTTGAGCGTCTCGGCCACCACGCCCTGACCGGCGAAGGCCGCGTCACCGTGCACCGCCAGCGGCAGCACGGTGTAGCCCTCCAACTTGAGATCGATGCGGTCCTGCTTGGCCCGCACGATGCCCTCCAGCACCGGGTCGACGGCCTCCAGGTGGGACGGGTTCGCCACCACCGAGACCTTCACGGCGTGGTCGCCGTCGGGGGTGGTGAACTTGCCGTTCTGGCCGAGGTGGTACTTCACGTCGCCGGAGCCCTGGGTGGAGCGCGGGTCCAGGTGCCCCTCGAACTCGGAGAAGATCTTTTCGTACGGCTTGCCGACGATGTTGGCAAGCACGTTGAGCCGGCCCCGGTGGGCCATGCCGATGACCACCTCGTCCAGTCCGCTCTCGGCGGCGGACTCCAGCACCTCGCCGAGCAGCGGGATCAGCGACTCGCCACCCTCCAGCGAGAAGCGCTTCTGGCCGACGTACTTGGTCTGGAGGAAGGTCTCGAACGCCTCGGCGGCGTTGAGCCGGTTGAGCACGTGCTTCTGCTCGCCGGCCGGCGGCTTCTCGTACTTGCGCTCGACCCGTTCCTGGATCCAGCGGCGCTCCTCCGGATCCTGGATGTGCATGTACTCGATGCCGACCCGCCGGCAGTACGAGTCGCGCAGCACGCCCAGGATCGAGCGCAGCTTCATCCGCTGCTTGCCGGCGAAACCGTTCACCGGGAAGGTGCGGTCCAGGTCCCAGAGGGTCAGCCCATGTTGGAGGACGTCCAGGTCCGGGTGCTTGCGGATCTTGAACTCGAGCGGGTCGGTGTCGGCCATCAGGTGGCCGCGCACCCGGTACGCGTGGATCAGCTCGTGCACCCGGGCCGTCTTGTTGATCTGGCCTTCGCTGTCGACCGCGACGTCGCGCATCCAGCGCACGGGCTCGTAGGGGATGCGCAGCGAGGTGAAGATCTGGTCGTAGAAGCCGTGCTCGCCGAGCATCAGCTCGTGCATGACCTTGAGGAACTCACCGGACTGCGCGCCCTGGATGATCCGGTGGTCGTACGTGCTGGTCAGTGTGATGACCTTGCTGACCGCCAGCTCGGCCAGGGTGGCCTCGCTCATGCCCTGGTACGGCGCCGGGTACTCCATGGCGCCGACCCCGATGATCGCGCTCTGGCCCTGCATCAGGCGCGGCATGGAGTGCACCGTGCCGATGCCGCCGGGGTTGGTCAGCGAGATCGTGGTGCCGGAGTAGTCCTCCATGGTCAGCTCGTTGCGCCGGGCACGCCGGACGACGTCCTCGTACGCCTGCCAGAACTGCCGGAAGTCCATCTGCTCGCAGGCCTTGATGGAGGGGACCACCAGGTTGCGGCTGCCGTCCGGCTTGGTCAGGTCGATGGCGATGCCCAGGTTGACGTGCTCGGGGCGGACCATCACCGGCTTGCCGTCGACCTCGGCGAAGGAGTTGTTCATCTCGGGGTGCGCGACAAGCGCCCGCACCAGGGCGTAGCCGATCAGGTGGGTGAAGCTGACCTTGCCGCCGCGGCCCCGGGCGAGGTGGTTGTTGATCACGATGCGGTTGTCGACCAGGAGCTTGGCCGGCACGGCTCGGACACTCGTCGCGGTCGGTACGGCCAGCGACGCATCCATGTTCTGGACGATCTTGGCGGCTACTCCGCGCAGCGGGGTGGTCTGTGGCCCGTTGGCGGTGGGCGCGGTCCGGGTCGGCTGGCTCTTCGCCGGCTCGGCCTTGGCCGGCTTCGCGGTGGTCGGCTTCGCGGCGGGCGCCGGCTTCGACGTCGCCGCCGTGGTACCGCGTTCCGCCTTGCCCGCCGGCTCGGCCTTCGCCGCCGGTTCGCTCTTCGCCGTCGGCTCGGTCCTGGCCGGGGTGGCGTCCGTGGTCGCGGCGGTGGTGGCCGGCCGCCCGTCACCGGTGCCCGCTGTGCTCTGGCCGGGACGGTAGTCGGCGAAGAAATCGTGCCAGGCCGGGTCGACGCTGCTGGGATCGGCGAGATACCGCTGGTACATCTCCTCGACGATCCACTCGTTCGGGCCGAAACCCGCCAGTGGGTTCTCCTGCGAAGTCTGCTGGGTCGACACGGCCGGTAATCGCCTCTTTCACGCGGGTTTGTGTGTCACGCGGTGTCCGATGCGCCGGGACGGACGCAGAGGACGGTTCCAGGCTACGCCGTAGCGAACCCCGGGGCATTTCCGCCTCCGTCGCGTGGTCGGATTCACAGAAGATGCCAGAAGTTCGGTAAGCGCTGCGTATTCCCTTGATCGCTGCTATGGCCGACGGGCCCGGTGCGCCGGCTGTCGACCGGTGCACCGGGCCCGTCGGGGCGGAGGCGACCCGAGTCGGTCGCCCGGGTGTCAGGAGACGTCGCGGCGCCGGGTGATGAGGATTCCGACCACGCCGCTGACCACGGCGTACCCCACCAGCACGAGCGCGCCGACCCACCAGGCGGGCAGCATCTCGTTCTCGCCTGGCGTGATCATCACCTGGGAGGCGGCGGCCGGCCAGACCACCTGCCACTTGATCACGGCCATGTTGTCCAGCACGTTGGCCAGCAGAAGGAAGAGCAGGCCCACCACCTGGGTTCCGATCAGGTAGAGCACCGAGGCGGTGATCACCGCGCCCAACTGATTGGTGATCAGCGTGCCGATGCCCACGCCGAGCACCGTCCAGATCGCGTACGCCATCAGGTTGAGCAGCAGGGCCCGTTGCACCTCCCACTCGCCGAGCAGCGTGCCGTAGTCGTTCAGCGACAGGAACGTCGCACCGGCGGCGAGGTCGATGATCGTGGTGACCAGCCAGAACGCGAAGCCGAGCAGGCTGGCCGCGATGAGCTTGCTGACGATCACCGAGGTGCGTCGCGGGGTGGCCAGGAACGTCGTGGTCGCGGTCTGGTGGAAGAACTCGTTGGTGACCATGAGAATGCCGATGAGCATCACGAACATCAGCCCCAGGTACTGCCCCGAGGTGTAGAGGTTCGCCGCCTGAGCGGGCGCGGAGGCGGCGTCGCCGGTGTAGCCGAACTCCTCCCCGCCGCCGCTGAGCGTCTCGCTGGCCAGCCACGCGTTGAAGGCGAAGGCCAGGGCGATCGACAGGAACGCCCCGATGGCCAGCCACCACCAGGTGCTGGTCGTACGGATCTTGAGAAGTTCGGAGCGGACAAGGTTGCTCATCGGATGCCCGCCTTTCCGGCCGTCAGCTCCAGGAACACGCGTTCCAGGTCGGGTCGTTCAGTGGTCAGCTCGTGCAGTTCCACCCCGGCCGCCAGGGCCGCCCGGCCCACCGTCGGGGCGTCGACCCCGCCGATCAGGAGCGCGCCCTGCCCGTCGCTGTCCACCGTGGCCGGCCCGTCCTTCAGCGCGGCGGTGAGCGCGTCGGCCTGCGGAGTACGGACCCGGACCCGGACGCCCTGCGCCATGGAACCGATCACCTGCTCCACCGGCCCCTGCCGGACCAACTGCCCGGCCGCGATGATCACCACGTCGTCGGCCAGCAACTGCATCTCGGAGAGCAGGTGGCTGGAGACGAGCACGGTACGGCCCTCGGTGGCCAGGCCCTTGAGGAACCCGCGCATCCACCGGATGCCCTCCGGGTCCAACCCGTTGGCCGGCTCGTCGAGGATCAGCACCCGCGGGTCGCCGAGCATCGCGGCGGCGATGCCGAGCCGCTGCTTCATGCCCAGCGAGTAGCCCTTGAACTTGCGCTTGGCGGCCGGCGTCAGCCCGACCAGCTCCAACGCCTGGTCGGCCCGCTCCCGCGGCAGCCCGGCGGCGGCGCAGATCACCCGCAGGTGGTTGATGCCGGTACGGCCCTTGTGCGCGCTGGACGCCTCCAGGACCGCGCCGACGTGCCGCAGCGGGTCGGCCAGTTCGGGGTACCGCTGGCCACCGATGGTCGCCCCGCCGGCAGTCGGGGTGACCAGGTTCAGCAGCATGCGCAGGGTGGTGGTCTTACCCGCACCGTTCGGGCCGAGGAAGCCGGTGACCCGACCCGGTTCGACCGTGAAGGACAGGTTGTTGACCGCGAGCACGTTGCGGTACCGCTTGGTCAGACCGGAAACCACGATCTGTGCGTCGTTGGTGGGGCTTGGTCGCCCGTCGGTCATCGTTCTCCTCCCGTGGCGGCGCCGGGGTGCGCCGTTGCACAGCGTGACGTTAATGGTCAAACAATTCAATCGGGCTCGTTCGGGAAATCGTGGTCCGCCTCAGGCAGGAGCCGTCTCATCCCCAGGTACGAGCCGATGGACAGACGTGTCTACACGGCGATCCAGGTTGCCCGGGCGTGGCCGAGTAGCTGGCCGTCCGGGGCGTAGAGGCTGGTGTGCACGAACGCCTTGCGGCCTTCGGTGCCGATCAACGTACCGGTCACCACGCACTCGTCGCCCGGACGGGGCAGTGCGTCGATCCGGGCCGCGATCCGGCCGAGCACGTACGGGCGGCCGGCGCCGATCACCGCCCAGCCGCCGGGGCAGTCCAGGGCCGCCCAGACCGTGGCGAGGACGACCTGCCGGGGCGCCCGCACCGGCGCGGCCGTCCGGCCGTCCGGCAGCCGACCCGGAAAGATCCGCAGGCCGTCGGCGCGTTCCGGGCCACAGACGTAGCAGCCGGGAAACGGGTGCTCCACCAGCCCCGGGTACGCCGCCGAGGCGGCCCGGGCGGTCGCCAGGTCCACCGGCGGGACGACCTCGCCGAGATCGCCCGCCGGGCGCAGCTGCGCGATCACCTCGCCGGCCGGGTCGCGCACCTGCGCGTCCACAAGCGTCAACGGGGTGTCCAGCGGCGGCGGTCGGCGCAGGGTCACCTCGACCGGACCGTCCCCGCCGTACGCGGCGGCGAAGACCCCGGCGCTCCAACCGCCGTTGCCTGAGCCGGACGGTCCGTTGAAGCGTCCCTCGATGATCATCAAGCCCCTCCGCCCGCCCGGCCTCGTCGCCGGGACACCGGCAGCCTCGCACGCCGCTGCTGACGGCTGCGGTGGCGGGTCAGCCACCGGTCGCCGACCGGCGTTCACCGGATCGACATCGCCGGCCACCATGGCCGGCAACCGACCGGGCGCTACACAGAGGGCATGGCCGTTCTGCCGGCCGCGGGCGTCGCACTGACGACCAGCGGCTACACCCTCTCGATCGCCGACAACCCCAGCCAGGTCGAGGCCGCGCAACGCCTGCGTCATCAGGTGTTCGCCGGCGAGTTGGGCGCCACCGTGTCCGCCGACGCGGCCGGCCTCGACCGCGACGTTTTCGACAGTTACTGCGATCACCTGGTGGTGCGCCAGGAGAGCAGCGGTGAGGTGGTCGGCACCTACCGGCTGCTCCCGCCGGGGCGCACCAACCGTCGCTACGCCGAGGGCGAGTTCGACCTGACCGCGCTCGACCCGTTGCGCACCCAGCTGGTCGAGGCCGGCCGCTCGTGCGTGCACCCCGCGCACCGCAGCGGAGCGGTGATCAACTTGATGTGGGCTGGCATCGCCCGCTACCTGCACCTGCGCGGGCTGCGCTGGCTCGGCGGGTGTGCCTCCGTACCGGTGGCCGACGGTGGCCTCGCCGCCGCCGAGATCTGGGCCCAGGCGCGGGCGAAGCACCTGTCACCGCCGCCGCTGCGGGTCCGGCCGCTGCGGCCCTGGTTCACCGAACCGGGCGTGCCGACCGAGACCGTCGCCGGATCGGCCCGGCTGGTCCCGCCGCTGCTACGCGGGTACCTGCGGCTCGGCGCCCAGGTCTGCGGGGAGCCGGCGTACGACCCGGACTTCGGGGTGGCCGACTTCTACGTGCTGCTCTGCATGGATCGGATCAACCCGCGTTACCTGCGGCACTTCCTCGGCGGGCAGCCGTGAACACGCTGTGGCGGCCCAGTTCCGGCTGCGGTCCGGACTGCCTGCCCGGCCCCGGCGATGCTCCCACCATCTCGGCGGTCCGGCAGTTGGGTCGCGCCGCCGGCCTGCTCGGCCTGCTCGGGCTCGGCGTCGGGTTGGCGGCCCTGCTCCCGGCGCTGCCGACCCGGGAACGTCAGGCCGCGCTGCGCGGTTGGGCCCGATCCACCGCCCGCGCCTGCGGCGTACGCCTCGAAGTGCGCGGCCGGCTGCCTCGGCGGCGGGCCCTGCTGGTCGCCAACCACGTCTCCTGGTGGGACGTCCTGGCGCTGCTCGCGGTCGCGCCCGCCCGGCTGGTGGCCAAGCAGGAGGTACGGCGGTGGCCGCTGATCGGTCTGCTCGCCCGCGCGGGCGGCACCGTCTTCGTGGACCGTTCTCGCCCTCGTGGGCTGCCCGCGACGGTGGGTCGGGTCGCCTCGGCGCTGCGGGCGGGCCGCTCGGTCGCGGTGTTCCCGGAGGGCACCACCTGGTGCGGTGCTTCAGCCGGCTGCCGTCCGCCGACCGGTTTCCGTCCGGCGATGTTCCAGGCCGCGATCGACGCCGGAGCGCCCGTCGTGCCACTGCGGATCGGCTACCGCTGCGGGGTGACCGGTGAGACCACCACGGCACCGGCCTTCGTGGGCGACGAGACGCTGCTGCGGTCGGTGCGGCGGATGCTCGCCGTCCGGAGCCTGACGGTCTGCGTCGACATCGCCGCGCCGCTGCATCCGGGACGGTCCGCCGACCGGCGGGCGCTGGCTCGGGTCGCCGAGTCGGCGGTGCATCTCGTACCGTCGACGCCAGTCGCGCAGCCGACGTCGGTGGTTGCCGTGCCCGGGCAGCCGGCGCGGCCCGCAGCGACAGTGCTGCCGGGACCGACCCGTTCTCCGGCCGCGGCATCCCCCGCCGGGGTGGCGGGCGAGCGGGAGCTGCCGCTGGCCGCCTGACCGTCGGTGCCGGGTGACCCGGTGGCTGGAGCAGCGGGCCGATCCTGTCGCTCACAGGTTTTTTCCAGGATCCGCCCAGCAGAGGCGCAGTGTCTGCGCGGATGATGGGCGGCATGGCCGCTACCCAGACCGAGGCGCGACTGCTCGTCGTCGAGGACGATCCCAACATCCTCGAACTGCTCTCCGCGAGCCTGCGCTTTGCGGGATTCGACGTGGCCACCGCCACCAGCGGCAGCGCCGCGCTCAGCGCGGCTCGGGATCATCGTCCCGACCTCGTGGTGCTCGACGTGATGCTGCCGGACCTCGACGGGTTCGAGGTGATCCGGATGATGCGCGAGGGCGGTACGCGTACTCCGGTGGTCTTCCTCACCGCCCGCGACGCCACCGACGACAAGATCCGTGGGCTCACCCTGGGCGGCGACGACTACGTGACCAAGCCGTTCAGCCTGGAGGAGCTGACCGCCCGGATCCGGGCGGTGCTGCGCCGCACCAGCACCGGCGATCAGGCACCCGCCCGGCTCACCTTCGCCGACCTGGAGTTGGACGAGGAGACCCACGAGGTGTACCGGGCCGGTCAGCGGGTGCAGCTTTCGCCTACCGAGTTCAAACTGCTGCGCTACCTGATGCTCAACGCCAACCGGGTGCTGTCCAAGGCGCAGATCCTCGACCACGTGTGGAACTACGACTTCCGGGGCGATGACAACATCGTTGAGTCGTACATCTCGTACCTGCGTCGCAAGGTCGACACGACCGATCCCCGGCTGATCCACACCCTGCGTGGCGTCGGGTACGTCCTGCGCAAGCCGGCGGCGTGAACGCCCTCCAGCAGGGCAAGCTCCGGCTCCGCGCGGTACCGCTGCGGGTCAAGCTGGTCGCGGCCGTGCTGACCCTGGTCGCCGCCGCGCTGCTGGTGATCGCCTCGCTGACCACGATCTTCCTCCGTAGCTACCTGGTCGACCAGGTGGACGCGGAACTGACGACCTCGGCCAACAACCTCGAAGCGGTGGCCGGCGCCGAGCGGTTCGGCACCGACCTGCCCACCGACTACCTGGTGGTCTTCACCGACAGCCGGACCGGCGCCGTCTCCTGGGTCTACTTCGACACCAAGCGGTTCGACATCAACGACCTGCCGCCCTGGCCGGAGAACGCCGCCGGCTTCGAGCAGGCGGCCGGGAAGCCGTTCCCCGCCCGGGCCCGGGCCAGCGACATGCGCTGGCGAGTGCTGTACACCGAGCTGCCCAACGGTCAGTGGACGGCGATCGCGCAGCACCTGACCGACGTGGATCAGGCGGTCAAACGGCTCATCTGGATCGACCTGCTGGTCGGTGGGGCCGTGCTGGTGCTGCTCGCCTCGATCGGGGCAGCGATCGTCCGGACCAGCCTCAAGCCGTTGGTGGAGATCGAACGTACCGCCGCCGCCATCGCCGGCGGAGACCTGAGCCGACGGGTGCCCGACCCGGAGGACGGTCAGCCCTGCCCGACCTCGGAGCTGGGGCGGCTCTCCCGGGCCCTGAACGCGATGCTCAGTCAGATCGAGATGGCCTTCACCGCCCGGGCGGCGTCGGAGTCCGCCGCCCGGGCCGCCGAGGTGGCCGCCCGGGAGGCCGCCGAGGGGGCCCGAGCCTCCGAAGCCCGGGCCCGCCGCTCCGAGGAACGGATGCGCCAGTTCGTGGCGGACGCCTCACACGAGCTGCGTACCCCGCTGACCACCATCCGGGGCTTCGCCGAGCTGTACCGCCAGGGTGCGGCCCGCGCCCCGGAACAGACCTCCGACCTGCTGCGCCGCATCGAGGACGAGGCGGCCCGGATGGGTCTGCTGGTGGAGGATCTGCTGCTGCTGGCTCGGCTGGATCGCGAACGACCGCTCTCGCTCGCCCCGGTGGAGCTGCCGGTGCTGGCCGCCGACGCGGTGGCGGCGGCCCGGGCGATGGCACCGGACCGGCGGATCGAGCTGGAGATCGAGCCCGGCTCCGGGCCGCTTGTGGTACGCGGCGACGACGCCCGGCTGCGGCAGGTGATCGGCAACCTGATGACCAACGCGGTGCGGCACACCCCGCCCGGTGCGGCGGTGACGTTGCGGCTGCGCGCCGAACCCGGCAACCTGGCGGTGATCGAGGTGGCCGACACCGGGCCGGGGCTCACCGCCGAGCAGGCGGAGCGAGTCTTCGAGCGCTTCTACCGGGTGGACGCCTCGCGTACCCGCCGGACCGACGGCAACACCGGCACCGGTCTCGGCCTCGCCATCGTGGCCGCGCTGGTGACCGTGCACCAGGGCACGGTCGAGGTGACCGAGACGCCGGGTGGCGGTGCCACCTTCCGGGTACGGCTGCCGCTCGCACCGGACACCGACATCGATGACTAGTGATTTTCAGCCAATCCTCAGTTCAGCCCAAGGCGGGACGCAGAGCGATGGGAGAAGGTAGGGGCATGACCGAGTACGAGTCCGACCCGCGCCGGCCGGCCCCTACCGACGCCGAGCCGTCGCATCCCGAGCTGTCCCGCGCCGAGTACGCGCGGTCCGACTCCCCGTCCCCCGCCCGTCCCGACGCCGACCCGACGGTCGAGGCGCCGACCGTACCGGTCCGGGCCGTCGACCCGTCGCCGGCCGGCCCGGACGCCGCGCCGAGCCAGCCGGCCCCGGCCCCCGCCGGCTCGACCCCGGCGGCACAGCCGGTCTCCGGTCAGCCCAGTTGGGCGCCGACCGGCGGCCACCACCACCAGCATCCGTACCAGCCGGGTGCCCGCTACCCCACAAACCCGTGGTATCCCGGCCAGCCCGCCTGGAGCGGCGCCCAGCCGACCGGGCCCGGTGCCGCCCAGTCCGGGTATCCCGGGCAGGCCGCCGGCACGCCGGGTGGCTACCCGGGGCAGCCCGGAACTCCGGGCGGGTACCCGGGGCAGCCGGCCCCGTGGGCACCCACTCCGTCCAGCGGGCCCCGCCTCGGCAAGATCGCCAAGCTTGCCGGAGCCGGCGTGGCGGTGTTCGCATTGATGCTGGGCAGCGGCGTCGCCGGTGGGGCGCTCACCCTGGCGCTGAGCGACGGCGGCGGGGTGACCCGCACCTACAGCGCCGCGCCCGTGATCGACGGCGCCGACCTGCCGCGCATCGCCGCGTCGGTGCAGGACAGCGTCGTGTCCATCAGCACCGGCAGTGGTGAGGGCTCCGGCGTGGTGCTCAGTGCCGACGGCTACGTGCTGACCAACAACCACGTGATCGCCGGGGGCGGCGACACGGTCCGGGTCTTCTTCGCGGACGGCACCAGCACCCAGGCCGAGGTCGTCGGCACCGACCCGAAGACCGACCTCGCGGTGCTGAAGGCGAACGGGCTGACCGACCTCCAACCGGCCACCCTCGGCGACAGTGACGCCATGCAGGTCGGTGACCAGGTGCTCGCACTGGGCAGCCCGCTCGGTCTGCAGGGCTCGGTCACCGCTGGGATCCTCAGCGCCCGGGACCGCACCATCCAGGCCGGTGGCGGCCAGCAACTTCCGGGTCAGGCGGTCAGCTCGATCTCGGGGCTGTTGCAGACCGACGCCCCGATCAACCCGGGCAACTCAGGTGGCGCACTTGTCAACACCCGGGGCGAGGTGATCGGCATCAACACCGCGATCGCCACCGCGGGACAGGGCAGCACCGGAAACATCGGCGTGGGCTTCGCCATCCCGAGCAACAAGGCCAAGGACGTCGCGGAGAAGCTCCAGCGTGGCGAGAAGGTCAGTCACCCGTCGCTGGGGGTCAGCGTGAACGCAGCGCCCGACGGCGGCGCGCTGATCGGCGCGGTGAACCCGGGCAGCGCGGCCGAGCGGGCCGGGCTGCAACAGGGTGACGTGATCACCCGGTTCGGCGACAAGGTGATCAACGACTCCAACGACCTGGTGGCCGCCGTCCAGGCCGGCAAGGTCGGTGACCAGGTCGAGGTGACGTACCAGCGAAATGGCGCCGAGGCGACGGCAACCGTGACGCTCGCCGAAGCGTCCTAACGAACAGGACCTGCTTCCTCCCTCCGGGGCGGCGGGTGGCGTGGCCAAGGGGGTTGGCCATGGCACCCGCCGCCCTTCCTCCGTCTTAGTCTCAGGCCCGGTTCACCCCGACCGGGTGAACCAGGCTCACCCCGTCGGCGGGCAGCCTCGGGGGACAAGACCCGAGGCGGATGGGGGTGCCATGACCGCGACGACGGCGACCCGCAGCGACGACCGGATCCAGCGCGACGTGCTCGACGAACTCGCCTGGGACGCGCAGGTGCGTTCGACCGACATCGGGGTGAGTGTGCGCGACGGGGTGGTTTCGCTCACCGGCGGCGTGGACAGCGCCGCCCGCCGGTGGGCAGCGGTGCGCGGGGCCCAACGGGTACGCGGGGTGCGGGCGGTCGCCGACGACATAGAGGTACGCCCCACCGGCCCGGTCGACATCACCGACGGCGACCTGGCGATCGCGGCCAGCCGGGCACTGGAGTGGAACAGTTTCGTGCCGGCCGAGCGGCTGGACCTCACCGTCGCCGACGGTTGGCTGATGCTGCGTGGTGCGGTCGAGTTCGGTTGGCAGCGGCGTACCGCCGAGCGGGAGCTGCGCCGGCTGCGGGGCGTACGCGGTGTCACCAACCTGGTCGAGGTGCAGCCCGCCGCCCCGGCCGACAGCGACCGGGTCCGCACCGACGTGCAACGGGCCCTGCTGCGGGGGATCGGCACGGAACGGGTGACCGTCCAGGTGCGCGGCGACACGGTGACCCTGAGCGGAGTGGTGCGGTCCTGGTGGGAGCGGGATCAGGCGGAGCGGATCGCGTGGTCGGCCGAGGGTGTGTGCATGGTACGGGACCAACTGCTGGTAGGTGGCTGAATCGGCGACCCGGCGACCCGGTTTGTCCCTGCCGGGACCGGGAAGACGCTCGATCCCAGCACGGCAGCCGATCGGGGCCGACGCCTCCGGACAGCGACGGGGAGGGCACGTGGCCGACAACCTTGCGCGTGAGCAGCGATTGCGGATCGCCATGGTCGTGCCGCCCTGGCTGTCGGTACCGCCGCCCGGCTACGGCGGACTGGAACAGGTGGTGGCCGGCCTGGTCGACGCCCTGGTCGCCCGGGGGCACGCGGTGACGTTGATGGGTGCCGGTGCGGTGCACGGCACCGCCGCCGATTTCCTCGCCACCCTCGACGAGTTGCAGTTCGACCGCCTCGGGGAGGCGTTGCCCGAACTGGCCCACCTGGCCCGGGTCAACCATCTGCTCAGTGCGGCCGACTTCGACATCGTGCACGACCACAGCACGATCGGCCCGCTGGTGGCCGGCCGGCGGGAGGTACCCACGGTGGCAACCGTGCACGGCAACCCGGTGGGCGAGTACGGCACGGTACTCAGCAACACCGACCGGGGGGTGGGCCTGGTGGCGATCTCACACACCCAGCGGGGATTGAATCCGCACCTGCCCTGGGTCGGCACCGTGCACAACGCGATGAGCCTCGACGACTTTCCGCGCAAGGACGCCCCCAGCCAGGGGCCGGTGTTGTGGCTCGCCCGGTTCAGCCCCGACAAGGGGCCGGAGCTGGCCATCCGCGCCTGCCGGGCGGCGGGTCTGCCGCTGGTGCTGGCCGGGAAGTGCAACGAGCCCGCCGAGCGGCGCTACTACGACGAGGTGATCCGGCCGATGCTCGGGCCGGACGTCACGGTGATGCTCGACGCCGACCGGAAGGCCGTGCTGCGGCTGTTGGTCGAGGCGCGCTGCCTGGTCATGCCGATCCAGTGGGAGGAGCCCTTCGGCATCGTGATGCTGGAGGCGATGGCCACCGGGACGCCCGTGGTGGCGCTGAACCGGGGAGCGGTGCCGGAACTTGTCCGCCCCGGGGTGAGCGGGCTGATCTGTCAACGGCCGGACGAGCTGCCGGCGGCGCTGCGCCAAGCCGCCGACCTCGACCCGAAGGACTGCGTGGCACACGTGGCCCGGACCTTCTCCACGGAACGGATGGCCGTCGGCTACGAGGACGTGTACCGCCGCTTCCTCGCCGCCGCGACCCCGCGTGCCGCGGTGCGTGAGCCGGCCCGGATCACCCCGACCTGACCTGTCGCTCTCAGACCTGTGCGGCACCGAGCGCGGTGATCGCCGCGTCCAACTGCTGTGCGTACGCCGGGCTCAGCCCGTTCTCGCGCAGTCGGATGGAGACCTTCTCCCGGAGCCGGGCGACGCCCGGCCCCAACTCGCCCTCGCCGCCGGTCACCGCCCGGGTGAGGTTGCGCAGCTCGTTGCGCAGGTCGATGCCGACGTCGTCGCGGATGCCACCGTCGGCGAGACCGGCACCGATCACCTCGTCCAGGCGGTTCGCGGCCTCGACGAGGCTGTCGCCACCCGGTGCTGGGTTCGACGCGCCGGTCGTCGCCGCTGGCGGGGACGCGGTGCTCGACGGTGCGGAGGTCGGCGGCACGCCGGCGGTGACCTCCGGCGGGGCCGGCTCGGACGTCGCCGTCGGCCCGGTCGTGGGTAGTACGGCGGGCGGTCCGGCGTCATCGTCCGGCAGCAGCGCCGGCACCGCCAGCGCCGCAGCGATCAGCGTGACCACGGCCGCCGTGACGAGCAGCGGGCGTCGAAGTCGCCGTCCCGGCGGCGGGTCGTCCCCGGTCACCGGTGCTGGGCGCGGCAGCCGCCGTCCCCGCCCCGGATCGGCCCCGGAGACCGGTACGGAGCCGGCATCGTCGACCACCCCGGTGCCGGTCTGCGCGTCGCGCCCATCCGGATGTCCGGCGGCGCCGTCGGCGACGCCACCGGAAGGGGCGACCGAGGTGCCCGCCAGCGCGCCCGAGACGGCCCCGGTGAGGGCGGGCTGCAAAGCGGTGGGGCCGGTGGTCGGCGGGACCCAGGCAGGCACCGGGGCGACGTCGGTCCGCCCCATCGCGGGCAGCGTGACGGTGGGCGCAAGCATCGTGTTGGCCTGCGGATCGGCGGGCAGCATCTGGTCCCGCAGCACGGTCGCCACCTGCCGGGCGGTGGGGCGGTCGGCGGGATCCCGCGACAGGCAGCGCAGACAGATCTCGGCCACCGTGGCCGGTAGCCCCGGCACCCCGGCCAGCGACGGCGGTGGGCGCTCGGCGAGCGCGACGGTGAGTTCATCCCAGGTGTCCGCCGGGTACGGGACCCGGCCGGTCAGGGTCTCGTGCAGCAGCACCCCGAGCGAGTAGACGTCGGTCGCCGGTTGGGCCGGAGCACCGTCGAGCCGTTCCGGCGCCACGTACGCGGGGGTGCCGAAGGTGGCGCCGTCCTCGTCGTCGTCAGGGGCGCCGATCCGGGTGGCGATGCCGAAGTCGAGCACCTTCGCACCGACCTGCGTCATCATCACGTTGGCCGTGGTGATGTCCCGGTGCACGATGCCGAGCCGGTGGGCAGCGGCCAGCGCGTCGGCGACCTGGGCGCCGATCTCCACCGCCTGCGGCCACGGCAGTGGCCCCTCGGTGAGCCGGAACTCCAGTTCCTCGCCGGCGAGCAGCTCCATCACCACGAACGACGTGATGGCGCCGTCCGGCGACACCGTCTCGCCGTAGTCGTGCACCGAGGTGACGTTCGGGTGCACCAGCTGTGCGGCGGCTCGGGCCTCCTCGCGGACCATGTCGCGGAACCTGGCGTCGGCGGCCAGTGACGGGGCGAGCACCTTCAGTGCGACCACCCGGTCGAGTACCTCGTCGTGGGCCCGCCAGATCACCGACATGCCGCCGGAGCCGATCTGGTCGATCAGCCGGTACCTGGTGGCCAGCAACCGGCCGGGCTGCAGTGCTGGCTTCACGGATTGCACCTGCCCTCATATGTGGGAGCGGTATCAGGTTGCGCGAATGTTGCCCCCCTGTCAACGGGCCTCGATGGACATGGGACGGGTCGAGATGACCGGCGGGCGTCGCCGCGCGGCGGTGTTCCCCGGCGCAGGGGCGTACGGGACGGGACCGTCGGGACCGGCCGTGCCAGGATGAACGGCATGGCGCGGGGACCGGTGGCTTTCGTGCTCGGCGGCGGGGGCGTCCTGGGCGCGGTCGAGGTAGGCATGTTGCGCGCCCTGTTCCGGGCCGGAATCCGGCCCGACCTGGTGCTCGGCACCTCCATCGGCGCGGTAAACGGCGCCCTGGTGGCCGCCGACCCGTCCGAGGCGGTGACCGACCGACTGGTACGGCTCTGGGCTTCCCCGGAGGCCAGCGAGGTGTACGGCGACTCGGTCGCCCGGCAGCTGCGGCGCTTCGCCGCCCGTACCCATCTGCACTCGCCCCGCCCGTTGCGGAAGCTGCTGGAGAACGAACTCGGCGCCCAGACCACCTTCGCCGATCTGAAGATTCCGTTCCGCTGCTGCGCGGCCAACATCGAGCGGGCCGCCGAGCACTGGTTCGTCAGCGGACCGGTGGTGCCGGCGGTCCTCGCCTCCGCCTCGGTGCCGGGGCTGCTGCCGCCGGCCCGCATCGGCGACCAGCACTATGTGGACGGCGGGATCGTCAACTCCATCCCGATCGGCGAGGCGGTCGCGGCCGGTGCCGGGCGAATCTTCGTACTTCAGGTGGGCCGGATCGAACGGGCGCTGGCACCGCCCCGGCGGCCCTGGGAGATCGCCCAGGTCGCGTTCGAGATCGCCCGCCGGCACCGGTTCGCCCGGGAGATGGCCGCCCTGCCCGACGGGGTGGAGGTGCACGTCCTGCCGACCGGCGGGCTGGAACCGCGCGACGACACTCCGTGGGCGTACCGGGACATGGCGGCGGTGGGCCGGCGGATCAGCCGGGCGTACTCGGCCTCCCGGCACTACCTGGCGAACCTGGAACGTTGATGCCGTTACCGCCGCGTTGGCTGCGCCGACTGCTGCTGGCACCCGGTGTGGTGCTGCTGGCGATCCTGCTGGTGACCACGGTGCCGCTGTGGGCCCTGCTAGCCCTCGCCATGTCCCCGTTCGTCCCCGGGCACCTGCGTCCGCTGCGACTGCTCTGGCTCGGCTGTTTCTACCTGGTCTGGGACGCGGCGGCGTTGCTCAGCCTCTTCGGGCTCTGGGTCGGCTCCGGGTTCGGCTGGCGGGTGCGGGCACCGGCCTTCCAGCGGGCCCACTACGTGCTTGCCGGCTGGTTCCTGCGGGTGTTCTTCTGGCAGGCCCGGTGGATGCTGCGGCTGCGCATCGACGTGGTCGGTACCGACCCGGACACCGCGCTGCCGGGCCGGCCGGAACTGGTGCTGTGTCGGCACGCCGGTCCGGGGGACTCGTTCATCCTGATCCACGCGCTGGTGAATTGGTTCCAGCGCGAGCCACGGATCGTCCTGAAGGACACCCTCCAGTGGGACCCGGCGATCGACGTGCTGCTCAACCGGCTGCCGAGCCGGTTCATCGCGCCGGGTCGCGACGGCCGGGGCTCGCTTACCGAGCAGGTCGGGCACCTCGCCACCGGACTGGACGACGACGACGCCTTCGTCATCTTTCCCGAGGGCAGCAACTTCACCCCGAAACGCCGGCTGCGGGCCATCGCGCGGTTGCGGGACCGGGGGCATGAGCGGATGGCGCTGAAGGCGGAGGCGATGCGGCACGTGCTCGCCCCACAGCCGGGCGGACTGCTGGCGGCACTGGACGCGGCACCTGACGCCGGGGTGATCTTCGTGGCCCACACCGGCCTGGACCGCATGCTCACCGTGACCGACGTGTGGCGGGAGCTGCCGATGGACAAGCGGCTGGTGATGCGGTTCTGGTCGGTGCCGCCGGAGGAGGTGCCGACCGGCCGGCAGGAGCGCATCGACTGGCTCTACGAATGGTGGAGTCGGATAGACGAGTGGATCGCGACCAACCGCGACGACGCGACGTAGGGTGCGCAGGTGGAGCAGATCAGCGTGGTGACGACGGTGGTCGACGCGCGGTCGGTCGCCGATCTGCTGGCTGCCGCCGCGGTAGCCGGGCGATTGGCGGCCTGCGCGCAGGTGGGCGGCCAGGTGGACAGCACGTACTGGTGGCGGTCGGGGGTGGAGACCAGCACCGAGTGGTCGGTGCAGTTCAAGACCGCACCCGACCGGGTCGATGCGTTGGTCGAGCAGTTACGGGCCAGCCATCCCTACGAGGTGCCGGAGATTCTGGTCACCCGGGTGGACTGCGGCCATCCCGGGTACGCCGCCTGGGTCTTCGAGCACACCCGCTCCTGAGTACGCGCACTCTGGTGCCGACGGCGCTCCGCCGTCGAGGATGACGGCGTGGACAACGCCTACCCCTGCCCGGCCTGCGGAGGCCCGGCGAACCTGAACTCCGGCTGCACCGGCTGCGGCCGGCCGCCGCATCCGGCCGCCGCCGAGGTGATCCGGCTCGACCGGGAGATCGCCGTGCTGGGCGGTGAGGTGCAGCGGGCCCGTCAGGCGTACGAGGGGTTGGTCGGGCGACTGGACACGGTGCGGCGACGGCGGGACGAACTGGCCGCTGCGGTCCGGGCCGAGTTCCCGATGCCCACCGCACCGCCGAACCATCGCGCCGCACCGGCCGTCGCCGGACATCCGGCACCCGCTCCGGTGCCGATCGGTGGCCGGCCCGCTTCCGTCCCGGTTCGCCCGGGTGGCGCGGAGACGTCGACGCGGACCGTGCAGGGCCTGCTCTTCGTCCTGGGTGGACTGCTGCTCGGAACGGCGGCGACGGTCTTCACCGCAGTGGCCTGGGCGTCGGTCGGGGTGGCTGGTCGGGCAGCGATCCTGCTGGCGTTCACCGCGCTGCTGCTGGCCGTGCCGCTGATCGCACGTCGGCGAGGGCTGCGCGGCACCGCCGAGACCTTCGCCGCCGTCGGGCTGCTGCTGGTACTGCTCGACGGGTACGCCGCCTGGTCGGTCGACCTGTTCGGGGTGACCGCCTGGCCGGGCAGCCGGTACGCCGCCCTGGTGGTGGCGATCAGCGCGGCGGTGACGGTCGGTTACGCCCGGTTCAGCCGCCTGGCCGTGCCGTGGTTCGCCGCGCTGCTGGTCGTTCAGCCGCTGTTGCCGCTGCTGGCCGCCGAGGTCCGACCGGAACCGGCCGGGTGGGCGGTGGTCTTCGTCGGGGCGGCGCTGGCCGACCTGGCGGTGGTGGTGGCGCTGCGGCGGCGGGCCGGTGTCGTCGCGGACGAGGGGGCCGCGACGACACCGGCGGTACGGCTGGCCGGGACGCTCCTGGCCTGGGCGTGGTTCGCCGGTTGGCTGCTGCTCGCCGCAGGCTGCGCACTGGTGCCCCTGCTTGTCGGTCGGGCGGCTGGGGTACCGGTGCTGGCTGGCGGACCGATGCTGCTGGTGGCGCTCACCGCCTTCGGGGCGGCGTTGCTGACCGGTGGCGGGCCGGCACGGGCGCTGGCTGCCGGTGCGCTGGTGCCGGTGCTGGCAGCGGCGATTCTCCGCCCGGTGGTGGAGTTGCGCGCCTCGGTGTGGCTGCTGGTGGCAGCGCTTGTCGCGGCCGGGCTGGCCGGCGCGGTACGGCTGCTCCCGTCCGGCTGGCGGGCCGGTCCGCGCGCGGGGGCGTTGCTGGTGGCCGGCGCTGGTGGGCTGTTGGCGGCGCTGGCGGGACTGCTGCTGGCCGGTGCCGCCGTGGGCCGATCGTTGCCGCCGTGGCGGGGAGCCACGGCGGGCCCGTTGTTCGCCTGGGGTTGGCAACTGCCGGTGGCGACGGCGCTGACGTCGGTGGCGGTGGCAGTGCTGCTGCCCCGGGCGGCGCGGTCGGCGGTGCTGGTGGCCGGTCTCGCCGCGACCGCGTTCGCCGTGCCGGTGGCCTGGGCCGCGCCGTGGCCGGCGGTTGTCGCGATCGACCTTGCGGTCGGGGTGCTGTTGCTGGTCGCGGCGGTGGTCCGACCGACGCTGCCCACCGTTGCGGTGCTGACCTCGGCCTCGGCCGGTGCGGCACTGCTCGGGCACGGGCTGCTGGTCGGGCTGGCCGACCCGATCGGTGCCGGTGCCACCTGCGCGGTGGTCCTGGCTGTCGGGCTCGGCGTGGCGGTCGCCGGCCGAGGCGGCGACCCGGTGCGGCAGATGGTGGCCGGTTGCGGGCTGGCTGCCGCGGTGCTCGTGGTGCCGGCGGGGGCGGCGATCGGGCTGATCGGCGTCGGTGCCCCGCCGTGGTGGCAGGCCCGGGGCGCGCTGGCCGCCGTCGCGCTGCCGGCGGTGGCGCTGCTCGCGCTGCGTCGATCCTGGCCCGAACTGGCCGGGTACGCCGCGACCGGGCTCGCCGTGGTGGGGGTGCTGACCGGGCTGTCGCCCCTGGTCGTGCCGGGTGCCGAGCGGGTGGCGGTGTACGCGTCGGTGGCGGCCTCGCTGGTGGCGCTCGCTGGATTCCGGGCCCGCCCGGTGGGGCTGTTGCCGGTGGCCGGGCTGGGCCTGGCCATGGTGGCGGTGCTGGCGGCCGTGCCGGTGGTGGTGACCGCCCTGCTGACGCCGTACGGGCCGCCACCCGCCCCGTGGTCCGGCGTTCCGGCGACTCGTCTGTCACCGGACGCGCTACCGGTCGGCCTGGCACTGGTGCTGCTGTCCTTGGCGGCGGCCCTGTTCACCTGGCCGACCACCCGCACCGCCGCTGCGGGTTCCTCCGCTGTGGGGGACGGCGCTGGTACCGGCCCCGTCGGTGGTTCCGCTGGCACCGACAGCGCCGGTGGTGACCGGGCCGGTAGTGGCCGGGCCGGTAGTGGCCGGGCTGGCGGTGGCCGGGCTCGCGGCAACGGTATCGATGGCTGGCGGGTCGCCGGAGCGATGCTGCCCTTCGTGGCCGCCGCCGGGCCGGTGCTGCTGGTCGCCGCCGCCGTGCCCTGGCCGGTGGTGCCGGCCGCAGCTCTGCTGGGTGGCGTGGTTCTGCTGCTGACCGTTACGCTGCGCCACCCGGGCGGGCCGTTCGTCGGAGTGGCCATGCCGGTCGGTCTGGTGCTGGCGGCGGCCGGGCTGCTCAACCTCCAGGCGACCCGGGCCGGCACCCTGGGCGGACTGGGCCTGTTGGTGGTGTCGGCGACGGTTGTCGGCGTGGGCGGGCGTCACCTCGCGGTACGCGTGCTCGGGTGGCTGGTCGCGGTGGCCGCGGCGACCGGGTTCGCGTTGACTGCCCCGCTGGCTGGCGGGCAGCCGCCTCACGTGGCGGCGTTCGCGGTGCTCGGCGTCGCCGTGGTCAGCCTCGCGCTCGCCGCGACGCTCCCGTCGAGCCGATGGAACCGGCCGGGATCGCTGCCTCCGCAGCCGGGCGCCACGTCCGGGGCGGCGGTGGCCACCTGGACGGCTTCCGCGGTGTCCGCCCGGCCCGCCCAGGATGCGCTGGTGGGGCGGGTGCTGGACGCCGCCGCACAGGCGGTGGCGCTGCTCGCGCTGCTGCTCACCCTTGGGGCACTCCGGCATGCCGCGACGATCTGCGTGTTGTGGGGCGTCGCGATGGGTGTCCGGCTGTTGCGTCGGGACGAGTCGATCGAGCGGCGCCGGGTCTTCGCCGGCATCGGCGGGGGCAGCGAACTGATGGCCGTCTGGCTGCTGTTGGCGGCCGGCGGAGTCAGCGTGCTGGAGGCGTACACGGTGCCGCTGGCCGCGGTGGCGCTGGGGGCTGGTGCGGTGGGGCTGCGTACCCGGCCTGGACTGAACAGTTGGCTTGCGCTCGGCCCGGGCCTGGCCGCCCTGCTGCTGCCCAGCCTGACCGTCGTGCTGTTCGGCACCGACCCGCACCCGTGGCGACGGCTGCTGATCGGCACCGCCGCACTCGCCGTGACGCTGTTCGGCGCGGTCCGCCGCTGGCAGGCACCGGTGCTGCTCGGCGCGGGCGCACTGGCCTTGCTGGCCCTGTACGAGCTGGTGCGCAGCTGGGACCTGCTGCCCCGGTGGGCGTTCCTGGCTGCCGCCGGGCTGGCTCTGATCGGCGTGGCGACCACCTACGAGCGCCGCCGCCGGGACCTGCTCCGACTGCGATCCGCCGTCGGCCGCATGAGCTGACGCCCGGCCCGCGACCTCCCTTCGGGACCACCGTCGCCCCAACACCGCCGGCAACGCCGAGGCCGCGGGCGTGCTGGGGAAGTGGACGCTCCCCGGACAGGCGACAACATCGGGGATTCTGCTGTATCAGGCAGCGGCGGAGGCGACCACATTCCTGATGTTGTCGCCTCCGATGAGGCGTCGCTGGTGGCGGTGGTGCCGGCCGACACCGGTAGGGTCTGGCCATGGCAGAGGTGCTCACCGCCGAGGCGGTGCGAGACGAGCTGGATGGGCTGGCGGGCTGGTCGGGAGACTCCGCCGGGATCACCCGAACCGTGGAGCTGGCCAGCTTCCCGGACGCCATCGCAGTGGTCGACCGGGTTGCCGTCGCGGCAGAGGAACTGGACCACCACCCCGACATCGACATCCGGTGGCGCACGGTGACCTTCCGTTGCGCGACCCACTCGATCGGCGGGGTCACCATGCGTGACATCCGGCTGGCGCGCCGGATCGACGAGATCGTGGAAGGTGCCCGATGAGGTTCGAGATCAGCAAGGTGCTGGACGCCATCGAGGGGCGGGTCTGCACCGACCCGCAGCTGGCCCGCGCGGTGCTCGACCTGGCCGAAATCATCCGCTACCAGGATCTCGACGGTGGGCGGCCGGCCAGTTCACTGCGTCTCGGCATGGTCATCGACGCGCTGGCGCGCAGCCTTGAGGAGGACAGCGTCCCGGTCTACGCGGTGGTGCACCGGGGGATGCTCTCCGACGCCGACCTCACCTCCAACGAGCGGATGGTGGTGCGCAGATGGGCCGACGACGGCCTGGTGGAGGTGCTCGACAACCCGGGTGACCGGATGCTGGAGGTGGCCGACCTGCTCGGCCTGCCGGTGCTCAGCCGGGTCCGCTTCGACGGCCTGCGGGGACGGTTCCCCTGGCTGGTCGAGCAGCCGGGCCGGGTCCTCGCTCCGGTGCCGGGTGCTGGCGGTCCGGTCTTCATCGCCCACGTCGGCGGTGGTCACACGCCGGTCACCGGTCCGCCCTCACCGGCCGGTGCCCAGTTGCTCTCCCGCGAGTGGCGCTGCCCGGAGTCCGGCTGCACCCTGTTCGGCGGTGCCGGGGGCGGGGGAGCCTTCGCCGACCTGGCCCGGATCGACCGCGCACCGACCGGGCAGCCGCCACCGTCGCTGCGCAACGGCGTGCCCACCTGTCCCCGACACGGTGCGCGGCTGCGTGACGCCGGGCCCCGGCCACGCAGCGAGGTCCTCGCGATCCGGGTCGGTGGCCTCATCCGTCGTCGCTTCGTACTCACCGAGGAACAGCCGGTGGTGATCGGCCGGGCACCGGAGGGCTCCGGCGGCATCATGCTCGGCCAGTGGCTCAACGACGAGGCGCGGCGCTGGATCAGCCGCAACCACCTGCGGCTGGAGTTGCGCGGCGGAGACGTCGTCGCCACCGACGTCAGCACCAACGGCTCCGGCGTACGGCCGGGCGGATCCCTCACGGAGGCGGACCGGATCCCGCTGGCCCCGCAGCAGTCCCGGGTGCTCGGCACCGGTGACATGGTGGAGCTGTACCCGGGGGTGCAGGTCGGCCGCCCGAACGAGTTCCCGGCGGGAGCGCCGTACAACCCGGACTCGGTGATGTCCGAGGCCCCGACGATGGCGATGCGGCTGCCACGCTGAACGCCGGTGGGCGTCGGGACCGGGTCCCGACGCCCACCGGAGGGTACGAACGCTCAGCCGGCCAGGACTGCGGCCACCTGCGCCACCGCGTGGTCGATCTCCTCCTCGGTGATCACCAGCGGCGGGGCCAGTCGGATGGTCGAGCCGTGCGTGTCCTTGGCCAGCACACCCCGCTCCATCAGCCGCTCGCAGGCTTCCCGGCCGCTCATCAGGGCCGGGTCGATGTCCAGGCCGGCCCAGAGACCCCGGCCTCGTACCGCGACCAGACCCTTGCCGATCAGGCCGCGCAGGCCGGCTTGCAGCCGCTCGCCCAGTGCGGCGGAGCGGCGCTGGAACTCTCCGGTCGCCAGCAGCCGGACCACCTCGGTCGCCACGGCGCAGGCGAGGGGGTTCCCGCCGAAGGTGGAGCCGTGCTGTCCGGGCTGGAGTACGCCGAGCACGTCGGTGTCGGCGGCCACCGCGGAAACCGGCACGATGCCGCCGCCGAGCGCCTTGCCCAGCAGGTACATGTCCGGCACGACGCCTTCCTGCTCACACGCGAAGGTGGTGCCGGTGCGTCCCAGGCCGGACTGGATCTCGTCGGCGATGAACAGCACGTTGCGTTCGGTGCAGAGCAGCCGTACCCCGTGCAGGTAGCCCTCGGGTGGCACCACCACGCCCTGCTCGCCCTGGATCGGCTCCAGCAGCACGGCGACGGTGTGCTCGTCGATCGCCTCGGTCAGGGCGGCCAGGTCGCCGTAGGGGACGATCCGGAAACCGGGGGTGTACGGCCCGAAGTCGGCCCGGGCGTCGGAGTCGGTGGAGAAGCTGACGATTGTGGTCGTACGCCCGTGGAAGTTGCCCTCCGCGACCACGATGTTGGCCTGGCCGGCCGGTATCCCCTTGACCTGGTAGCCCCACTTGCGGGCCACCTTGATGCCGGTCTCGACCGCCTCGGCCCCGGTGTTCATCGGCAGCACCAGGTCCTTGCCGCACAGCGCCGCCAGCTCCCGGCAGAAGTCGGCGAACTGGTCGTGGAGGAACGCCCGGCTGGTCAGCGTCAGCTTGTCGAGCTGGGCGTGCGCGGCGGCGATCAGCGTCGGGTGCCGGTGACCGAAGTTCAGCGCCGAGTAGCCGGCCAGGCAGTCGAGGTAACGCCTGCCGTCCACGTCGGTCACCCAGGCGCCCTCGGCGGAGGAGATCACCACCGGCAACGGGTGGTAGTTGTGCGCGGTGTGGCGCTCCGCATCCTGCACCGCGGCCGGGGTCCGCAGCATGTCCTCGATCATCGGTTCGCCTTTCCCTGACGGAGTCGCAACGTGCAGCACTTCGGGCCACCGCCGGCCCGACGCAGCTCGGACAGGTCGACGCCGATCGTCTCGTAGCCCCGGTCGCGCAACTTGGCGGCCAGACCGGTGGCCTGCTCGGGCAGTACCACGTGCCGGCCGTCGCTGACCGCGTTGAGCCCGAGCACCTCCGCGTCGGCCATGGTGGCGTGCACCGCGTCCGGGAAGAGCCGGCGCAGCACGGCCTGACTGCCGGGCGAGAACGCCTCCGGCAGGTACGCGACGGTCCGCTCGTCGAGCACGCTCAGCGCGGTGTCCAGGTGGTAGAAGCGCGGGTCGACCAGCTGCATGGTGATCACCGGGTAGCCGAAGACCTCCTGGAGCTGGGCGTGCGAGGCGTGCGCGGTGCGGAAACCGGTGCCGGCGAGCAGGTGGCCCCCGGCCAGCAGGACGTCGCCCTCACCCTCGTTGACGTGCTTCGGGTCGTACATCTCGAAGCCGGCGGCCTCGAACCAGGCGCGGTACGCGGGCGCCTCGTCGGCGCGCTGCGGGTCGCGGAACTGCACGGCCATCGCCTTGCCGTCGATCACGGTGCCACCGTTGGCGGCGAAGACCATGTCGGGCAGGCCCGGCACCGGCGCGATCTCCTCGACGGTGTGGCCCAGATCCAGGTAGACCTGGCGCAACCGCTCCCACTGCCGCACTGCGAGGTCGGCATCGACCGGTGCGGTCGGGTCCATCCACGGGTTGATCGCGTAGTCGACGGCGAAGTACGTCGGCCGGCACATCAGAAAGCGCTGGCGGGTGGCGTCCATCGTCATTGTCCTGCTCCAAGCCTCGGGCGCGCCCGGCCACCGTCGGCCCACGGGCTGGCGCCGTGGTTCAACGGTATGCGGGCTAGACCAGCCGGATCCACCGCGAACCCTTGCATTGGGCGGCAGATCATTGCGTATGGCACCCGGCTGGAGCAGATTCGTTGCGTGCGGCTCCCGGCCCGGCTCGCGGGTTGAGGGTCGCCAGGCAGCTGTCCGGGGACGACCGCCCCCGGACATACGTCAGGGGCGGCGAACCGCCGCCCCTGACGAGCATGTGCGCCCGGCTGGTGAACCACCAGATCTGATCGGGCTACGGTCGGTTCCGCACCGACCGGCACCGGTGAATCACCGGCGGGCCGAAAAGTGCCCGTTACAGGCGGTCGACAAACTGTGAATCAAGCCACTCGCGGAAGCGGACCACGACATCTCCGTCGGTGGACGGCCAGTCGTACTGGCCGGTCATCGCCAGCACGCCGAGGACCACCGCGCCGAGGCCGAAGGCGATGCCCAGCAGCGCGTCGGACTTGCCGGCGATGTGGCGCCGACGGGTGGCCATCAGACCGAGCACGGCGAGCACCGCTCCGACCGCGCCCAGCGCGATGCCGTACCCGGCGAGGGCGCCGGTGAGCACGAACAGGATGCCGCCGACGCCGACGATCAGGCCGAGCGTGGCCAGCAGACTGGCCCGGGGCCGTGGCCCGACCGGCGCCGACGGTACGTCCCGGCCGGTTGCGCCGTCGGGGGTCCGGTCGTCGTCGACCCTGCCGTCCCGCTCGACGGTGCCGACGCTCCGGTCCCGGTCGGCGTGGCGATCCGCGTCGCCGGCCCGATCCCCGTCGGAGGTGCGGTCGCGGTCTGTGGTGCGGTCGGTGGTGTGGAGGCCATCGACGGCCCGGTCCCGGCCGCTGGCGCGGTCACCGTCGAGAGTGCGGTCCACGCCGGTGACGCGGTGGCCGTCGACGGTCTCGGTGGTGGCGGCACGAGCGCGGCGGGAACCGTGAACCGTGGATCGGGCGGTGGCGGCGCGGGCCTCGGCGCTCCGTTGTGCGTCGGGCTGGCCATCCACCCGGGCGGTGCCGGCGCCAGCGGTCGGGCTGGTGGCGGCACGGTCCTTGGCGGCGCGGTCCGTGGCGGGCTGGCCGGCGACCGGGTCCGCAGCGGTTCGGCGGGTGGTGCTGCCGTCGGTGCGACCCTCGACGCCGGACCGCTCGTCGGGGCGGGTGTCGGTGGCGACCGTCCCGGTCCTGCTGTCGTCGGCTGCCGGCGGCGCCGGTTCCTCCCGGCGCAACAACGAAGAAAATTTCATGGGTTCACCTCCTGATCGATGCGTGGATGGCGGCATCAGCCCCGTATCGCCAACCACGCCACAACACCCAGCAGGTACCCAACCCCCACCCACCCGACACCCCACTCCGCCCGCCCCGCACCGCTCCCCTCGTCGATCATGCAGTTGCGGCAGGCAAAGGCGAGGGCTGCGACGGCGAGGGCGGCGGTGGGGGTGGGGTGTTAGCGGGGGCGGATCAGGGGGGCCAGGGTGGCGGTGAGGAGGGCCAGGCGGCGGGGCCGGGAGACCCGGACGGGACGCTTGCGGACGCAGCGCACGAGGATCTCCACGGCGTCATCGACCGGGATCATCAGCGGTCGGAACGAGCCCTTGGCCATCTTGGTGTCGACGAATCCGAATCGCACGGTGGTCACGTGCACGCCGTGCCGGCGCAGCGCCGCCGACAAACCCGTCAGGTACGACGACACTCCGGCCTTCGAGCCGGCGTAGCCGGGCGCCTCGCCGGAGACCAGCCGGTCGGCGAGACTGGAGATCCCGATCAGGTGCCCGTCGCCGGTGGCGAGCATTCTCGGCACCACCACGGCGGTGGTCCGTACCGCGCCCATCAGGTTGACCTCGAAGGTGCGCGTCTGCGCGTCCAGGTCGACCGGATCAAAAGGTTCGCCGATGCCGGCGGCGTAAACACACAGGTCCACCCCGCCGAGCTCGTCGATCGCCTTGCCCAGCACGTCCGGATAGTCCGGCGCGGTGACATCGATCGTGTGGTGGGCGTATGTGGGGACGATGATGGCGTTGTCCCGTCGCGACAGCCCGGTGACCCGCCAGCCGTCGGCGAGCAGTCTGCGGGTGAACGCCAGCCCGATGCCGTCGCTGTTGCCGACCACCACCGCACGGCGTATCTCATCCGTCATGACCCCGCCCCCATCGAGTCGACGTGGTGCCCGCCGTGCCGGCGGCCCGATCGGCAATTGAACCAGACGCCGAGGGCGATCCCTTACCGTCGAGTAGCAGCGTTACCCGGGGACGGGTGACCGGTTCGGGGTGCTTGGCACGCCCCTGCCGGCCGTCACCACGTGGCAAGGCCGGGCCCGACCGCTGCTCACCGGCCCGCTGGCTACGCTTGGCGTCGTGCCAGAGGGACACACCATTCATCGCCTGGCGGCCCGGCACGCCGAGCTGTTCGTGGGGGACAAGGTGCTCGCCGCCAGCCCGCAGGGGCGCTTCGCCGACGGTGCCGCCCGGATCTCCGGCACGGTGCTGGAGGCCACCGAGGCGTACGGCAAGCACCTGCTGCACCACTACGCCGGTGAGTTCGCGCTGCACGTGCACCTCGGCCTCTACGGGAAGGTTACCGACGGCGATGGTGAACCGCCGGAGCCGGTGGGGCAGATCCGTCTACGGCTGACCAGCGACCGGCACTGGCTCGACCTGCGTGGGCCGACCGCCTGCGAACTGCTCAGCCCGCCCGAGGTGGCCGCGCTGCGGGCTCGACTCGGACCGGATCCGCTGCGCGCCGACGCCGATCCGGAGCGGGCGTACGCGCGGATCTCGCGCAGCGTGATGCCACTGGCGGCGCTGTTGCTGGACCAGACGGTGGTGGCCGGCACAGGTCTGATCTTCGTGACGGAGGCGTTGTTTCGCGCCGGTCTGTCGCCGCGGCTGCCCGGCCGGGAGTTGACCCCGGCCGGTTGGCAGGTGCTTTGGGCAGACCTGGTCGAGCTGATGACGCTCGCGGTCACCACCGGTCGGATCGACACCGTCCGCGCCGCGCACCTGCCCGAGGCGATGGGTCGGCCGGCCCGAGTCGACCGGCACGGGGGAGAGGTCTACGTCTACCGCCGCCCCGGCCAACCCTGCCACGTCTGCCGCACCCCGATCAGCCGAGGCACCATCACCGCCCGCAACCTCTACTGGTGCCCCACCTGCCAGTCCTGACCCGACCGGCGGGGATCTTGGTCTGGAACGGCCCTTCAGGGGGCCGTGCTCGACCAAGATTTGACCGAGACGCGGATCAGTCGAGGAGCCAGCGGACCACCTCGACGTGGTCGGGGAAGACCCGGTCGCCGTCGATGCTCCAGGCCGTCGTCTGACCGATCGTCCAGCCCAGGACGCGGTCCCGGTCGAGCCCCAGCTCGGCGCTGAGCCGGTCCAGGCGGTGGCGGACGGCCGCCCGGGAGTGGCCCAGCTCGGTGCCGCGCACCATCGGGACCACCGAGAACTCCCGCTCGCCGACCAGCGGTTTCGGGTCGATCACCAGCCACGGCTCGCGTTCGGCGCGCAGCACGTTGGCGGCATGCAGGTCCTGGTTGACCAGGACCTGCACACCCTGGCTGCCGGTGAGCCCGCCGAGCAGGTCGAGCGCGGCGTCGACCAGCCGCCGCTCGAACGGCCGCCCGGCCCGCTCCCACTTCACCGGCAGCCGGGACACCCAACCGGCGGCGGCCTCCGCCAACGACGTGAACGGCTGACCGGCCGGTACCCAGAGGCGGGGGAGCAGCGCCACCACCGCGTCGAGCGCCGCGTCGAGCGGTAACGCGTGCAGCGGGGTCCCGGGATTGCAACGCTCCACCAGCAGTGCCCGCAGGTCGGGGTCGTGGCCGAGCAGCCGGACGGCACCGTCGCCGTCCCAACGCCGCAGCGCGGTCACCTCGTGCTCGCTCTCCGCGTCGGGGAACTGCAACTTGAGCACCGCACGGGTGCCGTCCGGCAGTTCGGCCGGCAAGGCCAGGGAGGCGCAGGCGTACCCGAAGGGCGGCCCGAGCCGCAGCGACCAGCGCCGGGCGCAGGTGGCCAGCCGGTCCGGCAACTCGGCCAACCACTCCGGGCCACCCGGCACGTCGCGAAGCCAGGCCAAGCCGTCGGGGAGTCGCAGCGCGCCGGTCACCGGCTCATGGTGACCGAGGCCGAGCAGCGGCCACAACCGTGATCAGCGGAGGCGGCGGATGTCACCGTACGCCCGGTAGAAGCCGCCACGGCCGGACTCCCGGACCTCGGTGACCAGGTAGCGGGCACCCGGCTGGCGGATGCCCTTGGGGAACTGCACCGACCAGTTCCGGTGGTAGCCGGCGGACAGCACGTGCACCCGCAGCCGACCGCCCTGCTCGACGCACTCGACGATCACCCCGTCACCGGCGTCGCCGACGACCTCGACCTCGGTGACGGCGGCTGGTTCGGGCAGCCGGGCCGGGGCCTTCACGTCGACCACGTCGGGCACGTTGCCCGCCTCCGCCGCCCGGATCGCGGGCTCGCTGGCGTCGATGCAGGCCAGGTGGCCGCTGGTGGTCACCACGTAGAGGCGTTCGTCGTGGTACTGCATGGAGTAGGCCGATCCGCAGCCGGTGCCGAGCTTCCACAGCCGGGTGCCGTCGGCGGCGAAGCAGTAGATCGACGACTGGCTGTCACCGGCGAAGACGTAACGACCGTCGGCGGCCGTGGCGCAGGAGAAGACCGGCGCATCGGCGCGGTAGGTGCGCAGCGCCGAACCGCCGTCCTTGCCGAGGCGCACCACCTCGCGGGTGGCGGTGCCGGCGAACACGGCGTCGCGTTCCTGCCAGCCGAAGAGCACCGAGCCGGTGCGGGTGTGCCACAACTCCCGCCCGGTGCGCCAGTCGTAGCCGCTGACCCCCGTCGAGTCGCCGTGGTAGACGGCGTCGGCGTCGCAGCGCACCATCCAGGCCGACCGGCCGCGCCCGGCCCGTCGCCAGAGGAACTCGTCCTCGTGGTCGATGGCGGCGACCCCACCGTCGGCGTCGGAGACACCCAGCACGCCGTCGTGGATGTCGAGCCAGTAGATGTCGATGTCGGGAACGATCGCGTACGCCACCCGGGGGATCTTGCCGGACAGGTCGTAGACGTTGCCGTCGTCGCAGCCGGCGTAGATCCAGGCGTCGTCGGCGACGATGCACTTGACCCCGTCGGGAAGCCGGACCTGGTCCAGCACGCGGGCGTCGTGATCGAGAGTGGTGATCACACCGCGCTCGTTGCCCACCATGCAGGTGCGCCCGTCGACGAAGATGCCGAAGGCCGGTGCGCCGGAGTCGTACCGCCAGAGGACCGGGGCGGTGCGGGCGGTCGAGCGGGTGCTGACGATCTGCCGCCGGGAGACTGCCCGCTTCTGGCGTACGCCGCGGACCGCCGGAGCGTACCCCTTGCGGATCTTCTCGCCGATCTTCTTCGCCGCGGCGGCGCGGGCCCGCGCGTTGTCGGGGTAGCCGGTGGTCTTCACCTGACCCTGGTCGCCGATCCGCCCGAAGCGCACGGTCATCGTGGCGTCGTCGACCATCACCTCGTAGAACTTGTGCGCGGCACCGTCCATTTCGGACAGTTCGAGGTAGGTCGTCTCCTGCGACATAAGGATTCCTCCGAGGGGTTGGCGTCGGCCCTGACCGGGCGGCGCGCCTACGCTAACCCGCGGCACCGACAGAATCCGGCCCCGGAGCCGTCAGCCGGCGAGCGCGTCCACGGCCTTGCGGGCGGCGACCAGCACCGGATCCCAGACCGGGGCGTACGGCGGGGCGTAGCCGAGGTCGAGCGCGGTCATGTCGTCCACCGTCATCTTGTTCCACAGCGCCACGGCGAGGGTGTCGATCCGCTTCGCCGCCTCGGACCAGCCGACGATCTGGGCGCCGAGCAGTCGCCCGCTCGGCCGCTCGGCGATCAGCTTCACCGTCATCTGCCGGGCGCCGGGGTAGTAGCCGGCGCGGTTCGTCGACTCGGCGATCACCGAGACGAACTCGAAGCCGGACGCCCGGGCCTCGCGCTCCCGCAGGCCGGTGCGTCCCACCTCCAGCTCGCACACCTTGGTCACCGCGGTGCCGATCACCCCGGCGAAGGTGGCGTACCCGCCGCCGATGTTGATGCCGGCGACCCGGCCCTGCTTGTTGGCGTGGGTGCCGAGCGGTACGTGCACCGGCATGCCGCTGACCTTGTGCAGGGTCTCCACGCAGTCCCCGGCGGCCCACACCCCGGGCACCCCGGACACCCGCATCTGACGGTCCACCCGGATGCCGCCGGTCGGCCCGAGCGGCAGGCCGGCGGCGGCGGCCAACTCGGTGTTGGGGCGTACGCCGAGACCGAGGACCACCAGGTCGGCCGGGATCGGCCCGTCGTCGGTGACCACCTCGCTGACCCGGCCGTCGCGCTCCGCCAGGCCGGTCACCCGTACGCCGGTGCGGATGTCCACGCCCAGCCCGCGCATCGCCTCGGTGACCAGTCGGGCCATGTCGGGGTCGACTGTCGACATCGGCTGCTCGTCGCGCTCGACCAGGGTGACCGACAGGCCGCGGCGGACCAGTGCCTCGGCCATCTCGACGCCGATGTAGCCGCCGCCGACCACCACCGCCCGCCGGGGCCGCGGCTCGGTCTCCAGCCAACCGCGCAGCGCCGAACCGTCGTCGAGGGTCTGCACCCCGAACACCCCGGCGGCGTCGGTGTGCGCCCAGGCTGGCTTCTTCGGCACCGCTCCGGCGGCGTACATCAGGGTGTCGAACGGTTCCCGGACCTCACCGCCGCCGTCCAGGTCACGGGCGACCACCTCGCGGCGGACCAGGTCGATCTCGACCACCTCGTGCCGGATCCGCACGTCGATGGCGTAGTCCTCGCGGTGCACCTTCGGCGACCGGGCCACCAGTTGCTCCCGGTCGGTGACCAGGCCGCTGATCCAGTACGGGATCCCACAGGCCGAGTACGAGGTGAAGTGCCCCCGTTCGAACACGACGATCTCCAGGTCGTCCACGCCCCGACGACGGCGCGCCTGGGCGGCGGCCGACATGCCGGCGGCGTCCCCGCCGACGACGATCAACCGTTCCGCCACGCCATCACCTCTCTCGTCAGGCCGGGTCCTCGCCCCGGGTCTGGCGTGCCACGTCCTCCACCACATCCTCCAACCGTCCGGTCCGGGCGTACACCGAACGCTGCCGTGCGGCCCCGCTGCCGTGCCGGCGCAGCCCCTCCAGCAGGCCGGTCACCTCGGCGAGGTCGCCGTGTCGGTCGAGGGCCGGACCGAGGCGTCCGACGAGCTGGTGCAGCAGATCCCAGGCCGGCCGCAGCTCACCGCTGTGCGGGTCGACCGCCTCTCCCTCCAACCCGTCGTGGGCGGCCCGCCAGTGCGCGCCGACCAGCAGGTGATGGTCGGTCGGCAGCGGTGGCCGCCCGGCCGCGATGTCGTCGAGCGCGGTCGCCACCAGCCCACGGACCAGTGCGGCGATCAGGACCGCGTCGTCGACGGTCGGGCAGACGTCACCGATGCGTAGCTCCACCGTCGGATACTTGGCCGACAGCCGGGCGTACCAGTAGAGCATCCCCTCGTCGAGCATCACGCCGCTGGCGATTAGCTGACGGATCAGTCGTTGGTAGTGCTCGTGGTTGACCAGGTAGGGCGTCGGCGCGACCGAGGGCCAGCGTTCCCACTCGATCGATCGCCAACTGGCGTAGCCGGTGTCCTCCCCGCCTGAGAACGGCGAGTTGGCGGTGACCGCGTGCAGGATCGGCAGCCACGGCCGCACATGGTTGAGCACCTGTACGCCCGCGTCCGGGTCCGGCACTCCGACGTGGACATGCATGCCGTTGTTGCCCGGCCCGGGCACCAACAGCCGGAACCGGGCGATCATCCGGTCGAAGCGGGGCTTGTCGACCACCGGGGGGACCGGCCCGTCGATCGGCCCGGTGCCGATCGCGAGCAACCGGGCGCCGGCCCGCTCGGCGGCGTCGGCCAGCGCGGCGCGGAGCAGGCTGAGCGAGTGCCGGATCGAGGAGAGTTCCAATCCGGGTGGGCTGCCGATCTCGATCTGACTGGTCTGGAACTCCCGCTCGACCTGTCCCCGCAACTCGGCGGGGACCTCCTCCAGCACCGCCTCGACGGCGGGCGCCGCGGCCCCGGTCTCCGGGTCGACGAGTAGGAACTCCTCCTCGACACCCACGGTGAGCATGTCGGTTGCCTCGACCGGGGGACGCGGGGCGGTTGCCGCCTGCCTGACCATCGCTACCACCGTCCACTTCCTCCCGGGCGGTCCGTCCGCACCGGGTCGGCCGGCAATTACCCGCTGTGGTGGTACCGGGAAACTCCGCCCGGGTGTGGCGGGGGTGTGCGCGATCGCGAGGCAGACCGGATCGATCGATATTGACAACTGCGCGAGGGGGACGTACAACTCGTGAGAGAGCGCTCTCTCCCGTCCCCGCAGAGAGGCACATCATGACAACTGCCCCGGCGGCACCCGCCGCCCCGCCTGCGCGACGCCGGCTGCCGCTGGCGTTGACCCTGCTCACCGCCGTCGCCACCGTCGTGGCCGGACTCGGCACGACCGCGGACGCCGCCGTGCCGCCGCCCCCTTCGGGCTGGAACCTGGTGTGGAGCGACGACTTCACCGGCGCCGCCGGCACCCTCCCGTCCGCCGGCAACTGGATCATCGACACCGGCACCAGCTACCCGGGTGGCCCACCCAACTGGGGCACCGGCGAGATCCAGACGTACACGAACAGCACCGCCAACGTCAGCCACGACGGCGCTGGCAACCTGCGGATCACCCCGCTGCGCGACAGCGCCGGCCGCTGGACCTCGGCGCGCATCGAGACCGTCCGCAGCAACTTCAAGGCCCCGGCCGGCGGGATCCTGGCCATCGAGGGCCGCATCCAGATGCCCAACGTGACAGGTGCCGCCGCGTCGGGGTACTGGCCGGCGTTCTGGGCGCTCGGTTCGCCCTACCGGGGCAACTACCAGAACTGGCCGGGCATCGGCGAGTTCGATGTGATGGAGAACGTCAACGGGCTCAACTCGGTCTGGGGCGTGCTGCACTGCGGCGTCGCGCCGGGCGGCCCGTGCGACGAGTTCAACGGCATCGGCGCCTCCCGGGCCTGCCCCGGCAGCACCTGCCAGTCCGCCTTCCACACCTACCGCTTCGAGTGGGACGCCTCGGTCAGCCCGCAGCAACTGCGCTGGTACGTCGACGGGCAGCTCTACCACACGGTCAGCCAGAGCCGGGTCGGTGAGCCGTACTGGTCGCAGATGACCAGCCACGCCGGTTACTTCCTGCTGCTGAACGTGGCGATGGGCGGGGCCTTCCCGAACGGGGTCGCCGGCAGCGCCACGCCGACCTCGGCCACCGTGCCCGGCCGGCCGATGCTTGTCGACTACGTCGCGGTCTACAGCCGGGGTGGGGGCAGCAACCCGCCGCCCACCACGCCACCGCCGACCACCCCGCCGCCGGGCGGGACGCGGGACGCGTACGCGACCATCCAGGCCGAGTCCTTCAACGCCCAGAACGGCGTGATCGTCGAGGCGTGTTCCGAGGGCGGGCAGAACATCGGGGCACTGCGCAACGGCGACTGGGTCCGTTTCGACAACGTGGAGTTCGGCTCCGGCGGGCCACGTGACTTCGTGGCCCGGGTCGCCTCCGGCGCGGGGGCCGGCGTCAGTGGCCTGGTGGAGGTCCGGGTGGACAGCCCGACCAGCGCACCCATCGGCAGCTTCGCCATCGCCAACACCGGTGGCTGGCAGAGCTGGCGGTCGGTGCCGGGCAACGTCTCCGGAGTGACCGGGCGACGGACCGTCTACCTCACCTTCACCAGCGGACAGCCCAACGACTTCGTGAACGTCAACTGGTTCCACTTCCGCCGCTGAGGCGTGACGACACGGCCCCCTGGCATCGCCTCTGGCGGACAGGGGGCCGTGTCGATGCACCCGGGGCCAACCCTGGACAGAAACAGTTAACAGTCTTAATAATAGGCGCCAGGTTGACGTCCATGGATTTCGTCCGGGCTGGAGGGGCACATGAAACGGTCCAGAACGCTGGTGCTGGCGGTGATCGGCGCGATGGCCGCCGCGATCGGGGCGGTCGGGTTGGCGCCAGCCGCGTACGCCGCCGGAGTCACCGCGAGCTTCGTCAAGACGTCCGACTGGGGCTCGGGCTGGGAGGGGAAGTACACCATCACCAACGGGGGCGGCACCACGGTCAACGGCTGGAGTCTCGCCTTCGACCTGCCCGCCGGTACCACGGTCGGCACCTACTGGGACGCGCTGCTGACCTCCAGCGGCCAGCGGTACACCTTCACCAACCGTTCCTGGAACGGCACCATCGCACCCGGTGCCTCGGTCTCCTTCGGCTTCCTCGGCAGCGGTTCCGGCGTACCGGCGAACTGCCAGCTCAACGGCGCGGCCTGCGCCGGCGGCACCACGCCGACCACGCCGCCGCCGACCACGCCGCCCCCCACCACGCCGCCGCCGACGCCGCCGCCGCCGACCACGCCGCCGCCGGTCGGCGGGCTGCCGAAGCACATCCTGACCGGCTACTGGCACAACTTCGACAACCCGGCCGTCGAGTTGCGGCTGCGTGACGTACCCACCGAGTACGACCTGGTGGCGGTGGCCTTCGCCGACGCGACTGGCACGCCCGGCGCGGTCGGCTTCGCCATCGACCCCGGCCTGTCCGCCGCGCTCGGCGGGTACACCGACGCCGACTTCGCCGCCGACGTGCGGACCCTTCAGAGTCGCGGCAAGAAGGTGATCATCTCGGTGGGTGGCGAGACCGGCCGGGTCGTGGTCGACAGCTCGGCGTCCGCGGCGGGCTTCGCCGACAGCGTGTACGGCCTGATCCAGCGCTACGGCTTCGACGGCGTCGACATCGACCTGGAGAACGGGTTGAACCCGACGTACATGGCGCAGGCCCTGCGGTCACTGCGGGCGAAGGTGGGCAGCGGGCTGATCATCGCGATGGCGCCGCAGACCATCGACATGCAGAACCCGGCGGGCAGCTACTTCAAGCTGGCGTTGGACATCAAGGACATCCTGACCGTGGTGAACACCCAGTACTACAACTCCGGGGCGATGCTCGGCTGCGACAACAACGCCGCGTACGCCCAGGGGACGGTCAACTTCATCGTCGCGCTGGCCTGTATCCAGTTGGAGGCGGGGCTGCGGCCCGACCAGGTCGGGCTCGGCCTGCCGGCCGGTCCCGGCGCGGCCGGTGGCGGCATCGTCCCGCCCAGCGTGGTCAACGCCGCGCTGGACTGCCTGACCCGGGGCACCAACTGCGGCAGCTTCCGCCCGCCGCGCACCTACCCCGGCCTGCGTGGCGCGATGACCTGGTCCATCAACTGGGACATCACCAACAACAACACCTTCGCCCGCACCGTCTCCCCCCACCTCCGCACCCTCCCCTGACGCTCAAGATCCGGGCAACTTCCCTGATGTTGCTGTTTCAGGCTCGGCTGAGGCAGCACCATCCCCGAAGTTGCCCGGATCTTGGGCTCGATGCAGGGGTGGGTGGGGTGGTCAGGGGGTGTGGGTGGGGGTGCGGCGGCGGAGTTTCTTGATCACCCAGGTGGCGACCATGAGGATGATCAAGGCGAGGATCCCGTAGTCGAACCAGGAGCTGTAGCGGTCGATCTGCTGCCAGCGGGAGCCGAGCGCGTAGCCGAGACCGATGAAGATCCCGTTCCAGATACCACTGCCCAGCGTGGTGAGCGTGACGAACTCGACAAGCGGCATCCGGTTCGCCCCGGCCGGCACCGACACCAGGCTGCGCACCACCGGCGCCATCCGGCCGAAGAACACCGCCCAGCGGCCGTACCGCTCGAACCACCGGTCGGCCTTCTCCAGGTCGTGCATGTCGACCAGAGGTAACCGGTCGAGCCACCGCTTGAGGCGGTCCTCGCCGACGACCGCGCCGACCCAGTAGAGGAACAACGCGCCGAGCACTGAGCCGACGGTGGCCGCGACGGTCACCACGACCACGTTGAACCGACCCTCGCCGGCCAGGTACCCGGCCATCGCCAGGACGATCTCGCTCGGAATGGGCGGGATGATGCTCTCCAGCGCCACCAGCAGGGCCACCCCCGCCGCCCCGCCCGCCTCGATCACGCCGGCGATCCAGCCGGTCAGCCCGCCGACCTGAGCGGGGTCGACGTCCTGGGCGAGCGCCATGATGATGCCTTTCGCGGTGCGGGCGTAAAGCGGACGTTTACCCACCGGAACCGCCCCGCACACCGGGCCCGGACAGGTCACTCCTGCGGGTGCAGCGCCTCGTCGGCCGGGCCGTGGCGCCATCCGGTGAACCGCACGACCAGCCCGCCCCGGCTGGGCGAGCAGCAGTACGGACCGGCCGTCGCCACCGCGTCGGGAGCCAACGGGGCGAGTCGGACCAGTCGCCACGGCTCACCGGCGACCCGGGCGCGTACGGTCAGCGCGTCACCGGCGCGGCTGACGCGTACGCTCACCTCCCGGCCCGCCCAGTCCGGGACCGGTGCCACGGACCAGTCCGAGACGTCGCGGGTCACCACCGCGCCGACCTGGGGCTGGCCGTCGCTGACCTCCACGCCGGCCTTGACCCAGTTCCGGTCGTCCACCCGGACCAGCACGCCGGCCTGGTCGAACTGCCCGGTCCAGGCCAGCGGGAAGTCGACCTCCACGGCGGTGCCGGCCGGGAACGGCGCGAGCAGGGCCGGGGCATCGTCGTGCACGAAGCCGTAACTGGTGTGTCGCCACAGGTCGCTGCCCTGGCCCGGTTCGACGCTCAGCGTGCCGTCCGGTTCCTCGGTCACCCGGACCGGTCGGCCGTGCCAGTCGCCGCCCGACCATTCGATGCTCCGCATCCCGGCACCGTACCGAGTCGGGTTTGCCGACGTCCCGACTGGGAGAAGGTACCGGGGCATGTCTGACAGGTGGTATTCGGAGGCGGTCGTCTACTGCCTCGACATCGACACGTACGCGGACTCCGACGGTGACGGGGTCGGTGACATCCGGGGTCTGATCGGCCGGCTGGACTACCTCGCCCGGCTCGGGGTGACCTGCCTCTGGCTGCACCCCATCCATCCGTCGCCCAACGACGACGACGGCTACGACGTGACCGACTTCTACAACGTCGACCCACGGTTCGGCACCCTTGGCGACTTCGCCGAGCTGCTGCACCAGGCCAGCAACCGGGGGATCCGGGTGATCATCGACCTGGTGGTGAACCACACCTCCGACCAGCACCCGTGGTTCCAGTCCGCACGCTCCTCGCCGGACTCGCCGTACCGCGACTGGTACGTCTGGTCGGAGCAGGAGCCGACCGACCGGTACCAGGGCATGGTCTTCCCCGGCGAACAGCATGAGACCTGGACCCACGACCGGACCGCGAAGGCCTGGTACTACCACCGCTTCTACAAGTTCCAGCCGGACCTCAACACCAGGAACCCGGCGGTACGCGCCGAGATCAAGAAGATCATGTCGTTCTGGATCCAACTCGGCGTCGCCGGATTCCGGATGGACGCGGTGCCGTTCATCATCGAACGCACCGAGCCCGGAGACCCGAACCCGGAACTGGACTTCGAATTCCTCACCGAGCTGCGCCAGCACGTGCAGTGGCGGCGCGGCGACGCGGTCCTGCTGGCCGAGGCGAACGTCGAGCCCGACCACCTTCCCGCATTCTTCGGTGACAGCGGCGGCTCGGCGAACCGGGTCCACATGCTCTTCGACTTCATGCTCAACGGCCGGCTGATGCTGGCTCTGGCCCGGCAGGACCCGGAACCGGTGATCGAGGCGCTGCGGGACACCCCGGCGCTGCCCGAGGGTGGGCAGTGGGCGACGTTCCTGCGCAACCACGACGAGATCGACCTGTCCCGGCTCACCGCCGAACAGCGCAACGAGGTGTACGCGCAGTTCGGCCCCGAGGAACACATGCGCATCTACGACCGGGGCATCCGTCGGCGGTTGGCACCGATGCTCGGCAACGACCGCCGGCGCATCGAGTTGGCGTACTCCCTGCAGTTCGCCCTGCGCGGCACGCCGGTGCTGCGCTACGGCGAGGAAATCGGCATGGGAGAGGATCTGTCGCTGGACGGGCGGGAAGCGATCCGTACCCCGATGCAGTGGTCGAACCAGCCCAACGCCGGCTTCTCCACAGCGGAGCCGGAGAAGCTCGTCCGCCCGGTCATCGACAAGGGTGAGTTCGGGTACGACAAGGTCAACGTCACCCTCCAGCGACGGGATCGCACCTCGCTGCTGGCCTGGTTCGAGCGGATGATCCGTACGCTGCGGGAGGCACCGGAGATCGGCTCCGGCTCCACCACGCACATCGACGTGCCGATGCCGCCGGGGGTGCTGGCGCACCGGGCCGACGGGCCGACGGGGACGATGGTCTTCCTGCACAACCTCGGCACCACCGACGCCGAGGTGGATCTCAGCCAGCTTCAGCCCGAGGCGGACCTGCCCATCGACGTGCTCGCCGACCGAAACTACGACGACGTCGGCAAGCTCGACAAACTGCAACTTTCCGGGTACGGCTACCGCTGGATCCGGCTCTGTCGATCCTGGTCGCACTGAGCGGCAGGCCGGGCCGACCCGTCGGGGGTTGGTGACCTCCGGGCCGGCGTGCCCGGTCCGGAGGTCGGGATCGACGGGGGTCAAGCCACCCCGGCGTGGGTTAGGCTCCTGCCGTCGAGCCAAGTTACCGGGAGGTAGGCATGTCGGAGGGGCAGCGGGTCGCGATCGTGACCGGGGCGGCACGGGGAATCGGCGCGGCCACCGCCAGGCGGTTGGCCGCCGACGGGCTGGCCGTGGCGGTGGTCGACATCGAGGAGTCGGCGACCAAGGAGACCGTGGACGCGATCGTGGCGGCCGGCGGCCGGGCACTCGGCGTCGGTGCGGACGTGGCGGACCGGGCCCAGGTGGAGGCCGCCGTGGAACGGGTGGCCGCCGAGCTGGGCCCGCCGACCGTACTTGTCAACAACGCCGGCGTGCTCCGCGACAACCTGCTGTTCAAGATGACCGACGCCGACTGGGACACCGTCCTCGGCGTACACCTGCGCGGGGCGTTCCTGTTCAGCCAGGCCACGCAGAAGCACATGGTCGAGGCGCGCTGGGGCCGCATCGTCAACCTCTCCAGCACGTCCGCGTTGGGCAACCGGGGCCAGGCCAACTACTCGGCGGCCAAGGCCGGCCTGCAGGGCTTCACCAAGACCCTCGCCATCGAGCTGGGCCCGTTCGGGGTGACCGCCAACGCGGTCGCGCCCGGATTCATCGTCACCGACATGACCGCGGCCACCGCCGCCCGGATGAAGGTGGACTTCGAGGCGATGCAGAAGCACGCCGAGGCGGAGATCCCGGTCCGCCGGGTGGGCCGGCCCGACGACGTGGCGCACACCATCTCGTTCCTGACCAGCGAGGGAGCGTCCTTCGTGTCCGGCCAGGTCATCTACGTCGCCGGCGGACCCCGGGACTGAACGGCCTCGTCAACCGGCCCCTTTCTGGACACCGGGTGTCAGGAAGGGGCCGGTGCCGTCCGGCTGCGGGTGTGCCGGAGCCAGACGAGGCCGAGGATCGGCAGCACCAGGGGAATGTAGCCGTAGCCGCTGCCGAAGCCGGACCAGACCGTCTCGTCGGGGAAGAGGTCCGGGCGGGCCAGACTGAAGGCGCCGACCCCGACGACGCCGACCAGTTCCAGCGCGCAGCAGGCCAGGGCGATCCGACGGCCCGCGTGACCGGCCCGCGCCAGACCAGCCGCGGCCACGATGTAGACCACCGCGGCGAGCGCGGAGAGCAGGTACGCCAGCGGCGCCTCGTCGAACCTGGTGACGATCTGGAGGGTGGCGCGGCTGCTGGCAGCGATGGCGAAGAGCAGGTACACCGCGATCAACAACCGGCCCGGGCCGGAGTTGGTGCGGGGCCGGGCGGGGCTCAGTTCAGCCACCGAGCACCTGCCAGGTCTGTTGGAGCCGGACCACCACCACCGGCGTCACCAGGCACACCGCGCACACGATCGCCGACCCCCAGCGGGTCGGTTCCATCCGGGCCAGCACCGCCGCCAGCGGCGGCAGGCAGACCAGCGTGACGAGGTAGCCGAAGAACGAGCCGGGTTCGCCCGGTCGCTCGCCGCCGGCCAGCGCCACGGCGGTCACCAGCACCAGCCCGAGCAGCAGCAACTCCAGCACGGCCAGCCCGATCAACTGCATCCGGTCCGGCGGCCGGTGGCGCAACGCGGCCACCAGCGCCCAGACGGCGACCAGCAGCGACAGCACGATGGCGGCGACGGCCAACGCCCCGTCGGCCGGAGATCCGGTGGTGGTCGCGGCGGTGGTCACCTGGGTCGTCCGGTGCTCGTTCCGATCACCGGGCCACTCTACTAACCCCCGTAGTAAGAGCGCCCGCCGAGAGGGCCGGCCAGACACCCGCCGTCCTGGGCGGCCGGCCGAGCACCCACCGTCGCCTGCCCGGCCGGGCAGCGTCGCGCCGGTCGCGCCGTGGCACGGCGGGGACGCCGGGCACGGGGGACCGCGGGGGACTAGCGTGATCAGTGTCGCGGGTCAGCTGTGGCCAGGCGAATACAGCGGAGGTACAGGGATGCGGTTCGGGTTGTTCGGCACCGGGCACTGGGCGGCGGAGACGCACGCGGCGGCACTCGAGGCGCACCCGAGGGCGGAACTGGTAGGCGTGTGGGGGCGTAACCCCGACAAGGCCGCTGCGCTGGCCACCCGCTACGGGGTACCGGCCTTCGAGGAGGTCGACTCGCTGATCGAGGCGTGCGACGCGGTGGCCGTCGCGCTGCCGCCCGACGTCCAGGCGGACATCGCCGTCCGGGCCGCCAGCGCCGGTCGGCACCTGCTGCTGGACAAGCCGCTCGCGTTGAGCGTCGCCGACGCCGACCGCGTGGTCGAGGCGGCCACCGGGACGGGTGTGGCGTCTGTGGTCTTCTTCACCGGCCGATACCAACCGGACGTCGCCGGCTTCATCGCCGCGACCGCCGCAGCCGGAGGCTGGCACACCGCAAACGTGATCCGGTTCGCCTCGATCTTCCAGCCCGGCAGCCCGTACGGGCAGTCGCCGTGGCGTCGGGAGCACGGCGCGCTGTGGGACATCGGCCCACACGCGTTGGCCGTCCTGTTGCCGGTGCTCGGCCGGGTGACCCGGGTGGCCGCCACCGACGGTCCCGGTGGCCTGGTGCACCTGCTGCTCAGCCATGCCGACGGTGCCACCAGCACGGTCTCGTTGACCCTTGACGCACCACCCCGCTCGGTCGCCGCGGAGTTCGTCTTCTACGGCGAGAGCGGCATCGAGCTGCTCCCCAACGGTGGCGCGAGTTCGGCGACGGCGTTCGGGGTGGCGATCGATCAGTTGCTGGCCGAGGTCGACGCCGGCACCCGTGACCATCGCTGCGACGTGCGTTTCGGCCGCGAGGTGGTGGCGGTCCTCGCCGCCGCCGAGACCGCCCGTGCGCAGGGCACCGTGATCGACGTGCCGGCCTGAGCGCGGGCCGGAAATCGGTCGCCACCGGCCGGGAGGGTCGGTAGGGTCGCCGACATGTGCGTGCACGCCCTGATCAACGCGGTCGCCACGTCGGCCGCGTTCGGGCCGCTGCTGGTGGCCCGCCCGCGCGTCCGGCGTCCGGCCCTGGCCGGCGCGACCCGCGACTGACGCCTCTCCCGCGTACGTCTCCGGCACCGCCTTGCATCGCGGTGCCGTTCTCCCGCGCCATCTCACCAGGGCCGTCCGAGTCCCGATCGCTCGGACAGGCCCCGTCGACGGTCGCCTGTCCGCTCTCGTCGCCACCCGGCGACAGACAAGGACGACGCCATGGCGCCCCGCCGTACCCGCACGACCGGACGCGACCGGTCCCGTCGCGTACTCTCCCAGAATTTCCTCGCCGACCCGGCCGCCGTCGCGCGGTTCGTCGACGCCGCCCGCCCCGACCCGCACGGTCTGGTGCTGGAGGTGGGTGCCGGGCGGGGGCAGCTGACCCGCCCGCTGGCCATGCGCTGCGGCCGACTGACGGCGTACGAGGTGGATCCCGTCGCCGGAACGGAACTGGCCCGGGTCTGCGCAACCCTGCCGAACGTCACCTGTCGCCAGGCGGACTTCCTCGCTGTCGCGGCACCCGTGGAGGAGTTCGCCGTGGTCGGCAACATCCCGTGGTCGCTGACCGCAGCCGTGGTGCGGTGGTGCCTGGCCGCCCCGATGCTGCGCACGGCCACCCTGCTCACCCAGCTGGAGTACGCCCGGCGGCGGGCCGGTGACTACGGCCGATGGAGCCGGCTGACGGTGCTGAGCTGGCCGGAGTTCGACTGGCGGTTCGCCGGACGGGTGCCGCGGACCGCGTTCCGCCCGGTGCCCCGGGTCGACGCGGGCATCCTGCGCATCGCGCGCCGGACGCAGCCGTTGCTGCCGCCGCGGGCGCTGCCGGCGTACCGGCGGATGGTCGAGCTGGGGTTCGGCGGGGTCGGCGGCTCGCTCGCGGCCTCGCTGGCCCGCGAGTATCCGCGGGCCCGGCTGGCGGCGGCGTTGCGCGCCAGCCGGCTCGACCTGGACCTCCCGGTCGGGCAGGTCTGGCCGGAGCAGTGGCTGGTGCTGTACCGCCTGCTGCACGCCCGCTGAGCCGTCAGGGCAACGTGCCCAGCGCCTCGGTCAACTCGGTGGGCGAGCTGAACTGGTCCACCGGGAGCGCACGTACAGCCTGCAACTGCTCGGTGCTCGCGCCGTTCTCCTGGCACCAGCGGATCAGGTCCTCGCGGGAGACGGGATAGTCCAGCCCGGCGAGGTATTCGTGCAGGGCGGCACCACTGTCGGTCATGCTGTCCGATCTACCCGCGCAGGTGCCCCGGCACACCCCCGGCGGGCCGCTGCGTTTGCCCGTCGGGGTGCCGGGTAGCCGCAGGCATGCTGGTACAGCGGCTCGGTGCGCCGAGCGACCTCGATCCGTTGCTGGAGCGTGTCCGGGACGCGCGGGTGGTGATGATCGGGGAGGCGACGCACGGCAGCTACGACTACTACCGCATCCGGGAGCAGTTGACCCGGCGGCTGGTCGCCGAGTGCGGCTTCTCCTTCGTGGCGGTGGAAGGTGACTGGCCGGACTGCGACCGGGTGCACCGTTCGGTGACCGGCGCCCCCGGCGGTGTGGCCGAGCCGCAGACCGCACTGGAGGGCTTCGAGCGGTGGCCGACGTGGATGTGGGCCAACGCCGAGGTGGCCCGCTTCTGCCGTTGGCTGCGCGCCTGGAACATGGAGCGGGCCGAGGCGGCCCGGGTCGGCTTCCACGGTCTCGACGTCTACAGCCTCTGGGAGTCGATGCAGGCGATCTTCGACTACCTCGGCGAGGAGGAGCCGGCGTCGTTGGAGGCCGCCCAGGACGCGTACCGCTGCTTCGAGCCGTACGGCAAGCGGGTCGAGGAGTATGGCGCGGCGAGCCGGTTCGTCTCCGCCCGGTGCGAGCAGGAGGTGATCCGGCTGCTGGCCCGTACCCGCGAACACGCCGCCACCGACGGGCCGGGTGCCTTCTCGGCCTGGCAGAACGCGGAGGTGGTGGCCGGCGCGGAGCGCTACTACCGGGAGATGGTGGCCGGTGGGCCCGGTTCGTGGAACGTCCGGGACATCCACATGACCGACACCCTGGACCGGTTGCTCGACCGCTACGGGCCGGGTGCCCGGGGCGTCGTGTGGGCGCACAACACGCACGTCGGTGACGCGCGGGCGACCGACATGGCTGCCGACGGGATGGTGAACATCGGCCAGTTGGCGCGGGAACGCCACGGCGCGGACCGGGTGGCGTTGATCGGCTTCGGCAGTTGGCGGGGCACGGTGATCGCCGCGCCGCGCTGGGGCTCGCCTTCGGAGGCGATGGTGGTGCCGCCGGCCCGACCCGGTTCGCTGGAGCACCGGTTGCACGAGTTGATGCCCGAGCGCGCGGTGCTGGTCTTCGGCGGTCCGGACCAGCCGGGCTGGGTCACCGACACGCTCGACCACCGGGCGATCGGGGTGGTGTACGACCCGTCGTTCGAGTCGTGGGGCAACTACGTGCCGACCCGGCTCGGGGAACGCTACGACGCCTTCATCTGGTGCGACGAGACCACTGCGCTGCATCCGTTGCCCGCGCTGGCCGCTCCGGGCGAGATGGAGACCTACCCGGCGGGTGTCTGAGCCGGTGCCGACCCGGCCCTCCACCGGACGTTCGGTGGAGGGCCGGGTCGCCGTGCTGGTCAGGCGCCGGCGCCGACCTTGTCGTCGAGCTCGGCGCGCAGCTTCTCGCCCTCGATGTCGACGTTCGGCAGCGCCCGGTCCAGCCAGCGGGGCAGCCACCAGGCAACCTTGCCGAGCAGTGACATCACCGCCGGGACGATGGTCATCCGGACCACGAAGGCGTCGATGGCCACGCCGATGGCGAGCGCGAAGCCCATCGACTTGATCACCGGGTCGTCGAGGAAGATGAAGCCGCCGAAGACCGAGGTCATGATCAGGGCGGCGGCGGTGACCACGCGTGCCCCGTGCCCCATCCCGTTGATGGTGGCCTGCTGGGCGGTGTCACCGTGGACGAAATCCTCCCGCATCCGGGAGACCAGGAACACCTCGTAGTCCATGGCCAGGCCGAACAGGATGCCGATCAGCAGGATCGGCAGGAAGCTGATCAGCGGGCCGGGAGTGTCCAGGCCGACCAGGTCGGCGAGGTGCCCCTGCTGGAAGACCGCGACCGTGATGCCGAAGGTGGCGGCGACGGTGAGCAGGAAACCCAGGGCCGCCTTAACCGGCACCAGCACCGAGCGGAACACCAGCATCAGCAGCAGGATCGACAGGCCGACCACCAGCGCCAGATAGATCGGCAACGCGTCGGAGAGTTTCTCCGAGATGTCGATGCCGATCGCCGTCACGCCGGTGAGCAGTACGTCGGCGCCCTGGATGCCGCCGACGGCGGTGCGGATGTCGTGCACCATCGTCTCGGTGGCCGGGTCGGTCGGGCCGGTCTGCGGGATCACCCCGAGCAGCGCGGTCCGGCCGTCCGGGCTGAGCTGCGGCGGGGCCACGGCGAGCACGTTGTCGGTGCGCTGGACCAGCGCGGTGACCTGCGGAACGGCTGCGGCTGTGGCGGCGGCGTCGTCGCCGGCGACAACCACTGCGAGACGGCCGGTGAAGCCCGGGCCGAAGCCCTCCGTGATCAGGTCGTTGGAGACCCTGGCGGCGGAGCCGACCGGAGCGGTACCGGCGTCAGGCAGCGCCAGGCGCATGTCCGGTGCGGGTAGCGCGAGCAGCCCCAGGCCGAGCAGGCCGACGAGGATCACCGGGATCCGGAGCCGAGTGACCAGTCGGGCCCAACGGAAGCCGAACGCCGAGGTGTCCTCGCTGGCGTTGGTGGCGGTCTCCGGTGCCGCGCGGTGGGTGGTCACGTCGCTGCGGCGGGCAGCGTCGTCCGGGAGGTCATCGGCGGTCAGGGCCACCGGCACCGACGAGCGCAACCGGCGGGGCAGCACCCGGCGTCCGGCGAAACCGAGCAGCGCCGGTTGCAGGGTGATCGCCACCAGCACCGCGACGGTGACCGTGCCGGCGGCGGCCAGACCCATCACGGTCAGGAACGGGATGTTCACCACCGCGAGACCGGCCAGGGCGATGACGACTGTGGCACCGGCGAAGGTCACCGCCGAGCCGGCGGTGCCGACCGCCCGGCCGATCGCCTCGTCCGCCGGCATGCCGTCGAGCAGGTTCTGTCGGTACCGCGAGGTGATGAAGAGCGAGTAGTCGATGCCGACGGCCAGGCCCAGCATCAACGCGAGGATGGGTGCGGTGCTGGTCAGTTCGACCACGCTGCTGAGTGCGAAGAGGCCGGCCATGCCGACGCCGACGCCGATCAGCGCGTTGAGCATTGTCATGCCCGCGGCCACCAGGGAGCCGAAGGTGACCACCAGGACCACGAGGGCCACCGCGACGCCGATCGCCTCGGTGGAGCCGACCTCGGGCTCGGTGTTGAGCACCTCACCGCCGGGTGCCACCTGCCAACCCTGGGCCTCGACCTGGGTACCGAGTTCCTCGTACGCCTCGCGCTGTTCATCGGTGATCTGGTCGGCGCCGTCGTTGAACTGCACCTGGATCAGCGCGTACTGGCCGTCGGGTGAGACCGAGCCGACCTGGAACGGGTCGATGGCGGCGAGCACACCCGGGACCGTCGTGGCCTCCTCGGTGATCGACCGGATCGCTGCCTGGCCCTCGGGGGTGCCGAGCTGCCCCGGGGCCGGTGCCTTGACCGCGATGGTGCCGGTGGCGCCGGCCGCCGCCGGGAACTGCTCGTCGAGCAGGTCGAGCGCGCGTTGCGACTCGGTTCCGGGCATGGTGAAGTTGCTGGCCGTCGGGCCGCGCAGGGTCGCTGCTGCCAGGCCGAGCCCGACGAGTACGACGAGCCAGATCGCGGCGACGAGTCGCCGCCGACGCATCGATCCCCGGCCTAGCCGGTAGAGCAGGGTCGCCATGAGGTCCTTTCCCTCGGTCGTGGATGGTGGGACGGGTCAGTGGACGGGCGGCTCAAGCGCCCGCCGCAGCAGGGCCAGCAGCGCGTCGCCCAGTTCCTGGTCGGGCACGTCGGCGAACTCGCCGCAGGTCTCGGCGATGCCGGCGAGCAGCACCAGCGCGGTGATCCGGGCGGAGGCTCGCGCGGACTGCCCGGCGAGCGCATCGATGAGTCGTTCGGAGATCTGCTGGATGTGGGCGAAGACGGGCTGTTGCAGCAGCTCCGGGAATTCGCCCCGGAGCAGGGCGATCTCGCTGCGGAACCGGACCGCGAGATCGACGAAGCCCTCGGCGGCGACCCGCTGGGCGGCGGCCGGCCCGGGCTGGGCGGAGATCCGGTCGTCGAGCGACCGCAGCACCTCGATCGCGGGCGCCATCAGCGCGGTGAGGATCGCCTCCTTGTTGGCGAAGTGGTACAGCACCGCCGCCTTGGAACAGCCCACCTCGGTGGCGATGTCCTGCAACGAGGTGCCTCGGTAGCCGGTGGCGGCGAAACGTCTCGCCGCGGCTGCCAGGATCTCGCCGTGGGTCTGCGGGGTGGTGCGGGCCATGACTCTCAGCATGCCTGACCGATCGGTCAGAGACTGACCGATCGGTCAGATCAGTGGCGTTCCCCACAGCCAGCGGTGCCGAATTGGCTCTCCGGATGGGCGTCGCGCCGGGCCGAGAATCAGATCGTGACCGACTCGACGGCGGCCCGGGCGGTCGCGCTTCGTGCCCTGCACCGTCCCGGCGACCCGCTGGTGCTCCCCAACGCCTGGGACGCCGGCTCGGCCCGGGCGGTCGTCGACGCCGGCTTTCCGGCGGTGGCCACCGGCAGCGCCGCCGTCGCCGAGTCGCTCGGGTACGCCGACGGCGAGCGCATCCCGCCGGGGGAGATGTTCGCGGCCGTGACCCGGATCGCCCGCACGGTCGCCGTGCCGGTCACCGCCGACCTGGAGCGGGGCTACGGTCTGCGCCCGGCTGAACTGGTCTCCCGGCTGCTCGACAGCGGGGCGGTCGGGCTCAACCTGGAAGACTCGGATCCGCGTACCGGCGTCCTGGTCGACGCCGAGGAACAGGCCGACCTGCTGGCCGGCGTGCGGGCGGCGGCGGACGACGCCGGGGTCGCGGTGGTCGTGAACGCCCGGGTGGACGTCTTCCTACGGCCCGGCGGTGCACCGGCCGAACGGCTCACCGAGGCGATCCGCCGGGCGCGCCGCTACCTGGCCGCCGGGGCGGACTGCGTCTACCCGATCCTGCTGGCCGACCGGACGCAACTGCCGGATTTCGTGCAGGCCGTGGCGGCACCGGTAAACGTACTGGCCCGACCCGCTGCGCCGGAGCAATCGGAACTGGCCGCCCTGGGAGTGGCCCGGATCAGCTACGGCTCCGGCCTGTACGCGGCGACCCGCGCCCACATCACCCGCCTGCTCGCCGCCGTCGCCGCCGGAGATCCCCTCGCCTGAGCGGTGGCTGGCCCGTAAGGCGGTCGCCCGCAGGTAGGCTCCGCTGACGCTGGCGAGCTGACGGCGTGGACGGATCCGGCGCGCCGTTCCGGTTGACCGCCGGGCGTCCGGCCGGGATGGTGATCGGATGAGCGGGGCTGACGAGAACCGGGACGGGGTCGCGCTGACCAACCTCGACCAGCAGTTGTTCGACGGGTCGGGAGAGCGCAAGCGTGACCTGGTCGACTATCTCGACGCGGTGGCGGACCGGCTCGTCCCGCAGTTGCGTGGCCGTCCGCTGTCGGTGGTCCGGGTGCGTCCGGGACAGCCGCCGTTCATGCAGAAGAACCTGCCCCGCTACACCCCGGACTGGGTGCGTCGGGTGTCGATCTGGGCCGAGGCGTCCCGCCGGGAGATCGCGTACGCGCTCTGCGACGACCGCCGTACCCTGCTCTGGTTCGCCAACCAGCGGGCCGTCGAGTACCACCCCACCCTGGCCGTGGCCGACGACCTGAGCCGTCCCACCCACCTGGTGCTGGACCTCGATCCGCCGGAGACCGGTGGGTTCGGGGCCGCGGTGGCGGCCGCGCTGCTGGTCCGGCAGGCGCTCGCCGACGCCGGACTGGCGGGTGCGGTGAAGACCAGCGGCGCCAAGGGGGTGCACGTCTTCGTCCCGGTCGAACCCGGTCCCGACGCCGAGGAATTGGCCGCGGCCACCCGGGCTCTCGCGGCTCGGGCGGAGCGCCTGGATCCGGCGCTGGCGACCACCGCGTTCATCCGCGAGGACCGGGGTGGCAAGGTCTTCGTCGATCCCACCCGCACCGGCGGCGCGACCGTCGTGTCGGTGTACAGCCCCCGGCTGCGTCCCGGCGTGCCGGTCTCCTTCCCGGTGCCCTGGCCGGACCTGGAGTCCGTCACCGCTGCGGACTTCACCGTCCGGACGGTCCCGGCGCTGGTGGCGCAGCGGGACCCGTGGAGCGAGTTGATGCCGGCACCCCAGCGGCTCCCCGGCGAGCTGATCGAGGAGGGCCGGGCCATCCCCGTGCCGAGGGTGCAGGCCATGCACGAGGGGCGCCGCCGGGCCCGTGCCCGACGCGCCGCCACCGACTGAGGACCGCGACAACGGGCCGCGCGGGGCCGGACCGTGGTGACGGTCCGGCCCCGCACCGGGTCGGGCTTCAGATCATCCAGCGGTGGCGCTGCACGAAGGGCAGGCGGGCCCAGAGCCGGCCCAGACCCCAGGTGTGCCCGGCGTACGCAGCGGCCAGGGCGACCAGGACCACGGCGTAGATCAGGTGGTAGTCGACCACCGGGTTGGTGGAGCCGGTCGGGTCGCCACCGGCGGTGAACCTGGCCAGCGGGAACTCGGCCAGCCACATCAGCGCCATCATCAGGGTGCCCGAGGCGGCCGCCACCCGCAGGCCGACGCCGGCGATCAGGGCGAGGCCGATCGCGGCCAGGCCCACCATGAAGAGGGCGTTCGCCCACCACGTTCCGGCGATCGAATGGGCCACCGACTGCAACGGTCCCACCTCGACGTTGGCGAGGAAGCCCTTGGTCGGCGATCCGCCGTTGATCCAGGCTCGCTCGGCCGGGGTGGCGTAGCCGAGGCCGAAGGTCTTGTCGAGGAAGGCCCAGATGAAGACGAGGCCGGTGGAGATCCGCAGCACGGCAAGGGCCCGGGCGGCGGTCGTGGTCAGCATGGCGCCGGGCAGTTCGGCGTGTTCGAGCGGGCGCTCGATCGATCGGTGGGTGCCGTGGTGGATGGTCATCGTTGCCTCCGTGGTCAGCTTCTTACGTGACCACTCTCGCCCCGGTGCGGGTCGGCGCGCGCGGGCCGGAACACCCGAAGCCGGTGGGACCAAGGTCCCGACCTCGGCAGGCCCGTCGGCGCACGGACCGGGCGCCGTGTTCCCGGTCGGGAACACGGCGCCCAACGGCACCGGGGGCTACGGCACCAGTGCCTCTGCCGCCGGGATCCAGGTGTCCTGGTCCTGCACGTCGGCCAGCGTCACCGACTCCGCGATCCTGGTCGTCTCCGCCACCGAGAGGTGCTCGGAGCTGACCTGCACCTGCACCTTGCCGTCGGGACTCCAGACGTTGCAGAACGTCGAGTCGTTCTGCTGGCACCGCGTTCGACCGGCTTCGGCCTGCTGGTTGGAGTTGGTGCTCGGCGTGACGAAGACGGTGAAGCTACCCGGGATGTTCCCTCCGTCGGATCCCCAGGGGGCGGCCAGCCCCGTTGTGGCCAGGGCCGGCTTCGTGTAGACCGCGCCGCCGTAGTTGCCGTCGCGTGCCGAGGCGACGCCGTTGACGCCGGAGGTGGCTCGGGTGCCGAGTTCCACCGGGGCGTAGCCGGAGGGCACGTGGCCCACCGTGAACGGCAGCGTGGCCGCCTCGGGCGTGCTCGGCTTCATGGCGGTGGCCAGCGCCGACAGCTCTGCGAAGGTGGGGGCGGCCTCGTGCGTGTACGCGGTGACGACCGCCCACGCGTCGTCGGCGTACTCCCAGGCAAGCTGCCGGCCGGCCGGGCTGGTGAAGGTCCACTGGACCGCGTCCCGCCCGGCCACTGTGCTGCTGGTGCCGCCCTCGGTGCCGGACGGGTCGAACGCACCCGGCCGGTAGAGCGTCAGGTAGGCGGAAACATGCTTGTCGGACGGCCCCGCAGCGGTCTTCCGCTGCTCCGAGTGCTGCTTGTCTTCCTGGTCGGTGACGGCCCGGTCGTTGGTGACCATGCCATCGACGTACACCCGCGCTATCTGGTAGGCCGTGGACGCCACGATCGGATCCTGTACGCGAAGCTTGCCGGCGTCGAACGCCTTGAAGGTGAAGGTGAACGGCGGGGCGTCCGGCCACTCGGCTGCCCCGCTCCCGGCGGCCGGAGCGGCGATGCTCTCGCCGGTCCCGGCGGCCACGTCCCCCGCCTGGCCCCCGGTGACCAGCGGCAGCGCGGACACGCCGGCCACCACGACAGCGACCAGCCCGGCCGCGCCGGCCGATGCGAATCCGGCCCGGCGCCGACGCTCGGCCTTCCGGCCGGCCCTGATGATTTCCTCGGTGCTGTGCGACACCGGCGGCTCGTCCGCCGTCACCACGTCCACGACCTCACGCAACTGCACTTTCCCATTCCTCCATCCGATCCCCGGTGAGTCTGATCCGATCTGTCGCCAGCAGTTCCCGTAGCTTGGCGAGCCCGCGCGAGGTCTGGCTCTTCGCGGTACCGACGTTGCAGCCCAGGACAGCGGCGGTGTCCTCCAAGGACAGGCCCAGGTAGTGACGCAGGATCACGGCTGCCCGTTGGCGGGCCGGCACCGCGTCCAGCGCCGCCTTTATCCGCAACCGCTCGTCGGTGACGCCGCTCAGGTCCCGCATAGCCACGTCCGGCATGGCATCGCTGGACGAGCGTTCCCGACGCCAGGGTCTCCGCTGCTCGTCGATGGCGGCCCGGTAGACCATGGTCTTGACGTACAGGTCCGGTCGGTCCAGCTTCCGCCAACGCGGATAGAGCTTGACCAGCGCGTTGGCGACGGCATCCTCGGCCATGTGCCAGTCCCCGCAGGTCACGTAGGCCAGCTTGCGCAGTGCTCCCATCTGGGCGTTGACGAATTCTCGGAACGCTTGCTCGTCTGCGGCTTTCAACCGGCCGTCTCCCCTCTGACGAAGGTAGAACGGTGCCCGCGACCCGAGAAGTTGCACGACGCTGCCTGCGACCGCCGGGTGAGGTTTGGGGCTCATCGGGGAGGAAAGCCGGAACGCTCCTACGGTGTCGGCGTCCGCCGCCGTAGGGTTCGGGGCTCGGGCCGGGAGGAAGCCGGCAGGGTCGGACGGTGTCGGCGTCCGCCGCCGTGGGGTTCGGGGCTCGGGCCGGGAGGAAGCCCGGCAGGGTCGGACGGCGTCGGCGTCCGCCGCCGTGGGGTCTGGGGCTCGGGCCCCAGGAGAAATGACGAGCGCCCCAGGTCCGCGCTTCTCAGCGGACATGGGGCACCAAAGCTCGTGCCCCCGGCAGGATTCGAACCTGCGCCCCCGCCTCCGGAGGGCGGTGCTCTATCCCCTGAGCTACGGGGGCTCAGCGACTGGAGAAGACTAGCAAACGCCCCACCCGATCGCCGAATCGGTATCGGCGCGTCAGGCGGCCAGCGCGCGTCCGCAGCTGGGCAGCGGGTGCGGCACGATGCGCCGGGGGAGCCGGCGCGGCCACTCGTTGCGGGCCCACGAGCCGTCGACGATCAGGTGCACGGTCCGCCGCTCGGCACCGCTGAGCCGGTGCACGAACTCCCGGGGGAGCGGCGGGTCGACCGACGGGGTGGTGACCATGAACCGGACCCGCCCCCGTGAGGAGACCGCCGAGATGACGTCGGCCGCCGGCATGGTGCCCCGCAGCCGGACCCGACCCACCCAGTACACCTCGGCCAGGTGTTCCTGAGCCGCCCGGGTGATCGCCGGGTACTCGCTGCGTACCCACCGCTCGACCGCCCCGACGCAGAGCCCGCAGGCCCGCTCGCGGGGCTCGCGCGGCCCCAACCCCCAGGCCCGCAGGTACGCCCCGACCACTCCCACGTCCAGCGTCAAACCGAACTGCTGCTGGATGAGGGCGTGCAGACTCTGGCGGGTCCACAGCTCCTCGTCCAGGCCGAACGCGTCGGGGTGGACGCCCCGAAGGGTGTCGATCAGTTCCAGCTCCTGTTCGCGGCTGAGTGTTCCCGGCTCACCCTGCCGCTGTCCGCGACGGACGGCTGCCACCGCTCCGTCACCGCCGATGGTGTGGCGTCGGCACCAGCTGGTGACCGAACGCCGCGCGTCTCTGAGTGCAACCCCCACGTCCGGACAACGAGTGCACTTCGCTCCAAGTAACCCCTAGAGGGAAAATCGGTCGTATAGCCCCAAGGTGGGGCGGAGGAGACGATCCCGGTGGCACTCGGCTGCCTACGCGTCGCCGCCCCGCTCGAACAGTCGAGCGGGGCGGCGAGGGTTGGTCGGGTACGAGCGGATCAACCGCCGGCAGGCTCCATCCGGCGCAGCTCGTTGATCTCCTTCTGCTGCGTCTGCTTCATGGCCTCGGCCATCCGGACCACCTCGGCGCGGTCGGAGACCTGCAACAGGCCGTCGGCCATGTGGACCCCACCGAGGTGATGATTGATCATCAGCTTGATGAAGAGTCGGTCGACCTCGACGCCCTGGGCCTCGTGCAGTTGGGTGATTTCCTCGCGGGTCGCCATGCCGGGCATGAGCCCGTCCTGGCTCAGCGGAACGGCGTCGGGCATCCACTCCATCGCCGGTCGCGAGCCGGTGGGCAGCAACTCCCACTCCTGCAACCAGCGCTGCATGTGCCCGATCTGAGCCTGCTGGGTCAGGGCCATGTCGTAGCCCATCTGCCGGATCGCCGGGTTCTGCGCCTTCGCGTACGCGATCATGGCCATCTCCACCGCCTGGGCGTGGTGACGGGACATGTCCCGGGCGAAGCCGGCCTCGGCCGAGTCCTCACCCGGGGCCCGGTTTGACATCAGGGTCGCGGCCGTCCACCCGATGCCGAGCAGCAGCACCGCCGCCATGACCAGGGTCAGGTAGCGCAGCGTCCGGGACGGCCGGCGGAGTTCGGTGCCGTTGCGCTCCGTCGGAGGCGCCTCCTGGATCGCGCTGGGCATGTCAGCCACCCGTCGGCGGAGCCAACTCGCGCGGCTCGGTGCCGGTGCCGGTGGTGTAGTTGCCGGAGGAGCAGGGCACGCCCGGCTCGATCGAGGCGTTCTGTGCCAGCGTGGTGGCGAACTCCTTGATCCGCGGGTCGTCGGCGCTGTCGACCTTGAGCTGGTAGCCCCACGCCTGGAGCGACACGGCGGAGTCCAGCCCCTCGTACGGGCTCATCAGCATGAAGTCGTTGCCCCGGATCACGCTGGCCAGCTTCTCGACGTCGGCCGCGGGCAGGTCCGGGCGGTAGGTGAGCCAGACCGCGCCGTGCTCCATGCTGTGTACCGCGTGCTCGGCCGCGATCGGCGCGTCGTAGACATCGCCGAGGCAGCGCTGCCAGGCGTTGTTGTGCGCGCCACCGACCGGCGGGGTGTACTTGTATTCGATCTTGCCGGACTGGTGCGACTCGTAGGTGAGGCTGTCCGGGTCGCTCTCGCGGTAGTTGATGATGCCCGCGATGTCGGCGGCCTTGTCCTCCCAGGACTGGCTGCCCTTGAAGGTCGCCCAGGCCCCGAACCCGATGATCGACGTGGCGAGCACGCCGACGGCGACGAAGAGCGCGATCGGCCCCCACGACCGGCCCTGGCTCACCTTCACCGGGGTGATCGGCTTACGCGGCCCCCTGCCGCCCCCCGCGCGCTGGGCCGATCCGGACTTGTTGGGGCCAGCCTTGGCTCCGGTCGCCTTGGCGCCGGCGGCCGGCCGTCCCGCCGCCGGCTTCTTGCCGGTGCTGACCACGGTCGGGCGGCGTTCCGGGCCGCCCGGGGTGCTGATACTCATCGTGCCTCGTCAGGTCGGTCGGTCAGGGGCTCTGGCGGGCCGGGTTCGGATGCTGGGTCGCCGCCGCGGGGACCGAGTCTACCCCCGATAACATGGTTCGGTGACTCCTGCAGAACTCGCCGAAGCCGTCCTCGCCGCCGCTCACGCCGTCTTCGCCGACCGAGAGCTGGACCGCTCCGCACTGCCGGAGCACACCACGGTCGAGCGGCCGCGCAATCCCGAGCACGGCGACTACGCTGCCACCCTGGCGCTTCAGCTGAGTAAGAAGGTCGGGCTGCCGCCCCGGGAGCTGGCTGCCGCGCTGGCCGCCGAGCTGGCCAGTACGTCGGGGATCAAATCGGTCGAGATCGCCGGCCCGGGGTTCCTCAACATCCGGCTCGACGCCGCCGCCGCGGGACAGCTCGCCCGCTCGATCGTCGAGGCGGGTGAGGAGTACGGCCGAAGCGACCGACTCGCCGGCCTGAAGATCAACCTGGAGTTCGTCTCGGCCAACCCGACCGGTCCGGTGCACATCGGTGGCGTCCGCTGGGCGGCGGTCGGCGACGCGTTGAGCCGGCTGCTGCGGGCCACCGGCGCCAACGTCGGCACCGAGTACTACTTCAACGACGCCGGCTCGCAGATCGACCGCTTCGCCCGCTCGCTGCTCGCCGCCGCCCGGAACGAGCCGGCGCCGGAGGACGGCTACGGCGGGGCGTACCTCGCGGAGATCGCCGAGCAGGTGACCGCCCGGCGGCCCGACGTGCTGACCCTGGACGACGCCGCCGCCCAGGAGGTCTTCCGGGTCGAGGGCGTCGCGTTGATGTTCACGGAGATCAAGTCCTCGCTGCGGGACTTCGGGGTCGAGTTCGACACCTACTTCAACGAGAAGGACCTGCACGATCGCGGCGAGCTGGAGCACGCCCTGACCCGGCTTCGCGAGCAGGGCCACCTCTTCGACTCCGAGGGCGCCACCTGGCTGCGCACCACCGACTTCGGCGACGACAAGGACCGGGTACTGCGTAAGTCCAACGGTGAGTGGACCTACTTCGCCGCCGACTGCGCCTACTACCTCGACAAGCGCGAGCGTGGCTTCGACCGCGTCGTGATCATGCTCGGGGCGGACCACCACGGCTACGTCGGCCGGATGAAGGCGATGGCGGCCTGCTTCGGTGACGACCCCGAGCAGACGCTGGAGATCCTCATCGGTCAGCTGGTGAACCTGGTCCGCGACGGCGCGCCGGTACGGATGAGCAAGCGGGCCGGCACCGTGGTGACCCTGGAGGATCTGGTCGACGCGATCGGGGTGGACGCCTCCCGCTACGCGCTGGCCCGCTACTCCAGCGACTCGCCGATCGACATCGACATCGAGCTGTGGACCCGGGCCACCCGGGACAACCCCGTCTACTACGTGCAGTACGTGGCGGCCCGTACGGCCAGCGTCGGCCGCAACGCCGCCGAGGTCGGCCTCACCCGGGGCGACGCGGCGTCGTTCCGGCCCGAGCTGCTCGACCACGAGAAGGAGAACGAACTGCTCAAGGCGCTGGCCGAGTTCCCCGCCGTGGTGGCCGCCGCCGCCGAGCTGCGCGAGCCGCACCGGGTGGCCCGCTTCCTGGAGGACCTGGCCGGGGCGTACCACAGGTTCTACGACAACTGCCGGATCCTGCCCCGGGGCGACGAGGCCGTCACCGACCTGCACCGGGCCCGGCTCTGGCTCAACGACGCGACCCGGGTGGTCATCGCCAACGGGCTGCGCCTGCTCGGCGTCTCGGCGCCGGAGCGGATGTAGTCGTGAGCGCGAGGAGTGAGCTTGCGGGCCCCGCAGCCGCGAATCCAGGGAGGCACTGATGCGGGCTCATGAGGCAGGCGCGCTGCACGGCGACATCGGCAACCGAGGGCCGGCCTGGCTGCGTACGCCGGACGACGTAAATGCCCTGGTGCCGCAGCTGTGGCCCCGCAACGTGACGCGCGGCGCCGACGGCGCGCTCACCGTCGCGGGCCTGGGCGTACGCGACATCGCCGCCGAGTTCGGCACCCCGGTGTACGTGCTCGACGAGGACGACCTCCGCTCGCGCTGCCGGGACTTCCAGGCGGCCTTCCCGGACGAGGACATCTACTACGCCGGCAAGGCCTTCCTCTGCCGGGCGGTGGTCCGGATGATCGCCGAGGAAGGCATGTTCCTCGACGTGTGCAGCGGCGGGGAACTGGCCGTGGCGCTGGCCGGTGGGATGCCGCCCGAGCGGATCGGTTTCCACGGCAACAACAAGTCGGTGGCCGAGCTGACCCGGGCCCTCGACGTCGGGGTGGGCAGGATCATCGTCGACTCGTTCCACGAGATCGACCGGCTCACCGCGCTGGCCCGTGAACGCGGCGTACGGCCCCGGGTGCTGATCCGGGTCACCGTCGGCGTGGAGGCGCACACCCACGAGTTCATCGCCACCGCCCATGAGGACCAGAAGTTCGGCTTCTCGCTCGCGGGTGGGGCGGCCCTGAGCGCGGCGCTGCGCGTGCTCGACGAGGGTGTGCTGGAGCTGCGCGGCCTGCACTCGCACATCGGCTCGCAGATCTTCGACACCAGCGGCTTCGAGGTCTCCGCCCGGCGGGTGCTGGCCCTTCAGGCGCAGATCCGCGACGCCCGCGGCGTCGAACTGCCCGAACTCGACCTCGGTGGCGGTTTCGGTATCGCGTACACCTCGCAGGACGACCCCGCGGCCCCGCACGACCTGGCCAAGCGGCTACGCAAGATCGTGGACTCGGAGTGTGCGGCGGAGCGGCTGGCCACACCGCACCTGTCCATCGAGCCGGGCCGGGCGATCGTGGGCCCGGCCGTGTTCACCCTCTACGAGGTGGGTACGGTCAAGGATGTCGATGGCATCCGGACGTACGTCAGCGTCGACGGCGGGATGAGCGACAACATCCGGACCGCCCTGTACGACGCGTCGTACTCGGCGACCCTGGCCTCCCGGGGGAGCGTCGCCGGCCCGATGCTCGCCCGCGTGGTGGGAAAGCACTGTGAGTCCGGGGACATCGTGGTGAAGGATGAATTCCTGCCCGCCGACGTGCAGCCCGGAGATCTTGTCGCGGTGCCCGGCACGGGCGCGTACTGCCGCAGCATGGCCAGCAACTACAACCACGTGCCCCGCCCCGGCGTGGTCGCGGTTCGCAACGGCCGGGCCCGGCTGATCGTTCGACCGGAGACCGAAGAGGACCTGCTCGCTTTGGATGTGGGATGACGTCACCTGTACGCCTCGCCCTGCTCGGCTGCGGCACTGTCGGTGCCGAGGTGATCCGGCTGCTGCACGAGCAGTCGGCGGACCTCGCCGCCCGCGTCGGTGCTCCGTTGGAGATCGCCGGCATCGCCGTACGCCGGATCGGACGGGACCGCGGCGACCTGCCGGTGGACCCGGCCCTGTTCACCACCGACGCGCTCGGGCTGATCAAGCGGGACGACGTCGACGTGGTGGTCGAGGTGGTCGGCGGCATCGAGCCGGCGCGCGGCTGGCTGGTGGAGGCGTTGCGGGCCGGCAAGAGCGTGGTCACCGCCAACAAGGCGCTGCTCGCCGAGGACGGCGGCACCCTGCACGACGCGGCGGCCGAGGGGGGCGGCGACCTCTACTACGAGGCGTCCGTGGCCGGGGCCATTCCGCTGCTGCGCCCGCTGCGCGAGTCGCTGCACGGCGACCGCATCACCCGGGTCACCGGCATCGTCAACGGCACCACCAACTTCATTCTCTCCGCGATGCACGCCACCGGTGCCGGGTTCGCCGAGGCGCTGGAAGAGGCGACCGAGCTGGGCTACGCCGAGGCCGATCCGACCGCCGACGTGGAGGGCTTCGACGCCGCCGCCAAGGCGGCCATCCTCGCCTCGCTCGCCTTCCACAGCCGGGTCGCCGCCGCCGACGTGCATCGCGAGGGCATCACCGAGGTCACCGCCGCGGATGTGGCCAGCGCCAAGGCGATGGGCTGCACGATCAAGCTGCTCTGCATCGCCGCGCGGGGTGCCGACGGGCAGGGCCGGGAGGCGGTAAGTGTCCGGGTGCACCCGGCGATGATCCCGGTGACCCATCCCCTGGCCAGCGTGGGCGACGCGTTCAACGCGGTCTTCGTGGAGGCGGAGGCAGCCGGGCAGTTGATGTTCTACGGCCGGGGTGCCGGTGGGGCGCCGACCGCCAGCGCGGTGCTCGGGGACGTGGTGGCGGTGGCCCGCAACCGGCTCGCCGGGGTCCGCGCGGCCAGCGAGTCCGCCTACGCCGACCTGCCGGTACGGCCGATGGGGGAGGCGCTCACCCGCTACCACATCAGCCTCGACGTGGCTGACCGGCCCGGTGTGCTGGAGTCGGTGGCCGGGGTGTTCGCCCGGCACGACGTCTCGATCGCCACCGTCCGGCAGGGGCCGGCCGCCGGTGCCGCCGGCGCGGCCGGTGACGCCGTACTTGTCATCGTGACCCACGTCGCCCCGGACGCGGCGCTCGCCGCGACCGTCCAGCAACTGCGTGGACTGGACATCGTCCGTTCGGTGGCGAGCGTGCTGCGGGTAGAGGGCGGGTTGTGAGCGGCCGGATCAATCGCAGAGGCGAGGAGAGCGAGATGTGGCGTGGCCTGATCGACGCCTACCGGGACCGGCTGCCGGTCACCGATGCCACGCCGGTGGTCACCCTGCACGAGGGGAACACGCCGCTGTTGCCGGCGCCGGTGCTCTCCGCCCGGCTCGGCTGCGACGTGTACCTCAAGGTGGAGGGCGCGAACCCCACCGGCTCCTTCAAGGACCGGGGCATGACGATGGCCGTCTCCAAGGCGGTCGAGGCCGGCAACAAGGCCATCATCTGCGCCTCCACCGGCAACACCAGTGCCTCCGCCGCCGCGTACGCGGCCCGGGCCGGGATGACCTGCGCCGTCCTCGTGCCGCAGGGGAAGATCGCGCTGGGCAAGCTGGCTCAGGCGCTCGTGCACGGTGCCAAGCTGCTCCAGGTCAACGGCAACTTCGACGACTGTCTGGCGCTGGCCGCCAAGCTCGCCCAGGACTATCCGGTGGCCCTGGTCAACTCGGTAAACATCGACCGGCTGCACGGTCAGAAGACGGCTGCCTTCGAGATCGTCGAGGCGCTCGGCGACGCACCCGACATCCACTGCCTGCCGGTGGGCAACGCCGGCAACATCTCCGCGTACTGGATGGGTTACACGGAGGACCATGACGCCGGCAACGCCAGTCGGCGACCGAAGATGTACGGCTTCCAGGCGGCCGGTGCGGCGCCGATCGTGACCGGGCAGGTGGTGGCCGAGCCGTCCACCATCGCCACCGCCATCCGGATCGGCAACCCCGCGAGTTGGACGAAGGCCCTGGACGCGCGGGACACCTCCGGCGGCCTGATCGCGGCGGTCACCGATCGGGAGATCCTGTCCGCATACCGACTGCTGGCCCGTGAGGTCGGTGTCTTCGTGGAACTGGGCAGCGCGGCCAGCGTCGCCGGTCTGCTCCAGCAGGCCGCCGCCGGCCGGGTGCCGGCCGGGGGCACGGTGGTCTGCACGGTCACCGGGCACGGTCTGAAGGATCCGGAGTGGGCCATCTCCACAGCTCCCGCTCCCGTCACCATCGCCAACGATCCGCTCGTCGCCGCCCGCTCCCTCGACCTCGCCTGAGGCCCGGTCCGCCCCGCTGCGGCTCGGCACCCCGGCCGCCCCGGAGATCGGCAGACCCACGGGGTCGGGCACACTGCTCGTACCCCTCGACCGTCTCCCTCAGGAGTGAGCCACGCGATGTCGCTGCTCGCCAGATTCAGCCTCGCCAACCGAGGGCTGGTAGCCCTCATCGCGGTGGTGACCACGGCGTTCGGTGTGTACGCCGTGCCGTCACTGAAGCAGCAACTCCTACCGTCGCTGGAGTTTCCCGCCGCCTTCATCGTGGCCCAGTACCCCGGCGCCGCACCGGAGGTCGTCGAGTCCGAGGTCGCCGAGCCGATCGAGAACAGCCTGCGCGGCATCTCCGGTCTCGACTCGGTCATCTCGACCTCCCGTGAGGGCCTGACCACCATCCAGGTGCAGTACGAGTTCGGCACCGAACTCGACGACATGGTCAGCCGGATGCAGACCGCGATCAACCGGACCAGCCTGCCGGAGGGCGTCGACCCGCAGGTGATCGCGGGTAGCACCGACGACCTGCCGGCGGTGGTGCTGGCCGCGTCCGGCGACGACGACGAGCGGACCCTCGCCGGAAAGCTGCGGGACACCGTGGTGCCGGAACTGGCGGCGATCGACGGCGTCCGTGGCGTCGAGCTGACCGGCGTCCGGGACGAACTTGTGGTGATCACACCGGATCCGGCGAAGTTGGCGAAGGCGAAGGTGCAGCCGACCGCGATCGGCACCGCGTTGCGGGCCAACGGCGTGGCGGTGCCGGCCGGCGCGGTGCTGGACGGCGAGCGCACCCTGCCGGTCCAGGTGGGCGCACCGCTGACCACCCTGGACGAGCTGCGCGGTGTGATCGTCGCTCCGCCGGTCAAGAAGGCCGGTCCGGTCCGACTCGGCGACGTCGCCACGGTCGAGGAGCAACTCGCCCCGGCCACCGCCATCACCCGTACCAACGGCCGGGAGAGTCTCGGCATCGCGGTCACCGCCGACCCGGACGGCAACGCCGTGGAGATCTCGCACGCGGTCGCCGACCGGCTCGACGACCTGCGCGCCGCCACCGGTGCCGAGCTGACAGTCGTGCTCGACCAGGCGCCGTTCGTGGAGAAGTCCATCAAGACGCTGAGCACCGAGGGTCTGCTGGGTCTGATCATGGCCGTGGTGGTCATCCTGGTGTTCCTGCTGTCGGTGCGCTCCACTGTGGTCACCGCGGTCTCCATCCCGCTGTCGGTGGTGGTCGCGCTGATCGCCCTCTGGATCGGTGACTACTCGCTCAACCTGCTCACCCTCGGCGCGTTGACGGTCGCGGTCGGCCGGGTGGTGGACGACTCGATCGTCGTGCTGGAGAACATCAAGCGGCACCTGACGTACGGCGGGTCGAAGCGGCAGGCGATCCTCACCGCCGTACGCGAGGTGGCCGGTGCCGTCACCGCGTCGACGTTGACCACGGTTGCCGTTTTCGCACCCATCGCCCTGGTAGGTGGTTTCGTCGGTCAGCTCTTCGCGCCCTTCGCGATCACGGTCACCGTGGCGTTGCTCGCCTCGCTGTTGGTGTCGCTGACGGTGATCCCGGTGCTCGCGTACTGGTTCCTCAAGCCGGTCAGCGGTGCGGCCGACGGGGCGGCGGTCCGCCGGGCGGCGGAGGAGCGCGAGCTGCGCAGCCCGTTGCAGCGGGCGTACCTGCCGGTCATCCGGTTCGCCACCGGGCGGCGGGCCTACCGATGGGCGACCCTGGCGGCGGGCCTGCTGGTGCTGTTCGGCACCTTCGGGCTGGCCCGGCAGCTGGAGACGAACTTCCTCGACGACTCCGGCCAGGACACTCTCAACGTCCGCCAGGAGCTGCCGGTGGGCACCGGGCTGGCCGGCACCGACGCGGCGGCCCGTCGGGTCGAGGCGGTGCTGGCGGAGACTCCGGGCATCGAGTCGTACCAGGTCACCGCCGGTGGCGGAGATACCCCCTGGGCCGGCAGCGCCGGCAACAACGTGGCCAACTACGCGTTGCGTCTCGGCGGGGAGACCGACGCGAAGGCGATGCGCGGAGTGCTGCGGGACCGGCTCGCGGCGCTCGGTACCGAGGCCGGAGAGATCACGTTCCCGGCGGGCCAGGGCGGGGCGTCCGCCAACGAGCTGGCGGTGATCGTCCGGGCCGCTGACCCCGAGGTGTTGGCCGCCGCCGCGAAGGAGGCCGAGACGGCCCTGACCGGCATCGGCGGGGTCGAGGACGTCTCGACCACCCTGGCCGACCGGGTACCTCGGGTCGACGTGACCGTCGACCGCGAGGCGGCCAGCCGGGCCGGGCTCACCGAGGCCGCCGTCGGTCAGCTGGTGTCGCAGGCGTTCCGGGGTACGCCGCTGGGTCAGGTGACCGTCGAGGGCGCCGCCCGGGACGTGGTGCTGCGCCTGTCGCCGGCACCGCCGGTGACCCTGGCGGAGCTGCGGGCTCTGCCGGTGGGCGCGGTCAAGCTGGACGACATCGCCGATGTCACGGAGACCACCGGTCCGCAGCAGGTACGGCGGATCGACGGTGAGCGCAGCGTCTCGGTGACCGGCACGGTCACCGGCTCCGATCTGGGCGCGATCAGCACCGAGTTGCAGAGCCGCCTCGACGCGATCGACGTACCGGGGGCCACGTTCTCCCTGGGCGGGGTCAGCGCCGAGCAGCGGGAGACCTTCGCCGATCTGGGCCTGGCCGTGCTCGCCGCGATCGCGATCGTCTTCCTGATCATGATGGCGACGTTCCGTAGCGTGGTCCAGGCGCTGATCCTGCTGGTCTCCATTCCGTTCGCCGCCACCGGCGCGGTCGCCCTGCTGCTGGCCAGCGGCACCGCGCTGAGCGTGCCGGCGCTGATCGGCGTGCTCATGCTGGTCGGCATCGTGGTGACAAACGCCATCGTGCTGCTGGACCTGGTCAACCAGTACCGGGCGCAGGGCATGGGGGTGCGGGAGGCGGTGGTCGAGGGCGGACGCCACCGTCTGCGGCCGATCCTGATGACCGCGATCGCCACCATCTTCGCGTTGACGCCGATGGCCTTCGGGCTCACCGGGGAGGGTGGTTTCATCTCGCGGCCGTTGGCGATCGTGGTGATCGGTGGCCTGCTCACCTCCACCCTGCTCACGTTGATCCTGGTGCCGACGCTCTACGCCATGGTGGAGGACACCAAGGTGTCGGTCCGCACGTGGCGGCGGCGACGGTACGGCGACCCGACCGAGGAATCGGGCGGTGGCGAGGTCGACGAGGCCGATGGCCCGGCGTCGGACACCACCGGCCGGGTGCCGGTGGGCGCGGGGATCGGTGCCACCGAAGCGGACCGGCGGGAGAGCCGGCCGGTGCCGGCGGCGCCCTCCGGCGCGTTGATCGAGAACACCGACCAGTTCGAGGTGCTCCGGCTGCCGAAGAGTCGCAACTCACCGTTCCCGCCGAACGAGTGACCGGGCGTCCCCGGAGGGTCCTCGGGCCCTCCGGGGCGCTGTCCGCGCTGCGACGCAACCGTTGACGGTGGCCGGGTATGGTCCGCTCCGTGGCGTCCACCCTCTCGGTCCTCACCCGCAACCGGAACTTCCGCAACCTCTTCCTGGCCGAGCTGGTGGTCTTCGGCGCCGACTGGTTCGTCATGGTGCCGTTGCTGGTGCTGCTGCCGAAGTTGACCGGCAGTGGCGTGTGGGGCGCCCTGGTGCTCGCGGTGGACACCGGCATCGTGGCGCTGCTGCTGCCGTACACCGGCACCATCGCGGACCGGTTCGACCGACGCACAATCATGATCATCTCGAACGGCGCCGCGCTGGTCGGTGTCCTGCTGCTGCTCGGGGTACGCGATGCCGGCACGGCCTGGCTGGCGTTGCTCGGCATCGGCGTGGTCGCGGTGGCCAAGGCGTTCTATTCGCCGGCTGCCCAGGCGGCGCTGCCGAACGTGCTCGATCCGGATGAACTGGCCGCCGGCAACGCGGTGGCCGGTTCGGCGTGGGGCACGATGACCGTCGTCGGCGCATCACTCGGTGGGGTACTCAGCGCGGCGGCCGGACCGTACGCGTGCTTCTGGGTCGCTGCCGTCGGGTTGGTGATCGCCGCGAGTCTGGCCACGCTCATCCGCCGTCCGTTGCAGGCACCCCGCGAGCGGGGCGCGAGCCCACCGCAGACCTGGGCGGCGATCCGCGAGGCGCTTGTCTACATCGGGCACCGTCCCCGGGTGTTGGCGCTGGTGACGGTCAAGTCGGCGGTGGGTCTCGGTAACGGTGTGCTTACCGTCTTCCCGCTGCTCGCCGGGGTGTACGGGGTCGGTGCGCTCGGTGCCGGTCTGCTGTTCGCCGTCCGGGGTGCCGGCGCGCTGGTCGGCCCGATCATGATGCGACGGGTGCTGACCAACCGCGCCTGGCTGCTGCCCGGCCTGGCACTGTCCATGTCGGCGTACGGTCTGGCCTACCTCGGCACCTCGGTGGCGGCCTGGTTCCCGCTGGTGCTGGTCCTGGTCTTCGTGGCCCACTTCGCCGGTGGCAGCAACTGGGTGATGTCGAACTTCGCCCTGCAGGGCGAAGTGCCGGACCGGCTACGGGGTCGGGTCTTCGCCACCGACATGATGCTGGCGACCCTGGCGATCTCCGTCAGTCAACTGGTGGTGGCCGTGGTCGTGGACGTCGTCGACGAGCGGGTCGTACTGGCCGGTTGCGGCCTGGTGACCCTGGTCTATGCGATCGGCTGGCGGATCGCGACCCGGCGTCTGTCGCTCGCCACGTCGCCACCCGCCGTCGCGGAGAACCGGTAGCCAGGTCCGGCCCGGTGGACGTCTGTGGCCCCACTAGCATGGGCGGCGTGTCGATCAGATTCGTCGCCGAACCGGTCCGGGTCCGGGTCCCCGCCACCAGTGCGAACCTGGGGCCGGGTTTCGACGCGCTCGGGCTGGCCCTCGCGCTTCACGACGACGTCGCCGCCGAGGTGACGGCCGGGGGCGTGACGGTGGCGGTGACCGGCGAGGGCGCCGGCGACCTGCCCGTCGACGACGGGCATCTGGTGGTACGCGCCATGCGGGTGGCCTTCGACGTCCTTGGTGGGCAACCGGCCGGGCTGGCGGTGGAGTGCGTCAACCGCATCCCGCAGGCGCGCGGGCTCGGCTCCTCGTCGGCGGCGATCGTCGCCGGGGTGCTGCTGGCCCGGGCGCTGGTAATGGAGGGGGAGAGCCGCCTCGACGACAACGCGGTGCTGCGGCTGGCCGCGGAGATCGAGGGCCATCCGGACAATGTCGCGCCGTGCCTGCTCGGTGGCTTCACCCTGGCCTGGACGGAGCCGGCCGGCGCGCGGGCGGTGTCGCTGCCGGTGGCCGACGGCGTGCGCCCCACGGTGCTGGTGCCGACCGAGCGCGGGCTGACCGCCACGGCCCGCGCGGCGCTGCCGGCCACGGTGCCGCACGGCGACGCCGCGTTCAACGCCGGCCGCGCGGGACTGCTGGTGCACGCGTTGACCGCGCAGCCGGCACTGCTGCTGCCGGCGACCGCCGACCGGTTGCACCAGGATTGGCGGGCGCCGTCGATGCCGGGCACAAGTGCGCTGGTCAACGGGTTGCGTGCGGCCGGTGTGGCGGCCGTGGTCAGTGGGGCCGGCCCCAGCGTGCTCGCGCTGTCTGAGCTGCCGGTAGGATTTGACGCGGGAACAGATTGGCGGCTGCTGCGGTTGCCGGTAGATGTATGCGGGGCGCAGGTCGAGCGGGGTAGACTCGGACACGCGGAGCGGGACCCTGTTGCCGCAGGTCGCAAGAGTTGATTACGCTCTAGACTTAGCACAGCCGCGAAGCATGCGATCTCCCTGCGGGTCGGCGCACCCCCGAAGCTTTCGGCGGTAAGCCCGTCACCCCTGCCTAGGCCCACGCCGCACCGCAGTCTTCACTGGTCGCCGCAGACGGCGAAACCCCGCTCACCGCTCCATCTGGTGGGTCGGGAGACCGACCGGCTGCTGTGTTGCAGACTCCCGCGAAGCGTCATGCGAGGCGGGTGTACCGAGGCCGCCCGGCCACCTGTTGTCGATTCCGGGCAGTCCCGGCCTATCGAGGGAAGGAATCCATTGAGCGACACCACCGACGTGACGTCGGATGTTTCCAACGTCGCTGGCGATGCCACCACCGCTGCCCCCGCCCGCCGTCGGCGCAGCGGCACCGGTCTGTCGGCGATGCTGCTGCCGGAGCTGCAGAGCCTGGCCGCGTCGCTCGGCATCTCGGGGACGGCTCGCATGCGTAAGGGCGAGCTGATCAGCGCGATCACCGAGCGGCAGGGCGGCGCTGCCGGAGCCCCTCGTCCACGGGCCGAGGTCGCGGCGGCCGCCGCACCGGTCCGCGAGGAGGTGCACGCGGAGGTACGAGACACGGGTGAGCGGCCGGAGGCCGAGCGCCGTGGTGCCGAACAGCCGGCCGCAAGCGTCGAGAGCGAAGGGCGCGGCCGTACCCGGCGTAGCCGGACCGCCGTGGCGGAACCGCGTGCCGAGGAGACCGCCGCCGAGGGCGAGCGGTCCGAGGGCCGGTCCGGCCGTGACCGAGGCGCCGACCGTGCTGAACGCGCCGATCGGGGCGAGCGGGCTGAGCGCGCAGAGCGCGGTGAGCGTGCCGAGCGCGGTGAGCGTCCCGATCGGGGTGAGCGTGCCGAGCGCAGCGACCGTGCCGAGCGCAGCGACCGTGGTGAGCGTGGCGACCGCGGCGACCGCGGCGACCGCGCCGCTGAGCGCGTCGAGCGGGGCGACCGGGCCGACCGCGGCGACCGTGGCGAGCGGGCCGACCGCGGCGACCGTGGACAGCGCGCCGAGCGGGACAACGACGGTGACGACGACGGCGAGAGCGGCGGTCGGCGCAGCCGGCGCAGCCGTTTCCGGGATCGTCGGCGGGGCCGCGGTGACCGCAACGATTCCGGCGACGGTGGCCGTGAGCCGCAGGTCGGCGAGGACGACGTGCTCGTGCCGGTGGCCGGCATCGTGGACGTGCTCGACAACTACGCCTTCGTCCGGACCACCGGCTACCTGGCCGGCCCCAACGACGTCTACGTGTCGATGTCCCAGATCAAGAAGTACGGCCTGCGACGCGGTGACGCGATCACCGGGGCGGTCCGGGCGGCGCGCGACGGCGAGCAGCGGCGCGACAAGTACAACCCGCTGGTCCGGCTGGACACCATCAACGGGATGGAGCCGGACGAGGCCAAGCGCCGGCCGGAGTTCTACAAGCTCACCCCGCTGTACCCGCAGGAGCGGCTGCGGCTGGAGACCGAGCCGCACATCCTCACCACCCGGGTCATCGACCTGGTCATGCCGATCGGCAAGGGGCAGCGGGCGCTGATCGTCTCGCCGCCGAAGGCCGGTAAGACCATGGTGCTCCAGGCGATCGCCAACGCCATCACGCACAACAACCCGGAGTGCCACCTGATGGTGGTGCTGGTGGACGAGCGGCCCGAAGAGGTCACCGACATGCAGCGGTCGGTCAAGGGCGAGGTCATCGCGGCCACGTTCGACCGCCCGCCGCAGGACCACACCACCGTCGCCGAGCTGGCGATCGAGCGGGCCAAGCGCCTGGTCGAGCTGGGGCACGACGTGGTCGTGCTGCTCGACTCGGTGACCCGGCTCGGCCGGTCGTACAACCTGGCGGCGCCGGCCAGCGGCCGGATCATGTCGGGTGGTATCGACTCCACCGCGTTGTACCCGCCGAAGCGGTTCCTCGGCGCGGCGCGCAACATCGAGAACGGCGGCTCGTTGACCATCCTCGCCACCGCCCTGGTGGAGACCGGTTCCATGGCGGACACGGTCATCTTCGAGGAGTTCAAGGGCACCGGTAACGCGGAGCTGAAGCTGGACCGGAAGATCGCTGACAAGCGGACCTTCCCGGCCATCGACATCCACCCGTCCGGTACGCGTAAGGAGGAGATCCTGCTCGCGCCGGAGGAGCTGGCCATCGTGCACAAGCTCCGCAAGGTGCTGCACTCGCTGGACTCGCAGGCGGCGCTGGATCTCCTGCTGGACCGGCTGAAGCAGTCCCGTACCAACATCGAGTTCCTGATGCAGATCGCCAAGTCGACGCCGGGGGAGTGACGTCCACCGACGAAGATCGACGTAGGGGGCGTGGCCGGCCGGCCACGCCCCCTACGCGTACCCGACTCGGCCGCAGCGCGGCGGGGGGACGGCCGAGGAATGCTTCACGCGGGCGGTGGGAATGCGTACCCGAGGCCCGATGTTGCTACCGGCGACCAACGGGTGCGGCCCGATTCCAGGGCCCACCGAAGCCCATGGCAGACTGGTCAATCGGCCACCGGTTCCGGTTCACGCCCCCAACGGCAGGCAGCGGCAGGCCAGGGGCGACCCGGCGACCACAGACGAGAGGACCGAGGCGACATGAAGCCCAACATCCACCCGGAGTACGTGACCACCGAGGTCAGCTGCTCCTGCGGTAACACCTTCACCACCCGCAGCACCGCCAAGGGCGGCTCGATCCACGTCGAGACGTGCAGCGCCTGCCACCCGTTCTACACGGGCAAGCAGCGGGTGCTGGACACCGCTGGTCGGGTCGCGAAGTTCCAGCAGAAGTACGCCAAGGTTCAGGGCAAGAAGGCCAAGTAGCTCCTCGTCTGACGCCCGCGTCCGGTTCACCGCCGGGCGCGGGCGTCGGCCGTCTGTGTCCCGGTTTCCGCCGCGAAGCGACCGGCGGAGCACCGCGCGGGGTTTCCGACAGTCAGCAAGGAGCCATCCCCAGCATGAGCAGTGAACGCCTCACCGGCCTCCTCGACGAGTACGCCGAGTTGGAGAAGCGGCTCGCCGATCCCGCGATCCACGCCGACCAGGGCACCGCCCGCCGGGTGGGCCGTCGCTATGCCGAGCTGGTGCCGCTGCACAAGGCCGCGGCCGAGCTGGAGCAGGCCCGGGCGGATCTCGCCGCGGCGCGGGAACTGGCCGCCGAGGACGCCTCCTTCGCGGCCGAGGCCGAGACGATCGCGGCGACGCTGCCGGTGCTTGAGGACCGCCTCGCCGAGCTGCTCATCCCGCGCGACCCGCACGACGCCAAGGACGTCATCGTCGAGATCAAGGCGGGCGAGGGCGGTGAGGAGTCCGCGCTGTTCGCCGGTGACCTGCTACGCATGTACACCCGGTACGCGGAGCGGCGCGGCTGGGTCACCGAGGTGATCGACGCTCAGGACTCCGACCTCGGCGGGGTGAAGGACGTCTCGCTGGCGATCAAGACGAAGGGCGTGCCCGAGGGCGGCAACGGCGTCTGGTCCCGGTTGAAGTGGGAAGGCGGCGTGCACCGGGTGCAGCGGGTCCCGGTCACCGAGTCGCAGGGGCGCATCCACACCAGCGCGGCCGGCGTACTGGTGCTGCCGGAGGCCGAGGAGGTCGACGTCACCATCGACCCGAACGAGTTGCGCATCGACGTGTTCCGCTCGTCCGGTCCCGGTGGCCAGTCGGTGAACACCACCGACTCGGCGGTGCGGATCACTCATCTGCCCACCGGCATCGTCGTCTCCTGCCAGAACGAGAAGTCTCAGCTGCAGAACCGGGAGCAGGCGATGCGGATCCTGCGCGCCCGGCTGCTGGCCGCCGCGCAGGAGCAGGCCGACGCCGCCGCATCGGACGCCCGCAAGGCCCAGGTGCGTACGGTGGACCGCTCGGAGCGGATCCGCACCTACAACTTCCCGCAGAACCGGATCACCGACCATCGGATCGGCTTCACCGCGTACAACCTCGACCTGGTGCTCGCCGGGGAACTGGACGGAGTGCTCGACGCGCTCAGCGAGGCGGACCGGGCCGCGCGCCTGGCGGGCGACGCGGAACTGACCCGGCGCTGAGCCTCAGGCGCTACGCGGCCTGGCCTTGGCCCGCAGCATCTCCCGGTCGGCGGCCTCGAAGGCCGCGCCGAGCGCGTCCCGCTGGCCGGGGCCGCCGGCGCCCACCTCGGCGAAGCCGATGCTGACGCCGACCGGGGTGCCGGGCACCAGTGACTCCCAGTCCTCGGTGCGCACGGCGGCGTCGATCCGCCGGGCCACCTCGGCCGCCTCGGCCATCCCCGCTTCGGGTAGCACCACCACGAACTCGTCGCCGCCGTAGCGGGCGACGAAGTCGCCCCGACGCATCACCCGGTTGATGACTCCGGCGACGCGTTGCAGGACCAGATCCCCCGAGTGGTGCCCGTGCCGCGTGTTGACCGCCTTGAACCCGTCCAGGTCGCAGACGCCGATCACCACCCGTTCACCCCGGGCCACCACGGCCGCGATGTAGCGCTCCAGCCGGCGTCGGTTGGGCAGCCCGGTCAGCGGGTCGGTAAGCGCCTCCCCCTCGAACCGCGCCGCCTCCCGGCGCATCTCCTCATGATCGATACGGGCGGCGATGCCGTCGATGTAGACGTCGCGGAGCCGGTCGTGGCGCTGCGCGGCGAGTCGGAACGCCAGCCGGTCGGCCCGGTGCGCGGCGGCGTGGTCGCCAGCCCGACCCAGCGCCATGCTGCGCAGTCGGGCCGGCTCGGCCGCGCCGAGCGTCTCGGCGGACACCTGGACCGTGTCCAGCCGGGTGACCGCCTCGATCGGACGCCCACTGGCGATGGCGAGGCAGACCTGGCCGAGCTGGCGCATGTCGCGGGCCCGGGCACTGTCCGCGCCGTAGTCGAGCAGCCGGGCCGGGGCCAGTCCCGGGGCAAGGTCGAGGTCGTCGCCGAGGGCGCACCGGCGGGCGGCGGCGTAACCGTAGGCGGCCAGGCTGCTGGGGCGCAGCCGGTCGGCCCGCCCGGCGGTCACGAACCGGCCCAGGTCACCGCCGACGTCCCGCAGTACGCGCAGACAGCCGTCGCTGTCACCGGTGTGGTCGAGGGCGACCGCGTTGCGCAGTCGGATGCCCGGTGCGGCGAACGTCTCCTCCGGGATCCCTGCGGCGGTGCCGAGCTGCCGGGCGCGTTCGATCGCGCCCAGGGCGTAACCGTGAAAGCTGAGGTACGAGTAGGCCATCGCCAGGTCGTGCCAACCCCAGGCGGTGTCCCGGTCCGGATCCTCCACCGCCCCGAGCGCCCGAGCGGCCTTGACCAGGTGCGTCACGCAGCGGTCCAGCGCGCCCTGATGGTGGGCGGCCAACGCCGCCAGGGCGTTGAGGTGCCCGTGCAGATAGGGCTCGGCGAGGTCGCGTACCGCCGCGGACGCCTCCTCGATGGCGCGGGTGTACTCGGCGGTGCGCCCGAGATTGATCAGAGCCGAGAGCCGCTGCACGAGCGCGTCGGCTCGGGCGTTCGGGTCGCGAGTGGCACGCAGCACCCCATCCAGGAGTCCGTACGCCTCGGTGGAACGGCTCACCTCCTGCAACGCCCGCGCCTTCGTCAGGGCGTCAACCTGGTCTTCGACCCGGTCGAGCCAGCCCACCCGCGACCTCCTGTCGGTGTGCCGCTGCACCCGCTTATGCACGTGCACGGCGACGCTTCATGATTATTGCGTGACCACCGCACCGCAACACCCGTCCGAAGGGACGAGACGTAACCGTCCGGGTCCCGTACTTGCCGAAGCGGCTCGTACCCTCGCCGCGGCCGGCGTGACCTCGGCCCGTGCGGAGGCCGAGCTGCTGGCCGCGTACGTGCTTGAGATCTCGCGCGGGCGGTTGGCCCTGGCGGACGGGTTCACCGACGAGCAACTTGACGGCTACCGAGCGCTGGTGGCCCGCCGGTCGCGACGGGAACCGTTGCAGTATCTCACCGGCACCGCCGGCTTCCGGCACCTGGAGTTGGCCGTCGGGCCGGGCGTCTTCGTGCCGCGCCCGGAGACCGAACTGCTCGCCGGCTGGGGCGTCGACCAGGCTCGAACGGCCGCGCGGGCGGGTGGACGGCCGGAACCACTTGTGGTGGACCTGTGCAGTGGGTCGGGAGCGATCGCCCTGTCGGTGGCGTACGAGGTGCCGCAAACCCGGGTGGTGGCGGTGGAACGCTCGCCGGAGGCGCTGTCCTGGCTGCGGCGCAACGCGGCGGCCCGGGCCGCCGCCGGTGACCGGCCGATCGAGGTGGTGGCGGCGGACGCCACCGATCCGGCCCTGCTCGACGAGTTGGCGGGCCGGGTGGACGTGCTGCTGTGCAACCCGCCGTACGTTCCGCTCGCGGTGGCGGTGCCCCCGGAGGTGGCCGACCACGACCCGGCGGAGGCCGTGTTCGGTGGGGCGGACGGGCTGGACGTCATCCGCCGGGTCATCGACCGTGCGGGTTTCCTGCTGCGTGCCGGCGGTGTCCTGGGCATCGAACACGACGACAGTCACGGCGCGGTGTTGCCGGGCCTGCTCGCCGCCGACGGGCGGTACGCCACGATCGTCGACCATCGCGACCTCGCCGACCGGCCGCGTTTCGTCACGGCGTCCCGCCTCGCGGACCGCCCACCACCCGGTGCGGCCGCGACGTGGCAGACTGGCTCCTCGTGATGCTCTACGACTGCCGATCGCTCGCCGACCGGGACCGCGGCATCGCTGCGGCCATCGAGGCGGTCCGCAACGGCGAGCTGGTCGTCCTGCCGACCGACACGGTCTACGGGATCGGCGCCGACGCGTTCACCCCCTACGCGGTCAAGGCGCTGCTGGACGCGAAGAATGTCCCGCACACCCCGCCACCGGTGCTGATCGGCTCCCGGCACACCCTCGACGGCCTGGCCTACACCCTGCCGACGGCGGCGCGGGACCTGGTCGAGGCGTTCTGGCCGGGTGCGCTGACCATCCTGGTCAAGCACTCGGCGAGCCTGCGGTGGGATCTCGGCGACGACAGCGGCACGGTGGCGGTGCGCATGCCGCTGCACCCGGTGGCGCTTGAGGTGCTGCGGGAGACGGGGCCGATGGCGGTCGCGTCGGCCAACAAGATCGGCCAACCGGCCGCGCTCACCGCCGACCAGGCGCGCGACCAGCTCGCCTACTCCGTCCGGGCCTACCTGGAGGCCGGGCCGGCGGTGGATCCGGTGCCCAGCACGATCGTGGATCTGACCGGCGACGAGCCGCTGCTCGTCCGGGAGGGCGCGATCGACCTGGCCCGGCTGCGTGAGGTGGTACCGGAACTGCGTGAGAGTCAGGTGGCGTAGGTGCCCCCCTTCACCGTCCTGCACGTCTGCATGGGCAACATCTGCCGGTCACCGATGGCCGAGCGGCTGCTCACCCTCGCGGTGGCCGACCGGCTGGCCCGACGCGAGGTCGACCCGGAGCGGGTCGAGGAGCTGCTGCACAGCCACAGCGCGGGCACCGGTGGTTGGCACGCCGGTGAGGAGATGAACCCGCCGGCCGCCCGTCAGGTCACCAACCGGGGTGGCGACGTCACCGGTTTCGCCGCTCGCAAGCTGCGCTCCGATCACATCGACGCCGCCGACCTGGTCCTGACCGCCACCGCCGACCAGCAGGAGTACGTGACGGCGTTGCGGCCCGACGCCGCCGCCCGCACGTTCGTGCTCGGCGAGTTCGGTCGGCTGCTGGCCGCCCTCGATCCGGCCGCGTTGCCGGCGGCCGAGGCCACCGCCGACGCGGTCCACGCCCGTGGCGTGGCGCTGGTCGAGGCGGCACACGAGGCCCGGCAGGGCGCCACCGCGTTGCCCACCGACGACCTCGACGACCCGTGGGGGCGCGGCGACCAGTGCTTCACCCGGGTGGCCGACGAGATCGAGGAGACGGTGCAGCCGCTCGCCGCGCTGCTGCTCCCCTGATCGGCGAATTTCATCCGGGTTTGAGGAAAGGCGCGGCAGAAAGGGCGATTAGCGACATCCTGAGGGAGTCCTGACGGCTCCTGCGGGGAGAGCTGATGACCCGGGCGTTCCTGCCGAAGATGTTCACCGTACTGCTGGCCGGCACGCTGGCCGGCCTGGCGCTGGCGGTGGCGGCGTTGCCGGCCGCGCTGGTGTTCGGCATCGGATTTTCGGCGCTCTCCGCGCCGTACGCGGAGCTGCCCAACACGCTGCGGACGCCGCCGACGGCCCAACGGTCCAACCTCTACGCCAACGACGGCACCACGCTGATCACCTCCTTCTACCAGGAGGACCGGGTCGATGTGCCGCTGGACGAGGTGGCGCCGGTGATGCGGCAGGCCATCATCGCCGCCGAGGACGCCCGCTTCCACGAGCACAGCGGCGTGGACCTGCGGGGCATCGTGCGGGCCTTCACCGCCAACCGGCGCGACGGCGCCACCCGGCAGGGCGCCTCCACGCTGACCATGCAGTACGTCCGCAACGTGCTGAGCACCGATCCCCGGCTCAGCGAGGCGCAACGGGCGGCGGCCACCGAGGTGAGCACCGCCCGCAAGGTCCAGGAGATCCGGTACGCCCTGGCGTTGGAGCGGGAGCTGACCAAGGAGCAGATCCTGACCCGCTACCTCAACATCGCGTACTTCGGTGCCGGCGCGTACGGGATCGCCGCCGCCAGCAAACGGTACTTCTCCACCTCACCGGCGAAGCTCACGCTGGCCCAGGCGGCGTTGCTGGCCGGGCTGGTCCGCTCTCCGCACAGCGACGACCCGATCAACGGGGACGCCGACAGCGCGACCGCCCGGCGCGGCTACGTGCTGGACCGGATGGTCGAGTCGGGCGTGACCGCGCCGGAGGAGGCGGCCCGGATCGCCGCCCAGCCGTTGAACCTGCGGCCCAGCGAGACTCCGAACGACTGCACCGCGGTGCCCGAGGGACACAACGACTGGGGCTTCTTCTGCGACTGGTTCACCCGTTGGTGGAACAGCCAGAAGGCGTTCGGCGCCAGCGTCGACGAGCGGCAGCGCACCCTGCGCCGAGGTGGGTTCAGCATCGTCTCCTCACTCGACCCCGGCGTCCAACGGGCCACCACCGAACAGGTGTGGGGGGTCTACCCGGCCGAGCACCCACACGCCATGCCGACCGCGGTGATCCAACCCGGCACCGGGCGGGTGCTCGCCATGTCGGTCAACCGGGTCTACAGCGTGACCGCGAACCCGGGCGGACAGCAGAACCACCCCAACACCGTCAACCAACTCGTCGCCGGCGGCGGCACCATCGTCGGTTACCAGGCCGGTTCCACGTTCAAGCTCTTCACCATGCTGGCCGCCCTGGAGGCCGGGCTACCCCTGAACACGGTCTTCAACGCGCCCCGGCGGATCGTGACCGACTTCCGGGTCAGCGGCAGCGAGGCGAACTGCGGCGGGTACTGGTGCCCGCAGAACGCAAGCGCCTCGGTGAGCGGCCGGCACGACATGTGGACCGCCTTCGGCGACTCGGTCAACACGTACTTCGCCTGGCTCACCGAGCGGGTCGGTGCGGACCGGGTGGTGGAGATGGCCGAACGGCTCGGCATCGTGTTCCGGGCCGACGACGACGCCCAACTGGCCCGGCACGGGGCACGTGAGTGGGGACCGTTCACCCTGGGCGTGTCCGCCACCACCCCGCTCGACCTGGCCGGCGCGTACGCGACACTGGGCGCGGAGGGCGTCTGGTGCGCACCCACGCCGGTCACCTCGATCACCGACGCGGACGGTCGCCGGGTGGCCGCCGGGCAGCCGGACTGCCGGCAGGTGCTCGATGTCGACGTGGCCCGGGCGGCGGCGGACGCGGCCCGCTGCCCGGTCGGCGACCAGTCCATGTACCACGGCTGCGCCGGTGGCACGGCGACCCGGCTGCGCGGTCAGCTCGGCCGGCCGGTGGTGGGTAAGACGGGCAGCTCCGAGCGGTACGCCACGGAGACGGTCGTGGCGCTCACCCCGCAGTTGGCGGTGGCGGCGATGGCCGCCAACCCCGACGAGCCGCGCGACGCCGTCGGCCGTGCGGTGCAGACCGCCATGGTGGAGGCAGTCGGCGAGATCCTCTCCTACGCCCTGCGCGACGAGCCGGTCCGCGACTTCGTGCCGCCGAGCGACATGACCGCCTGGCGGGTCACCGGGCAGCGCACCGGCAACTGACCGACGCCGACCGTAGCCCGCTCAGCGGGCCGGGGTGGCTGCCGCCAACCGCTCGGCCCCCTCGGCGATGTTGCGGGCCATCCCGCCGAAGACCACCGCGTGAAACGGGGTCACCGCAGCCCAGTACGCATGCCCGACCAGTCCTCGGGGCAGGAACACCGCCCGCTGCCGGTAGCTGACCTGACCAGTGTCGTCCCGCTGCACCCGCATCTCCAGCCAGGCCCGGCCGGGCAGCCGCATCTCGGCGCGCAGCCGCAGCAGTTCGCCGGGGACGATCTCCTCCACCCGCCAGAAGTCCAGTGCCTCGCCGACCCGCAACTGGTGCGGGTGACGCCGGCCCCGCCGCAGCCCCACCCCACCGACCAGCCGGTCCAACCAGCCGCGCACGGACCAGGCGAGCGGGAACGAGTACCAGCCGTTCTCTCCGCCGACCCCCTCGATCACCTGCCACAGCGCCTCCGGCGGTGCCGCCACCGTCTGCTCCCGCAGGTCGGTGTAGGCGGTGCCGCCGCTCCAGTGCGGGTCGCTGGGCAGCGGCTCGGCGGGTGCGTCCGCACCGGCGGCGTTCGACCAGCGGGTCTCCACCTCGGCGTCGCGCACCTTGGCCAGCGCCAGCTCGACGGCCCGGTCGAAACCGGTGAGTCCGTCCGGTGGGTCCGGCAGGTACTCCGCGATGTCGTGCTCGTGCGCGACCGCCTCGTGTACCAGGCTCTCCACCAGCGGCCGGGCGAGCGCGTTCGGCACCGGGGTGATCAACCCGACCCAGTGCGACGAGAGAGTCGGCGTCAGCAGGCGTACCGGTAGCAGCAGCCGACGGGAGAGCCCGGCCACCCGGGCGTAGCGCTGCATCATCTCGGCGAAGGTCAGCACGTCCGGACCGGCGATGTCGAAGGCCCGGTTGACCTCCGGCGGCAGTCCGGCGCTGCCGACCAGGTAGTACAGCACGTCGCGGACCGCGATCGGCTGGATCCGGTTGCTGACCCAGCGCGGGGTGACCATCACCGGCAGCCGCTCGGTCAGGTAGCGCAGCATCTCGAACGACGCCGAGCCGGAACCGAGGATCACCGCTGCCCGCAGCACCACCGTGGGCACGCCGCTGTCCAGCAGGATCCGCGCCACCTCGGCGCGGGAACGCAGGTGCGCCGAGGCGGCGTCGTCGGGGGCCGGCTCCGGTCCGCCCAGGTAGACGATCCGGCGTACGCCCGCGGCGCGGGCCGCCTCGGCGAAGGTCGTCGCCGCCTGCCGGTCGGCGGCCTCGAAGCCGACCTGACCGAGCGAGTGCACCAGGTAGTACGCCACGTCGACGCCGTCGAAGACCCCGGCGAGACTTTCCGGCCGGCTCAGGTCACCCTCGACCACCTCGACCTGCGAGGCCCACGGCACGTCGCGCAGCCGGTTGGCCCGCCGCGCCAGGCAGCGCACCGCGTATCCCTCGTCCAGCAGGCGCGGCGCCAGGCGCCCGCCGATGTATCCGGTCGCTCCGGTCACCAGGCATCTCACGCCTCCAGTCTGCGGTCTCATAGACTCTGGCGCTGTGGAGACCGCCGAGGGCACCTTCTGGGGGCCGGACTTCGAGCAGCTCAGCACGGCCGACCCGGAGATCGCGGAGGTGGTGCTGGGCGAGCTGGACCGGCTGCGTGGCGGTCTGCAACTGATCGCCAGCGAGAACCTCACCTCGCCCGCGGTGCTGGCCGCGCTGGGCTCCACGCTCACCAACAAGTACGCCGAGGGCTATCCGGGCCGGCGCTACTACGGCGGCTGCGCGCAGGTGGACCGGGCCGAGGAACTCGGCATCGCCCGGGCGAAGGACCTCTTCGGCGCCGAGCACGCCAACCTCCAGCCGCACTCCGGCGCGAGCGCCAACCTGGCCGCGTACGCCGCCCTGGTGCAGCCGGGTGACACGGTGCTGGCGATGGAGCTGCCGCACGGTGGGCACCTGACCCACGGCAGCCGGGTGAACTTCTCCGGCCGGTGGTTCAAGCCCGTCGGCTACACCGTCCAACGGGACACCGAGCTGATCGACTACGACGAGGTCAGGGATCTCGCCCGTACCCACCAGCCCAAGATGATCATATGTGGCGCGACCGCCTATCCACGGCTGATCGACTTCGCCCGGTTCCGGGAGATCGCCGACGAGGTCGGCGCGTACCTGATGGTGGACGCCGCGCATTTCATCGGGCTGGTCGCCGGGCAGGCGATCCCGTCGCCGGTGCCGTACGCCGACGTGGTCTGCGCGACCACCCACAAGGTGCTGCGCGGCCCGCGCGGCGGCATGATCCTCTGCCGGGAGACGCTGGCCGAACGGATCGACAAGGCGGTCTTCCCGTTCACCCAGGGCGGCCCGCTGATGCACGCCGTGGCCGCCAAGGCGGTCGCGCTGCACGAGGCGGCGCAACCGGCGTACCGCAGTTACGCCGCGCAGGTGGTGGCCAATGCGCGGGCGCTGGCCGACGGGTTGGCGGCCGAGGGGATGCGGCCGGTCTCCGGCGGCACCGACACCCACCTGGCCCTGATCGACCTGCGGGAGACCGGGGTCACCGGGGCCGAGGCGGAGGCGCGGTGCGACGCGGCGACCATCACGTTGAACAAGAACGCGATCCCGTACGACCCGCAGAAGCCGATGGTCGCCTCGGGGATCCGGGTGGGCACGCCCAGCGTCACCACCCAGGGCATGGGGGAGGCACAGATGCGTCAGGTCGCCGGGCTGATCGCCCGGGCGGTGCGGACCGATCCGTCCGCCCCGGGTGGCGTCGACGCGCTGGCCCGGATCGCCGCCGACGTGGCCGAACTGGCCGCCGAGTTCCCGGCGTACCCCCGATGAGCGCGCCCACGGACGGACCCGGCGTAACCCCGGCGACCGCGCCGCGGGCCGGGGAACCCGGCGCCATCCGGGCCCGACTGCCGTACCTGCGCCTGCCACTGCTCGCCTGCGCCGCGCTGGCCGTGGTCGCGGTGCCGACCGCCGCGCTGCTGCGCGGCCCGACCGGTGCGGCCGGGGTGGCCGCCGGCATCGCGCTGGTGATCGTCAGCTACCTGATCTCGGGCCTCTCAGTGGCCTGGGCCGACGCGGTCCACCCGCGACTGATCATGTCGGTGGGGCTGGTCACCTACGCCACGAAGATCGTCATCCTCGGGGTGGCGATGGCGGCCGTGGCGGCCACCGGCTGGCCGGGCCTGCCGGACATGGGTGCGGCAATCATCGCGGCCGTGGTGGTGTGGACCGGTGCCCACCTGACCTGGGCGTTGCGCTCCCCGCTGCCCAGCGTGGACCGTCCGTCGGATCACTGACCGTACGGCTGGCGTTTCCCCGGCGTTTCGTCGGCCTGTCCGGCCGGCCGGACAGGAGTAGGCTGACTCCGGCTTGACGCGCCGCACCCGCCGCCCGCACGCTGCTCGCAGTGTGGGGGGTGCCGCACACTCGCGAAACACCCGGCTGATAGTGTTCGCCTCGTCATGGCCGACAACCCACACCGCAGAAGCCCCGACGAACACTCGTCGGAAGGTGTCGCCGGAGCCGTCCTCGGCTACCTGCTCGCCGGCATCGTGGTGTGGGGATTCCTCGGCTGGTTGGCGGGGGAGTTCCTGGGCCTGCCGACCGGCGTCGGAATCGCCGTCGGCATGATGCTCGGCGCAGCCGGAGCGATCTACCTGATCATGAAGAGGCTCAGTGCCTGAGTGCCGGCACGCGCGGGTCTGTCGAGTGCGGAGGATGACACGGTGAGCGGACAGCTTGTCGCCGCAGAGGGCCTTCCCTGGCCCCCCAGCGTCGGAGACTTCTACCCGCCGGATCTCGCCGGCCCGTGGGTCACGAAGTTCACGCTGATGATCTGGCTGGCCGTCGGGCTTCTGATCATCTTCTTCATGGCCACGTACCGGAACCCGAAGCTGGTACCGAGCAAGGGCCAGTGGATGGCCGAGTCGATCTACGGCCTGGTCCGGGACAACATCGCCCGCGAGCAGATGGGCAAGGACGGCATCCGGTTCGCGCCGTACTTCACCGTGCTGTTCTGCTTCATCGCGGTGACAAACCTCTTCGGCGTCACCCCCGGGTTGCAGATCTCCCCGAACTCGCACATCGCCTTCCCGATCGTGCTAGCCGTGATCACCTACGTGATGTACCTCTACATCGGTGTCCGCAAGCAGGGTCTGGGCCGCTACCTCAAGCAGAGCCTGATCATCCCGGGCGTGCCGTGGCCGATGCACGTCCTGCTGATCCCGATCGAGTTCCTGCAGAACTTCATCAACCGACCCGTCACGCTTGCGGTACGACTCTTCGCCAACATGTTCGCCGGCCACCTGATCCTGCTGGTGTTCACCGTCGGCGGCTTCGTGATGCTGGCCTCGGACAACATCTTCATCCAGGTGACGTCGGTCTTCTCGTTCCTGATGGCGATCCTGATGGCCTTCTTCGAGGTGCTCGTCGCGCTGTTGCAGGCATACGTGTTCGTCACCCTGACCGCCAACTACATCGGCACGTCGCTCGCCGACGGGCACTGATCCACAGACCTCGGCGGGCCGCCCGGCCCGACCAAGCTTCCGGTACGACCGCGTACGCGTGAGAACTCACGCGTCTACTAGGAGGAATACCCGCAATGGACGTTATTGCCGCCATCGAGGGCAGCGTCAACACCATCGGTTACGGTCTCGCCGCCATCGGCCCCGGCATCGGTGTCGCCCTGGTCTTCGCGGCCTACATCCAGGCCAGCGCCCGCCAGCCGGAGTCCGCCGGCTACAACCGCACCTGGCTGGTCCTGGGCTTCGCGCTGGTCGAGGCGCTCGCCCTGTTCGGCCTGGTGCTCGCGTTCGCAGTCTGACGTAGCCCGACGCGACCCGGAGGTCTGACATGTATGTCGCCGCTGAAGGTGTAGAGCACCACCCGCTCGTGCCGATCTGGCAGGAGCTCGTCATTGGGTCGATCGCCTTCGCCCTGCTCTGCTTCGTGCTGCTGAAGTTCGTGATGCCGCGCATGGAGGCGATGTACCAGGCGCGGGTCGACGCGATCGAGGGCGGTCTCAAGCGTGCCGAGGCTGCCCAGGCCGAGGCCAACCAGCTGCTTGAGCAGTACCGGGCCCAGCTCGCCGAGGTGCGTACCGAGGCGGCCCGGATCCGGGACGACGCCCGCGCCGACGCCGAGTCGATCCGTACGGAGATCCTGGCCAAGGCCCGGGAGGAGTCCGACCGGATCATCGCCGCCGGCCGGGAGTCGCTGGCCGTGGAACGCCAGACCATCGTGCGCGAGCTGCGCGCGGAGGTCGGCGGCCTCGCGGTCGACCTGGCCAGCCGGATCGTGGGCGAGTCGCTCGCCGACGAGGCCCGCCGCAAGGGCACCGTCGAGCGGTTCCTCACCGACCTCGAGAGCGCGGGGGCCCGCTGATGCAGGCCGCCAGCCGGGATTCCTACGCTGCCGCGCTCGCGCGGCTGGAGGAGTACGTCGCCGGTGCCGAGCCGTCGACCGTGTCCGGCACCGGTGCGGAACTGCTCGCCGTCGCGGACCTGCTGCGGCGGGAGGTCCGGCTGCGCCGGGCGCTCTCCGACCCGGCCCGCGAGGGTGCGGACCGCGCCGGCCTGCTGAACTCGGTGCTCTCCGGCAAGGTCGGCGCGGACACGCTCGACCTGCTCGGGGCCCTGGTCACCGGACGCTGGTCCGCGCCGTCGGAACTGCTCGACGGCGCGGAGAGCCTCGGTGTGCAGGCGCTGCTCGCCAGCGCGGACCGCGCCGACGAGCTGGGCGAGGTGGAGGACGAGCTGTTCCGCTTCGGCCAGGTGGTCGCCGCGGACCCGCAGCTGTCCAACGCCCTGTCCGACCCGATGGCGCCGGTGGCGCAGCGGGCCGAACTGGTCGGGATGCTCCTGACGGGCAAGGCCCGGCCGGTGACGGTGCGGTTGGCGGAGGCGGCGCTGGCCGGCTTCGGTGGCCGGTCGTTCACCGCCGCGTTGTCCCGGCTGGTGGAGTTGGCGGCGGAGCGGCGGGACCGGCAGGTCGCGTACGTGACGGTCGCCGCTCCGCTCACCGAGGAGGAGGAGCGACGCCTGGGCGATCGGCTTTCCGCCATATACGATCGACAGGTTGCTGTCAAGCTTACGGTTGACCCGACGATCCTCGGTGGAGTGAGCGTACGGGTGGGTTCGGACCTCTACGACGGGACGATCCTGCGCCGCCTCAACGAGACCCGCAACGCGCTCGCGAAGCGCTGACCAGCACCCCGCGAAGCGCCCGGAAAGACAGTCGACCCGAGGACCGGTCGGTACTAGGTATCCCGGGCCCCTGATACTTAAGGAAGCAGAGGATGGCCGAGCTGACCATCTCGACGGAGGAGATTCGCGGCGCCCTGGAGCGCTACGTCTCCTCCTACTCGCCCGACGTCTCCCGTGAGGAGGTCGGCACCGTCGCCGACACCGGCGACGGCATCGCCCACGTCGAGGGCCTGCCCTCGACCATGACCAACGAGCTGCTGGAGTTCGAGGACGGCACGCTCGGCGTGGCGCTGAACCTCGACGTCCGGGAGATCGGTGTCGTCGTCCTCGGCGACTACTCCGGGCTGGAGGAGGGGCAGCGCGTCAAGCGCACCGGCCGGGTCCTCTCGGTGCCGGTCGGCGACGCCTTCCTGGGTCGCGTGGTCAACGCGCTCGGCCAGCCGATCGACGGCCTCGGTGAGATCGCCGACGAGGGCTACCGCGAGCTGGAGCTCCAGGCCCCCAACGTGATGGCCCGGCAGTCCGTCTTCGAGCCGATGCAGACCGGCATCAAGGCCATCGACGCGATGACCCCGATCGGTCGCGGCCAGCGGCAGCTGATCATCGGTGACCGGAAGACCGGCAAGACCACTGTCGCCCTGGACACCATCCTCAACCAGCGGGAGAACTGGGCCTCCGGCGACCCGAAGAAGCAGGTCCGCTGCATCTACGTCGCCATCGGCCAGAAGGCCTCCACCATCGCCGGCATCAAGGGCATCCTTGAGGAGGCGGGCGCGATGGAGTACACCACAATCGTGGCCTCTCCGGCGTCGGATCCGGCCGGCTTCAAGTACCTCGCCCCGTACACCGGCTCGTCGATCGGCCAGCACTGGATGTACGGCGGCAAGCACGTGCTCGTGGTCTTCGACGACCTGAGCAAGCAGGCCGAGGCGTACCGGGCCGTGTCGCTGCTGCTGCGCCGTCCGCCGGGCCGCGAGGCATACCCGGGTGACGTCTTCTACCTGCACTCCCGGCTGCTGGAGCGCTGCGCGAAGCTCTCCGACGAGATGGGTGGCGGCTCGATGACCGGCCTGCCGATCATCGAGACCAAGGCCAACGACATCTCGGCCTTCATCCCGACCAACGTCATCTCGATCACCGACGGTCAGATCTTCCTGGAGACCGACCTGTTCAACCAGGGCGTCCGGCCGGCGATCAACGTCGGTACCTCGGTCTCCCGGGTCGGCGGCGCCGCCCAGGTGAAGCCGATGAAGAAGGTCTCCGGTTCGCTGCGGCTGAACCTGGCCCAGTTCCGTGAGCTGGAGGCGTTCGCCGCCTTCGCCTCCGACCTGGACAAGGCCTCCCGCGCCCAGCTGGACCGTGGTGCCCGCCTGGTGGAGCTGCTCAAGCAGCCGAACTACTCGCCGTACCCGGTGCAGGAGCAGGTGGTGGCCGTCTGGGCCGGCACCGAAGGCAAGCTGGACGACGTCCCCGTCGGCGACGTGCGGCGCTTCGAGACCCAGTTCCTGGAGCACCTGCGGCGCAAGCACAACGCCACGCTCCAGGCGATCGCCGACAACAAGTGGGACGACGACATCATCGCCACCCTCGACTCGGCCGTCGCGGAGTTCAAGCAGGGCTTCCTCGGCCGCGAGGACGAGCGCACGATCAACGAGGCGCCGGCGGCGCCGCTGGAGGGCGAGGCCGAGCACGAGACGGTCACCCGCTACAGCGGCGAGGCTCCGGCCGAGAAGCAGTAGGGCCGGGCCATGGCGGCGCAGGTACGTGTTCTTCGTCAACGGATCCGCTCGGCGAAGGGGATGAAGAAGATCACCAAGGCGATGGAGCTCGTGGCGACGAGCCGGATCGCCAAGGCCCAGGCCCGGGTGGAGGCGTCCCTGCCGTACGCCCAGGCCGTCACCGGCGTGCTCACCGCGCTGGCGTCCAACGCCTCGGTCGACCACCCGCTGCTCACCCCGCGCGAGCGGGTGCGGCGGGCGGGCGTGCTGCTGGTGACCGCCGACCGGGGTCTGGCCGGCGGTTACAGCTCCAACGCCATCCGGACGGCGGAGTCGTTGATCGCCCGGCTCAAGGCGGACGGCAAGGAGCCGGTGCTCTACGTCATCGGACGCAAAGGCGTGTCGTTCTACAGGTTCCGCAACCGGCCGATCGAGGCCAGCTGGACGGGTTTCTCGGAGCAGCCGTCCTTCGCCGACGCCCGCGAGGTCGGTGACACCCTGATCAAGGCGTTCACCGCGGGTGCGGACGACAGCGACGGCGATCCGGGCCCGGACGGGGTACGCGGCGTGGACGAGTTGCACATCGTCTACACCGAGTTCAAGTCCCTGATGACCCAGAACCCGATCACCCGCATCATCGGGCCGTTGCAGATCGAGGAACGGCCCCGGTCGGAGGGCGTCCTGCCGGCGTACGAGTTCGAGCCGGACGCGGAGGCGTTGCTCGACGCGCTGCTGCCGAAGTACATCAACACGCGGATCTACGCGGCGTTGCTGGAGTCGGCGGCCAGCGAGTCGGCGGCCCGGCGGCGGGCGATGAAGAGCGCCACCGACAACGCCGAAGAGATGATCGACAAGTACACGCGTGAGATGAACTCGGCCCGCCAGGCCGGGATCACCCAGGAGATCAGTGAGATCGTCGGCGGCGCGAACGCGCTGGCCGCGTCGGGAAGTGAAGTGTGATGACTGTTTCCACTGCTGCTGGAGGACCAGCCGAGACCAAGACGGCCACGGGTCGCGTGGTCCGGGTCATCGGCCCGGTCGTCGACGCCGAGTTCCCGCGTGACGCCATGCCGGACCTGTTCAACGCGCTGCACGTGGACGTGACCCTGTCCGGCGGCGAGAAGACGCTGACCTTGGAGGTCGCCCAGCACCTGGGTGACAACCTGGTCCGCGCCATCTCGATGCAGCCGACCGACGGTCTGGTGCGCGGTGCCGACGTGCGGGACACCGGCTTCCCGATCCGGGTGCCGGTCGGCGACGCGGTCAAGGGCCACGTCTTCAACGCCATCGGCGAGTGCCTCAACCTCACCGAGGGCGAGACCATCCAGGCCGATGACCACTGGGGCATCCACCGCAAGGCCCCGGCCTTCGCGGACCTGGAGCCGAAGACCGAGATGCTGGAGACCGGCATCAAGGTCATCGACCTGCTCGCCCCGTACGTCAAGGGCGGCAAGATCGGCCTGTTCGGCGGTGCCGGGGTGGGCAAGACGGTGCTCATCCAGGAGATGATCACCCGAGTGGCCCGCAACTTCGGTGGTACCTCGGTCTTCGCCGGTGTGGGTGAGCGCACCCGTGAGGGCAACGACCTGATCCACGAGATGACCGACTCCGGCGTCATCGACAAGACCGCTCTGGTCTACGGCCAGATGGACGAGCCGCCGGGCACCCGGCTGCGGGTCGCGCTCTCCGCGCTGACCATGGCGGAGTACTTCCGTGACGTGAAGAAGCAGGAGGTGCTGCTCTTCATCGACAACATCTTCCGCTTCACCCAGGCCGGTTCCGAGGTCTCCACCCTGCTGGGCCGGATGCCCAGCGCGGTGGGTTACCAGCCGACCCTGGCCGACGAGATGGGTGAGCTCCAGGAGCGGATCACCTCCGTCCGGGGCCAGGCCATCACCTCGATGCAGGCGATCTACGTGCCGGCGGACGACTACACCGACCCGGCCCCGGCCACCACGTTCGCCCACCTGGACGCGACCACCAACCTGGAGCGGTCCATCTCCGACAAGGGCATCTACCCGGCGGTGGACCCGCTGGCCTCCTCGTCGCGGATCCTGGCCCCCGAGTTCGTCGGGCAGGAGCACTTCCAGGTGGCCAGCGAGGTGAAGCGGATCCTCCAGCGCTACAAGGACCTGCAGGACATCATCGCCATCCTCGGTATCGAGGAGCTCTCCGAGGAAGACAAGATCACGGTCCAGCGGGCCCGGCGGATCGAGCGCTTCCTGTCGCAGAACACCTACGCGGCGGAGCAGTTCACCGGTGTGCCGGGCTCGACGGTCCCGATCAAGGAGACCATCGAGGCCTTCCGCAAGATCAGCGAGGGCGAGTACGACCACTTCCCCGAGCAGGCATTCTTCATGTGCGGTGGGCTCGACGACCTGGAGAAGAAGGCCGCCGAGCTGATGAAGGGCTGACCTTCGCGCCGCGCACCTCGCAAAGACACGAAAAAAGAAGGCCGCCCCGGTAACCCCGGGGCGGCCTTCTGTTCATCTTCGCGACGTACCATCGCCGCTGCCCGGTTTCCCGTGCTCGGCGATCACGCCGAGTGCGAGATACCGTCAGTGCGATGTCCAGGAAGGCAACCCGCGCCGTGTCGAGACACAGCCCGGAACATGTCGTGGACACCGCACAGCCACGCTCATGCGCCGATGAGCGTTGATTGGTTAAACCATTCGGCCCCGCGCGCCCGTACTTCCCCCCGGGGGCGTGACGAACGGAGATGCTTGTGGGTAAGGCCGGCAGACGCGGCAAGCGTGGTGGGCGCTCGTCGGTGTGGCGGGGTGTGCCCCGCTGGGCGCAGCTCTGCACCATCTTCGGCGTTGTCCTGATGGTGCTCAGCGGGACCAGCCTGGTGGGCGCGGAGGCGCTGATGGCCCGCTACGAGGGCGCAGTCGGCAAGGCGGACCTCTTCGGCGACCAGGCGGCCGGCGCCACTCCCAAGAGCGACATCAAGGGTCCGCTCAACATCCTGCTGGTCGGCATCGACCCCCGCGACAAGGACACTCCGCCGCTGTCCGACGCGATCATGGTGCTGCACGTGCCGAAGGAGATGGACCGCGCGTACCTCTTCTCCCTGCCGCGTGACCTCTACGTGGAGATCCCGCCCTTCGAGAAGGCCGACTTCCCCGGCGACACCACCAAGCTGAACGCGGCGATGTCGTACGGCAGCCGGGTGCCCGGCGGGAAGCCGGACGCGGCGAAGGGCTTCGAGTTGCTCGCCATCACCGTGCAGCGGGTCACCGGCATCAAGCGGTTCGACGCGGGCGCGATCATCAACTTCTCCGGCTTCCAGAAGATCGTCGACGCCATGGGCGGCGTCACGATGAAGATCGAGCGGGAGGTCCGCTCGGAGCACCGGGAGCCGAGCGGCAAGCACCGCCAGGGCAACCCCAACGGCGAGGGGTACATCGGGCCGCAGGCCGTCTACCCAAAGGGCAAGCAGCACCTGAGCGGCTGGCAGGCGCTGGACTACGTCCGCCAGCGGTACCCGGAGAACGGTGTCCCTGACGGTGACTACGGTCGGCAGCGGCACCAGCAGCAGTTCGTCAAGGCGATGGCGGGTCAGGCCCTCAGCGCCGACGTGGTGACCAACCCGGTCAAGCTGGACAAGGTGCTCCGTGCGGCCGGCGAGTCGCTGATCTTCAGCGGCCGGGGGCACAGCGTGGTCGACTTCGCCGTCGCCCTCAAGGACATCCGTCCCGGCAACATCCAGATGATCAAGCTGCCGGGTGGCGGGATCAAGGAGAACGGCAAGTACCTCGGTGAACAGTTCGCACCCGAGGTGGACGACTTCTTCGTGGCTCTGGAGCGGGGACTGTTGGACCCGTTCCTGCTCGAACATCCGAAGTTGGTGAACAGGAGCTGATCGTGGCGCGGGTCTTGGCACCCGCCTGAAGAACAGGTCCCGGGCGCGACTAGAATTTCCCCAATCCGCCGCCTCAGCAAGGAGACAGCGTGGCAGAGCAGCTTAACGTCCAGCTCGTGGCCGTCGAGGAGAAGGTCTGGTCGGGCAAGGCCGAGATGGTCATGGCCCGGACGACCGAAGGTGAGCTGGGTGTGCTGCCGGGGCACGCGCCCCTGCTCGGCCAGCTCGCCGAGCCCGGCCAGGTACGCATCAAGCTCCCCGGGGGTGAGCAGCTCAGCTACGACGTGGCCGGCGGCTTCCTCTCGGTCAGCGAGCAGGGCGTGACCGTACTGGCCGAGACCGCCACTCCGGCCTCCGCAGCTTCCGGCAACTGAGCCGACCCGCCGATGGAGATCGTCGAAGGGGTCGGAATCGGCGTCGCTGTGCTCCTCGGCGCGTTCTTGTTCCTCTTCATCCGGCGGGCTCTGGTCACCCGTAGCGGAGGCATAATCCGGCTCAGTGTCCGGACCTCCACCATGCTCGACGGCCGCGGTTGGTCGCCCGGTTTCGGTCGCTTCGTCGGCGATGAGCTTCGGTGGTACCGGATGTTCAGTTTCGCCGTACGACCCAAGCGGGTGCTGTCCCGTGAAGGGCTGGCGGTCGAACGACGGCGACTGCCCGAGGGGCAGGAACGAATGTCCATGCCGGCCGACTGGATCATCCTCCGCTGTACCAGTCGACACGCCCCGGTCGAGATCGCCATGGCACGATCCACCGTCACCGGGTTTCTCTCCTGGCTCGAGGCCGCCCCTCCGGGGGCGGTCTCGCCACGTATGGCCTCCCAAGACTGGCCCGCCGCCTGATCCGTCGCAGCTTGGGGTGTGGCCCGCCGTGCCCGGCTCCGCCGGTGTCCGTT
>NZ_BOPD01000021.1:0-138292 GCF_016863575.1 Micromonospora sediminimaris
TTGCGCACACCGTTGTCGTACGTCTCTCGTGAGGCAGGTTGGATGCCTCGGGCGGCGATGCCCTCCACCCGCTGATCGAGGTCGTCGACGAACACGGTCTGGAGGGCGTGGCCGGCCCGCTCGGGCAGTTCCTCGATGTAGAGGTACCGGTGCTCGGCAAGCTCCCACACCGCCTCGGTGTCGTTCGGCACGAACGTGGGTGCGGAGCCCAGCAGCCGTTCGTACCAGGTGAGGGCACGCTGATAGTCGCTGACCGGAAGCCCGGCGAAGAGGTCGACTGTCATGCGCCCAGGCTAATGGCTCTCTGGACGCGGGCCGGCGTGCCGGACCGGAAACGACAAAGGCAAGGAGGAGAACTCCTGCCACCATCAACATATACCGCACCCCCGGCATTGCGGCAAGACCCCGGTCGTGGCGCACAATCGTCGGCCAGCGCCTGAATCGGAACACCTGGGGGAAATGCATGTTCGATGTGGTCGTCGTCGGCGGCGGGCCGACCGGCATGATGTTGGCGAGCGAATTGCGGCTGCGGGGCGTCAGCGTGCTCGTGTTGGAGAAGGAAGCCGAACCGCCGCCGTTCGTGCGGTCGCTCGGACTGCATGCGCGCAGTATCGAGGTGATGGATCAGCGGGGGCTGTTGGAGCGGTTCCTCGAAAATGGTAAACAGTTTCCGATCCGGGGATTCTTCGCGGGCATCGACAAGCCCGCCCCCACCGGACTGGACACCGCCCACGGATTCGTGCTGGGGATTCCGCAGACGCTCACCGACCGGCTGCTCGCCGAGCACGCGGCCGAGGTTGGCGCCGAGATCCGGCGGGGCTGCGCGGCGGTCGCGCTGGAGCAGGACGACGCGGGGGTGACCGTCCAGCTCGGAGGTGGCAGCGGGTCGCCGGTGCGTGCGCGGTTCGTCGTCGGCTGTGACGGCGGGCGCAGCACGGTTCGGAAGCTGCTCGGCGTCGGCTTTCCGGGCGAGCCCTCGCGAGTCGACACGCTGCTCGGTGAGGTCGAGGTGACGGCGTCACCGGAGGACATCGCCGAGGTGGTTACCGAGGTACGCAAGACCGAGAAGCGGTTCGGGGTCGGGCCGTCGGGCACACCGGGAACGTTCCGGGTGGTCGTGCCGGCGGAGCACGTGGTCGAAGACCGGTCGAAGCCGCCGACGCTCGCGGAGTTCCAGCAACAGCTGCGCGCGTACGCGGGCACGGACTTCGGGCTGCACTCGCCCCGCTGGCTGTCGCGCTTCGGTGACGCGACCCGCCAGGCCGAGCGCTACCGGGTCGGACGGGTGTTCCTGGCCGGGGACGCCGCGCACGTGCACCCGCCGATGGGCGGTCAGGGGCTGAACCTCGGGATCCAGGACGCCTTCAACCTGGGTTGGAAGGTGGCGGCGGCGATCAACGGCTGGGCGCCGGACGATCTGCTGGACAGCTACGAGTCCGAGCGGCATCCGGTGGCAGCGGATGTGCTCGACAACACGCGGGCCCAGATGGAGTTGACCACGAACGAGCCCGGGCCGCAGGCCGTCCGACGGTTGGTGGCGCAGCTGATGGACTTCAACGACGTCAACCGGTTCCTGATCGAGAAGATCACGGCGATCGGTGTCCGGTACGACTTCGGCGAGGGCCATGCCCTGCTCGGGCGGCGGCTGCGCGACGTCCAGCTCGAACGTGGGCGGCTGTTCGAGCTGATGCGCTCCGGGAACGGGCTGCTGCTCGACCGGACCGGGCGGCTCGCGGTGGACGGCTGGCGCGACCGGGTAGATCATGTCGTCGACACCAGCGAGGAGCTGGACGTACCGGCGGTCCTGCTTCGGCCGGACGGGCACGTCGCGTGGGTCGGTGCGGACCAGCAGACCCTGGAGGCGGCGCTGTCCAGGTGGTTCGGTGGTGCTCGCTGACACGCACCGAGAACGAGGAGGTCGGCATGGCGTTGCCGCGGTGGCTCGCCCGGTTCAACAAACGGTTCGTCAACCCGCGGGAAGTCCGTCGGGGCGTCCGACCGGTCCTGACGCACGTGGGCAGATCGTCCGGCAGGACGTACCAGACTCCGCTGGACGCCCACCCGCTGCCCGACGGATACCTGTTCCTTCCGCTGTACGGGCCGCGTACCGACTGGGTCCGCAACGTCCTCGCAGCCGGAACGGCGCGGCTGTCCGTCGACGGCGAGCAGGTGCAGTTGGATTCTCCTCGGTTGGTGCGCAAGCAGGAGGTCTGGTCGCTGGTTCCGGCGGGCACCAAGGCGCCACCGGGCCTGTCCGACGAGTCCGAACTGCTGCGGATGAGCCTTCGCCGAGACTGACCAACGGACCGAGCCCGGCCCCGGTCTGTCGCAGGGGCCGGGCAGAATCACGTTCGTGCTGGTGGCGGTGGTGTCCGACGACCGGGGCGGGGGAGTTCTGCAACCCCTCGACCCGACCGGCGCGTCGCTGGGCGTGCCCGAACCGGTCGTCGATCTGCCTGCCGCGGTGGCCGCCCGGGAACGCACCGACCAGCCGCGCTGGGTGTGGGCATCCGGGGCCGCGCTCTACCCGACGCTGCTACGCGCCGGGGTCACGGTGCAGCGCTGCCACGACGTGGAGTTGACCGAGGCGCTGCTGCTCGGGTACGCGGGCCGGTGGGGTGAGCCCCGCGGGCTGGCAGCGGCCTGGGCGCGGTTGACCGGTGCGCCGGTGCCGGCCGATCCGCCGCCGCGCGCCGCCACCCCGCCCGGCACCGGTCAGGCCGCGCTCTTCGACGCCGTGCCGGGGCCGCCGGGCCCCGGCCTCACCGCCCTGACCCGGGTGTACGCCGACCAACTCGGCCGGGTCGCGGGGACCGGTGACCCGGGCAGGTTCCGGTTGCTCGTGGCGGCCGAGTCGGCCGGTGCGTTGATCGCGGCCGAGATGGGCGCGGCTGGGCTGCCCTGGCGTGCCGACGTGCACGACGCGGTCCTCGCCGAGTTGCTGGGTGAACCCTCTCCGGTGGGTGGGCCGCCGCGCCGGTTGGCGGAGCTGGCCGCGCGGATCGCCGACGCGTTCGGGGTCCGGCAGGTGCACGCGGACAGCCCGGCCGAGCTGCTGAAGGCGTTCGCGCGGGTCGGCGTGGAGCTGCCGAACACCCGGGCCTGGGTGCTGCGCGGGGTCGATCATCCAGCGGTGCCGCTGATCCTGGAGTACAAGGAGCTGTACCGGATCTGGACGGCGCACGGCCGGGCGTGGCGGGACGCCTGGGTGCGCGACGGCCGGTTCCGCCCGGAGTACGTTCCCGGCGGGGTGGTGTCAGGGCGGTGGGCCACCCGGGGTGGCGGCGCGTTGCAGATTCCGAAGGTGATCCGCCGGGCGGTGGTGGCCGACCCGGGCTGGCGTTTCGTGGTGGCCGACGCCGGGCAGTTGGAGCCACGGGTGCTGGCCGCGGTCTCCGGTGACGCCCGGCTCGCCGCCGCCGGGGCGACCGGTGACCTTTACGCCGCCCTGGCTCGGGACGCGTTCGACGGTGACCGGGGCCGGGCCAAGCTGGCGCTGCTCGGGGCCATGTACGGGCAGACCGGTGGGGCCGCGGTGCCCGCGCTGGCGGTGCTGCGACGCAGCTATCCGACCGCGTTCGGCTACGTCGAGGCGGCGGCGCGGACCGGCGAGGTGGGCGGCCTGGTGCGTTCCTGGTTGGGGCGGACCTGCCCGCCCGGCACCGCCGGGTTCGGCGTGGACGAGGCGGTTGGGACGGATCCGGAGGCGGACAGCGACGCCCAGTCGCCCCGGGCCCGGGCCGCCCGGGCCCGGGGCCGGTTCACCCGTAACTTCGTCATCCAGGCCACCGCGGCCGAGTGGGCGTCCACCCTGCTCGCGGTGCTCCGCGGCGAGTTGGCCGGCACCCGGGCCGAGCTGGTCTTCTTCCAGCACGACGAGGTGATCGTGCACTGCCCTGTGGCGCAGGCCGGGCAGGTCGCCGAGGCTGTCGATCGGGCCGGCCGACGGGCCGCCGCGCTGCTGTTCGGGGACACTCCGGTCCGCTTCCCGTTGGATCTGTCTGTCGTGGAGTGTTATGCCGACGCGGCCTGACGGCGCGTTCGAGAAGGTCATGTCCTGCTGCGCCGACTAATCCGGGCGAGACTGTTCACCAGAATTTCGTGGCGCATACATCTCTGCACAACAGGAAATTCGTCTTCCGGAAAAGGCGTCGCCCGCTGTTTTGGCGTACGCCCGCCGTATGTCACTCTGGCTCCGCAAAGGTGACCACTTCGATCGACATGGTTGTCGGGTCCGGGAGGCGGCATGGCCAGGCGCGTCTATCTGCATATCGGTGCGCCGAAAACGGGAAGCACCTATGTGCAGAACGTGCTCTGGAACAATTGCGCCGCTCTGCGGGACGCCGGCATTCTGTTGCCGGGAAGTGCCGTGGCGCACGACCACGCGATGGCCGATCTGCGGGCGGCGCCCTGGCGCGACAGCGACGTCTACTGGACCTGGGACCGGCTGGCCGAGAAGGCGCGCAGCTGGCCCGGTGATGTGATCATCAGCAACGAGGGGCTGGGCGCGGCGACCAGCGAACAGGCCGCCCGGGCGGTGGAGAGCCTGGAGGCCGCCGAGGTCCATGTCATCGCGGCCGGCCGTGACCTGTGGCGGACCTTCCCGTCCTTCTGGCAGCAGAGCGTCCGGGCGCGCAGTGGCTGGCGGTTCGGGGCGTTCCTGCGCGCCGTCGAGGGTGGCAGGGCCGAGGCCTTCTGGAACAACCACACGGCGCCGCGCATGCTGCGCCGCTGGGGCGACCTGGTCCCCGCTGAGCACCGGTACCTGGTGACGGTACCGCCGCCCGGCGCACCGAGGGACCTGCTCTGGCGGCGGTTCGCCGGGGTCCTGGGGATCCCGGACGGGCTGTGCCAGCTGGCGGAACCGACCTCCAACCCGTCGCTCGGCGCGGCCGAGATCGAACTGCTTCGCCGGGTCAACCTGGCGTTGGGCGACAGGTATCCGCTGCGGACGCCGTACCAGAAGGTGGTCCACCGACATCTCGTCGACGCCGTGCTCAAACGGCGTGAGGGGGTGCCCTTCGGCGTCGGCCTGGACCGGGCCGACTGGGTGCGGGAGCAGGCGGAGCAGCAGATCAAGGAGCTTCAGGACTACCCGTGCCGGATCGTCGGTGACCTCGACGACCTGCGGCCGACAGTGATGCGGCAGAGCATCAGCCCCGACGAACTGGACGGGGAACAGCTGCTCCAGGTCGCTGTCGAGACGATCGTGGGCATGCTGGGTCACGCCGACACCCTCAGTCGGCGGCCGGACGGCCTAGCCGACACCGTCAACGTCCTCTCCCGGCTCAGGACCCGCGCGGCCGGTGGCGTCAAACGCCGGCTGCGGCTGGCTACCCGGCGCGATCCGTAGCCGATAGATACCCAATTTACACCAAATGCCCCGCCACTCTCCTCCGACCGCTGTCGTTGCAAACGGTGTGCGTAGGACGGGAGGGTCGGGGTCACACGGCCCCGACCGCTCCCACGCTGGAGGGAGCGCAGCTCTGAACCGGATCGCAGGAATGATCATCGCTGCGGGGGGTGGCCGCCGGATCGGCGGGCCGGAGGCCCTGCTGCACCAGGGTGGTAAACCCCTGGTCGACCAGATGATCGACACGCTGACGGAGGCAGGCTGCGGGCAGATCGTGGTCGTTCTGGGCGCCGCGGCCGACCAGGTCCGCCAGACCGCCGACCTGAGTCGCGCCACGGTGGTGGTCAACCGCGCCTGGGGTACCGGCGTGGGCTCGTCCATCCGGGCCGGTCTCGCCGGCATCGACGACGACCGGGTCGAGGCGGCGGTGGTGGTGCCGGTGGACATGCCCGGGCTCACCGCCGCAGCGGTCCGCCGGGTGGCCGCGCTGCCCTTCCCCGACGTGCTGGTCTGTGCCACCTACAACGGCCTGCGCGGTTACCCGATGCTGTTCGGCCGTCGGCACTGGCCCGGCATCGCCACCCTGGCCAGTGCCGACGTCGGCGCCCGCCCGTACCTGCTGGCGCACAAGGACCAGATCGTCGACATCGCCTGTGACGCGGTGGCCGACGGCAGCCGGGTCGACACCCCCGAGCTGATGGCCCTGTACGGCCTCACCGTCCCCGAACAACGCGTAGGCGCCTGACCCCCACCGCCCCTCCCGGGCGCGTTGATCAAGAAGTTTTGGTCGGGATCGCGCCGGCCGCAGGACCAGAACTTCTTGATCAACGCATATAAGGTCGGGCGGGGGTCAGGGGAGGCGGTTGGTGGTGGTCAGGCGGCGGTACCAGTGGGCGGAGTCCTTCCAGGTGCGCTGCTGGGTTTCGTAGTCGACGCGGATGATTCCGAAGCGGCGGTCGTAGCCGTACGCCCATTCGAAGTTGTCGAGCAGGGACCAGACGAAGTAGCCGCGTACGTCGGCGCCGGCGGCCATCGCGTCGTGCGTGGCGGCGATGTGCCGGTGAAGGTAGTCGATCCGGCGGTCGTCGTGGATCGTGCCGTCCGGCGAGACGACGTCGTCGAAGGCGGCGCCGTTCTCGGTGATCATCAAGGGCTGGTCGGGATACTCGCGGTGCAGGCGCAGCAGCAGCTCGGTCAGGCCGGCCGGCTCGATGTTCCAGCCCATCGCCGTGTACGGACCGGGTTGCGGCAGGAACTCGACCTGCTCCGAGCCGACCCACGCCGAGTGCGCCGAGCGGCCGTGCCCGTCGGAGTCCGACTTGGGTGAGACGCCGTCCCAGGCACGGACCAGCGTGGTCGAGTAGTAGTTGACGCCGAGCACGTCCAGCGGCACCGCGGCGGTGGCCTCGTCGCCGTCCCGGACGAACGACCAGTCGGTGACCGCGGCGGTGTCGGCGAGCAGGTCCGCCGGGTACGCCCCGTCCAGCATCGGGCCGAGGAAGGCCCGGTTGGCCAGGGCGTCGATCCGGCGTGCCGCGTCGGCGTCGGCGGCCGAGCCCGACGCCGGCCGGATGACGTGCAGGTTCAGCGTGACCGAGAGCTGCGCCGCCGGTGCCAGGTCACGGATCACCCGGCCGGCCAGGCCGTGCGCCAGGTTCAGATGGTGTACGGCGGCCAGCGCCGCGGCCGGCTCGGTCCGCCCCGGCGCGTGCACCCCGGAGGCGTACCCGAGGTAGGCCGAGCACCACGGCTCGTTGAACGTGGTCCAGGTGTGCACCCGGTCCCCGAGCGACCCGACGATCTTCTCGGCATAGTCGGCGAAGCGTGCGGCGGTGTCCCGGGCCGGCCAGCCGCCCGCATCCTCCAACTCCTGCGGCAGGTCCCAGTGGTACAGCGTGGCCACCGGCCGGATGCCGAGTTCGAGCAGCCGGTCAACCAGGCGGGAGTAGAAGTCCACCCCCGCCTGGTTGAGCGCGCCGGAGCCGCCCGGCTGCACCCGGGGCCAGGCGATCGAGAACCGGTACGCCCCGAGCCCGAGCGCGGCCACCTGGTCGAGGTCGTCGGCCCACCGGTGGTAGTGGTCGGCCGCGACGTCGCCGGTGTCCCCGTTCAGGGTGCGGCCCGGGGTGTGACTGTAGGTGTCCCAGATCGACGGCCCCCGTCCGTCCTCCTTCGCCGCGCCCTCGATCTGGTACGCCGCCGTCGCCGAACCCCACACGAATCCCTCAGGAAACACGACCTCGCTCATGTCGCCACCTCCGTCACCTCGCACTCGTATCCGGACGACGCGCCCGCCACCAGCTCGGCGCTGGCCGTTCCGTCCTGGTAGGACACCTCGAACTCGGTGCCCGGTCCACCGTCGGGTGCCGGCACCCGCACCCGGGTCCGCTGCCCGGGGGCCGGCGCGAACATCCGCAGCCGTACGCCGTCGGCCCACGGGTAGTCCGGGCGGTCGGTGACCGAGCCGAACGCGATGACCGACCCGGGCCGGGCCAGCACCGGAACGCTGTCGAAGTCGTGCTTCTCGGTGACCCAGCCCGGACCGGTGACCTGGGCACCGGTGGTCAGCTGGGTCCAGGTGCCGGCGGGCACGTAGTAGGTCACCTGGCCGTCGGCGCTCATCACCGGTGCGACCAGCAGGTCCGGGCCCAGCATGTACTGCCGGTCGAGGTACGCGGCGGTCGGATCGTCCGGGAACTCCAGGACCATCGGCCGCATCACCGGTACGCCCTCGCGGTGAGCCTCCTCGGCCGCTGCCGCGAGGTACGGCATCAGGCTCAGCTTGAGCCGGGTGAAGCGGCGCAGCACGTCGACCGCCTCGTCGTCGTACGCCCACGGCACCCGGTAGGAGCCGGAGCCGTGCAGCCGGGAATGCGACGACAGCAGGCCGAAGGCGATCCAGCGTTTGAACACCGCCGGGTCGGGGGTGCCCTCGAAGCCGCCGATGTCGTGGCTCCAGTAGCCGAACCCGGAGGCGGCCAGCGACAGCCCGCCGCGCAGCGACTCGGCCATCGCCACGAATGTCGACTCGCAGTCGCCACCCCAGTGCACCGGGAACTGCTGACCGCCGGCGGTCGCCGACCGGGCGAAGACGACCGCCTCGCCCTCCCCGCGTTCGGCCGCCAGCAGCTCGAAGACGGTCTTGTTGTAGAGGTACGCGTAGTAGTTGTGCATCCGTTGCGGGTCCGAGCCGTCGTGCCAGACCACATCGGTGGGGATACGCTCGCCGAAGTCGGTCTTGAAACAGTCGACGCCCATGTCGAGCAGCACCTTGAGCTTTCCGGCGAACCAGTCGACCGCGTCCGGGTTGGTGAAGTCGACGAGCGCCATGCCGGCCTGCCACTTGTCCCACTGCCAGACCGAGCCGTCCGGGTTGCGGACCAGGTAGCCGGCCTGCCGGCCCTCCTCGAACAGGTACGACCGCTGGGCGATGTACGGGTTGATCCAGACGCACACCTTCAGGCCACGCTCGTGCAGCCGGCGCAGCATCCCCTCCGGGTCCGGGAAGGTCGCCGGATCCCAGATGAAGTCGACCCAGTGGAACTGCCGCATCCAGAAGCAGTCGAAGTGGAACACCGACAGCGGCAGGTCCCGCTCGGCCATGCCGTCGATGAACTCGGTGACCGTCTTCTCGTCGTACGAGGTGGTGAACGAGGTGGACAGCCACAGCCCGTACGACCAGGCCGGCACCCGCGCCGGCCGGCCGGTGAGCGCGGTGTAGCGGCGCAGCACGTCCTTCGGGGTGGGCCCGTCGATCAGGTGGTACGTCAGCGACTGACCCGGCACGCTGAACTGGGTCTGCGACACCACCTCGGAGCCGACCTCGAACGACACGTGCTCCGGATGGTCCACGAAGACCCCGTAGCCGGCGCTGCTGAGATAGAACGGCACGTTCTTGTACGCCTGCTCGCTGGCGGTGCCGCCATCGGCGTTCCAGATGTCGACGGCCTGGCCGTTCTTGACGTACGCGCCGAAACGCTCGCCCAGCCCGTAGATGGTCTCGCCGACGCCGAGTGCCAGCCGCTCGTGGACGTACTTGTTGCCCTCGGCGTCGGTGACCGCGCCGATGCTGCGCTCGGTGGACGAGGTGACCAACCGGTCGCCACGCAGGAAGTCCACCCGCCACGGCCCGGTCAGCGCGACCCGGACGGTCAACTCGCCGGTGGTCAACCGCGCGCTGAGCCCGGTGACCTCCACCTGCACCGGATGCTCGGTGCTCTCGGCGAGGGTGAACCGTGGCTGCTTGGGCAGCCCACCGGTGTGGTGACCGATTGTCACTCCGACCACGCCGGGCGCGGGGGAGAAGAACCGTACGGTGATCACCGGCCGGTTGAGGGTGTCCCCGCGTCCGGTGATCCGCCCGATGGGTGCGAAGACGGTGAAGGACCGCTCGTCCGGCTCCACCGACTCCACGGTGCCGGGGCGCAGCACGCTTACCCCGGGACGCAGTTGCCAGTACCCGTCGGTGAACTTCACTTGTCGGCTCCTGCCGTGATGCCGCGCGAAAGGGTGCGCTGGAAGATGAGGAAGAACAGGATCGCCGGAAGGAGACTGATCAGTGCCCCGGCGTTCGTGGTGGGGGCGTCCATCAGCCGGTCGCCCTGCAACGAGGCCAGCGCGACCGGGACGGTCTGCGTCTGGTTGTCGATGAGCATGACCAACGGGATGAGGAACTCGTTCCAGGTCCAGATGAAGAAGAAGACGAGCAGCACCGAGATGGTGGGCCGGATGTTGGGCAGCACCACCCGCCACAGGGTTCGCCACCGGCCGGCCCCGTCGAGCGCGGCTGCCTCCAGCAGGGTGCGCGGGAAGGTGCCGAGCACCGAGGCGAGCAGGTAGGTGCCGAAGGCGGCCTGGATGACGGTGAAGATGATGATGACCGCCAGCCGGGTGTTGTAGAGCCCCGCCTCCTTGGCGAAGTGGTAGAGTGGGTAGATCAGCGCCTCCTGCGGCAGCATGTTGGCCAGCAGGAACAGGCCGATGATCCAGAGCCGGCCGCGGATCCGGCCGATGCCCAGGGCGTACGCGCTGAGCAGTGACACGACGACCGCGAGGACCGCCACCGAGCCGGAGATGAGCACCGAGTTCCACAGCTTCACCGGGAAGTCGACCTGCTCCCAGTAGGTGCGCAGGCCGGTGGTGTAGAACTCGCCCGGCCAGCTCAACGGGCCGTTGGTCGAGTAGTCGCCGGGCGACTTGAAGGCGTTGAGCAGCATGAACGCGAACGGCACCAGCATGGCGAGTGCCGCCGCGCCGACCAGCGCGAGCACGATCCACCGGGCGACGCCCCGGTGCCGCCGGTCAGCGGGACGCCGTACCCGCCGGGGCGGGGTGAGGGTGATCGCCATCAGAGCACTCCGTCCCGGCGCTCGGCACGGTTCTGCGCCCGGATGAACAGCACCGCGACCACGACGATGATCAGGGTCAGCACCATCGAGATCGCCGAGCCGTAGCCGACCTGCAACCGCTTGAAGAAGGTGAAGTACGCGAAGTAGGAGGGCACGTTCGTGGCGTTCTCGGGCCCGCCCCGGGTCAGCGCGAAGATCGGGCCGAAGACCTTCATCGCGGCGATGGTGCAGGTGAGCCCGACCACGAACGTCTCCGGCCGGATCTGCGGCAGGGTGATCGCCCGGAACCGCCGGAACCAGCCGGCCCCGTCGATCTCCGCCGCTTCGTACAGCTCCGGGTTCACCCGTTCCAGAGCGGCCATGAAGACCACCACCGGGTAGCCGAGCTGAACCCAGATCATCACGGCCATCACGGCGGGCAGCGCGGTGTTCGGGTCGCCAAGCCAGTCGTGGGTGAGTGAGCCGAGCCCGACCGCGTCGAGCAGCCCGTTGAGTGCGCCGTCGGGCCGCAGGATCCAACCCCAGACGATGCCGGCCACCACGACCGGGAGCACCTGCGGCAGGTAGAAGGCGGCCCGCAGCGCGGCGGCGGTGCGGGGCCGGAACCGGCGTCCGATGGTGTCGAAGAGCACCGCGGCGAGCACCAGTCCGATCAGGGTGGGCAGCACCACCATCGCGATGATCATCGCGACGGTGTTCTGGAACGAGGTCCAGAAGACGTCGTCGGTCAGCAGATCGCGGTAGTTGTCCAGCCCGATGAAGGTGGGGTCGCCGACGCCGGACCACTTGGTCAGCGAGAGGTAGCCGGTGTAGACCAGCGGACCGCCGATGACCAGCAGGAAGAGGACCGCGCCGGGGAGCAGGTAGAGCCAGTACCCGGCGTCGGAGCCGGACCGGCGTCGCCGACCTGCCGGTTTCCGGGCCGGGGCGTCGACCGTGTCGAGGGATGCCATGGAAATCCTTCCAGGGGCGGGGCAGGCGCGCGGGCGCGCCTGCCCCGGCCGCCGTCAGTCGCGCTTGATCTCCGCGACGCCGTCCTGGTACGGCCCGGAGATCGCGTCGAGGACCTGCGCGGGCGACCTGGACTGGTTGATCAGGCCCTGGAATCCGGAAACCAGCACGTCGTAGTAGCCCGGGACCGGCCAGTCCGGGTAGAAGGCCAGACCGTCCTGGGAGCTGACCGTGTTGAAGTCCTCGATCAGCTTGCGGTCCTTCGGGTCGTTGATCGTCGCCGGATCACCGGCCACCGGCACGCCACCGTTGTTGCCGATCAACGCCTGGATCTCCGGCCGCATGGTGATGTCGATGAAGTCGTACGCCAGGCTCTTGGCCTTGCTCGTCTCCGGGACCACCCACAGGTTGCCCGAGGAGCCGGCGTGCAGGGTGTTGCCGGGGAAGAGGAAGGTGTCCCAGTCGAACGAGATCTCACTCTTGAAGCGGCCGAACCACCAGCTGCCGGAGACGATCATCGGGGTCTTGCCGGAGATGAATCCGGTGCCCATGTCCTCCGCCTTGAGGCTGGCGGAGTCCTTGGCGATGTACCCCTTGTCCACCCATTCGGCGAAGGTCTCGGCGCCGTACTTGAGCGGGTCGGCGGTGAAGTCCACCGGGTTGGCGTAGAGCTGGTAGTTGTCGACGAAGGCCCGGTCGGCCCGGGAGAGGGCGAGCTGGTAGAAGAGCTGCCCGGCCGGGTACTCGGCGCCGGACATGCCCAGCGGCGTGACGCCCTTGGCGACGAAGGTGTCCATCGCGGCGGTCATCTCGGCCAGCGTCGTCGGCACCGTAACGCCGTGCTCGGTGAAGAGGTCCTTGTTGTAGTAGACCATCACGTACTCGCCGTAGTTGGGCACGCCGTACCAGTTGCCGGAGCCCATGACGCCGTTGTCGTACCGGGCCGTGGTCTGGAGGCTGGGGCTGAGCGCGGTGTCCCAGCCGCGCTCGGTCGCCTCCTCGGTGAGGTCGGTGAGCAGGCCCTGCGAGGAGAGCAGCCCGGCGGTCGCGTTGCCCTTGTTGTACTCCATCACGTCCGGGCCTTCAGACGAGTTGATGATCATGCCGGCGTTCTGCTGGATCTGCTCGAACGCCTTGCGCTCGAAGCGCACCTCGACGCCCTCGTGCTCTTCCTTGAAGATCTCGATCGCCCGGTCCCAGGCGATGCCCATGGCGCTGTTGGCGCTCTCGTAGTGCCAGAGCTTGAGGACGTTTGCCTCGCTGTCGCCACCGTCGTCGCCGCACGCCGCCAGGCTGGTCGCCGCGAGCGCCGCCACTGTGGCGGCCACGGCTACGCTACGGAATCGTCGCATTGCTAGTCTCCCTGGTGAGTATCGAGCCGGTACTCCTTCAAGCCCGTCGTCGCGTGGCAGCGCGACGGCGGGCTGCTTCGGTACCCGGGGACGACCGTTCGTCGGCCGCCTCCGGGTCGGTGGTGCTGGCAGCCGGCGTACGTGGCGGGCCGCTGGAACCACGGACCTCCAGCACGCACGGCAGCAGTTCCTGGTGGATCTCCCCGTCGCCGCTCTCGACGTGCCGCAGCAGCGTCTGCACCGCGATGCGGCCGAGCGCCGAGCCGGGCGACGTCATCGCCGTCAACGCGGGCGTGGCCAGCTCGGCGACCTGCGGTGAGGTGACCATCGAGACGACGGACACGTCGTCGGGGACGGTCAGCCCCCGGGTGGACAGCTCGCCGAGCAGCCCGAAGACGGCGCTCTCGTTCATCGCCAGCACGGCGGTGAGATCGGGCTCCTGGCGCAGCGCGCTGGCCAGTGCCGCTCGACCACTGGCGGCGCTGTCCTCGGCGGGGATCATCAGCGGTGTCAGACCGTGCTCGGTCATCGCGGCGGTGAACGAGTCACGGGTGCGCAGGGCCGGGCCGTAACCCTCGGCGATGGTGTCGGCCGAGTGGTTGACGTAGACGATGCGCCGGTGGCCGAGGCCGACCAGGTGGTCGACCGCCGCGCGGACGGTGCGGTCGAAGTCGATGTCGACGTACGACAGGCCGCTCGGGTCCTCGGTGCGCCCGATCAGCACCGTCGGCACGCCCGCCTCGCGCAGCACGTCCACCCGGGGGTCGTGCAGCTGGACCTCCATCAGCAGCGCACCGTCGAGGATGCGCTGGCTGGCCAGCCGGCGCAGCTCGTCGAGGTCGCCGACGCCGATCGGGGAGAGCACCAGGTGGTAGCCGGCGGCCACGGCGGCGGAGGTCGCGCCGGTGACGAAGGCGGTCTCGGTGGCGCCGATGCCGCGCTCGTCCATCGGCAGCAGCAGCCCGAGGATCCGGCTGCGCCGGCTGGCCAGCCCACGGGCCAGGGCGTTGGGCTGGTAGTCCAGCTCGGCCATGGCGGCGAGGACCTTGTCCCGGGTGGCCTGGGAGATCGGTCGGGCGCCGGTGAGCACGTACGACACGGTGCTGACCGACACCTGGGCGCGACGTGCGACGTCCTGCATGGTGGCCATCCGGCACCTCCTCGCGGTATGCCCCGGCGTTGTCGAAGCGCTTCGACTAAGCGGTTCGACAGAAGGTAGGTCAGGTGTTACGACCACGTCAATAGGCAGTGTCGAACTGAGGTCGGATCCCGCTCGATCAGCGTGCCGGCAGGTCGAATCAGCCTGCGGGCAGGTCGAAGAGGTCCGTTGCGGCCTGCCAGCAGACCATCCGCAGCCAGTCGTCACCCAGGTCGAGCCCGGCCAGACCGGTCAACTGGTCGGCGTAGGGGTAGGGGATGTTGGGGAAGTCGCTGCCCAGCAGCACCTTCCCGGCCAGCCCCAGCTCGCGCAGGCGCGGCAACTCCTCGGCCGGGAAGGGCACGAGCTGATCGAGGAACGGGGTGAAAGCCATCGTGGTGTCCAGCCGGACCCGCTCGTGCCGCTCGGCGAGATCCAGGAAGGCGGGATAGTCGGGCGCACCCAGGTGGGCAACGATCGCGGGCAGCCGCGGGTGCCGGGCGAGCAGCGCTCCGAACGGCTCCGGCCCGGTGTGCGCGGTGCCCACCGGCGCGTGCCCGGCATGCACGACCACCGGCACGTCGGCCGCGCTGAGCAGGTCCCACACCGGCGTCAACGCCGGGTCCGTGGGTGCGAAACCACCCACCTGGAAATGCACCTTGAACACCCGGGCGCCGGCGTCGATCGCCTCGGCGACGTAGCGCGGCGCCGTCGGCTCGGGGAAGAAGGTGGCCGACGGCAGGCATCCGGGGGTGTCGCGGGCGAAGTCCAGCGTCCACTGGTTCAGCTGCTCGGCCATGCCGGGCCGGTGGGCGTACGCGAGTGCGCTGAATGCCCGTACCCCCAGCCGACGGAGGTGATCGACGCGTTCCGCGTCGCTCCACCGGTACCGGATCGGCCACTCCAACCCCACCAACGGACCGGCCGACTCGAAGTACTCCCACACGCGGCGGCGCAGCCTCGGCGGCAGGAAATGCACGTGGACGTCGGCCAGACCGGGCAGACCGAGCCCCTGCCAGAACCGTGGCACCGCCTCGTCGGCGGCCACGATCGCCGGGTCGACGGGCTCGACACTCACAGGTCGAGGTTGAACTTCTGGAGCACCGAGGGAGCGACCAGCCCGACCGCGGCCAGCACCGACACGATGGTCAGTGCGGTGCGGACCACGACGATCTCGGTCTTGCCCCCGGCCCGCAGCGCGATCTTGTCGGGCAGGCTGATCGGTGTCCACATCCGGCGTTTGATCGGAATCGGCCAGAGAATCGGTACGCCGGCTCTGGTGATCATGTCACCGATGATATGCACGAAACTGCCCACGCCGACGGCCAGCCCGATCATCGGATAGCCCCGGTCGCCGGGCAGGTTCGCCGCGGTGAACGTGGCCGCGCCGGCCGAGACCAGGGTGACGATCACCCAGCCCGCGCGCTCGGCCCACTCGTCGAACAGGCCGCGCAGGGCGAGGCCGATCATGAAGAACAGGATGCCGATGACCGCCCACTTGCCGTACCGCGCGCAGAGCGTGGTGGTGCCCCAACCCACCAGCACGGTGAACGGGATGGTGTGGGTGAGCGTCCGGTGGCCGTTGCTGCGCTTGGGATCGCGGCTGAGCTTGGTGGCGTAGTAGACGCCCAGCGAGACCTTCTCCACCACCTCGGCGATGAACAGCGAGAAGACACCGAACGTGCGGGCCACGGTCGCGCCGCCCTGGTTGCGGGTGACCTTGCCGGACAGATCGAGATCGGGCAGCAAAGCCCCACCGGCGCAGACGGCGGTGCCGACGGCCAACGCCAACGGCGACTGCTCGTAGTCGTAGAAGTGCTGTAGCGCCCAGGACCCGCTCAGCCATACCGCCGCGCCAGACAGCGCGTGCGACGGTCCCATCATCTCGGCTCGCCCTCCCCAGGGATCTTGAGCGCCAAAACTACGCCACTGTAGTTCGCGGCGACGCCGCAGGGGGACCATCCTTGTTGTCCACTTCGGACAACCATCGGAGGTGGTCGGTGGGCCGGGCCGACCACCAGGAAGTATGGCAGCGCGTGACGGTCGGTCGGCCCGATCTGTCGGCGATGGGACGGGCGGCGTCACCACCAGCGCTTGCGCGGCGCGCGGACGGTCACGTCGCCGAAGATCGCCCGGCAGTGCACCTCAATCACCGGTGCGCCCGCCGCGACAGGGCCACTGAGCTTGGACTGCTTGCTCCCGAAGATCGCGCTGCCGGTGAGCCGGACATCGGTGCCCTCCGCCACGACGATCGTGACGTTGCCGAAGATCGCCTCGGCGTCGATCCGGGTCACCCGCCCGGGCAGCCGGGCCTCGTGCAGCTCGATCCGGCAGTCGCCGAAGACCGCTCGGGCCTCGATGCGCTCCGGTGCCGGCCACGCGCCCTTGCGTACCTCGTTACCGAAGACGGCCAGCAGTTTCTCCGTCGCCGGGGCGAGCGCGCCGGTGGCGGGTCGGGCCGCCACGTCCGGCAGATCCCTGGTCACCCGGGCCAGCTCGCCGCGGGTCTGTGCGGCGTGGGCCGCACCGGCCCGCTCGGAGTACTCGTCGAGGGTCAGCCGGCCCTCGGCCGTGGCCTTGCCGAGCAGCTCCACGACCTCCTCCCGTTCCCGGTCGGAGACTCGCAGCTGGTCGGTGTCGTCGTGCCGGTCCGGTTCCACGGTCCGAGACTAACCGCGTCCCGCGAACCCATTCTCAGGGACGGAAGCTGAGCCGGACGGTCGCCAGGTCGCTCGCCGCAGCCGCCCAGTCATGTTCGCGTGTGATCCAACCCAACGTCCAGGAGTGGCCCCGCGTCGGATCCGGCACGATCTGCGTGGCGCGCAGCCGGTCACCGTGCGGCGTCAACCACCCGAACTCCCACTCGACGGCGTCGCCGACCCGGCCGAGGCGGAACTCCTGGTAGCCGGGCAGGGTGCCGTCGGCCAGTTCCCGGTCCCGCACCGCCCGGAGCCGGGCGGCCGGTTCGGTGGTGACGTCGGCGCTGTCCGCGACGGTGAACGCGCGACCGGTGGCCGGATCCTGGAAGCAGGCCACGTCGTTGTCGCGGGAGTGCCGCCAGTCGGCCGGCAACGCCACCCGGAAGCCGCCGGCATCGGCATGCCACACCCACCCGGCGGGCGGCCGGAAACCGTCGCCGGGTCGGGGCGCTGCGGTGCGCAGCGAGGCACCGTCGACCCACGGCCGTACGCAGGGCAGCGGCGGGGGGACGAGCCCGCCCGGCGGCGGGCCGGGCGGGCGCCGCCCGTCGCGCGGTAACGGGCCGCCGGGCCCCGGCGCGCCCACGTCGTACGACTGTGGGCTCTGCGTCGCCGGGCCGGGTTGGTCCGCGCCGGTGCCGACCACAGTGAGTGCGGTGCCGATCCCGGCCGCCATGGCGACCAGCACGGCGACCCCCGCCAGTGCCCAGGACCGGGCCACCGGCTCCCGGCGCTGCCCGGTTCCCGGCGTCGCCGCCGGGGTGCTGGCGGGCACGGTCGGTGGCGGTGACCCGCCGGTCCGGCCCGGGCCGTCCCCGCCGGTCTGATCCGGGTCGTGCCCGGCTGACGGCCGGGTGGCCTCGTCGGCGCCCGGGCGCCGGTTCGGCTCCCTGCGGGGCGAGCCGGCGGTCATCGCCGGAGCGTCAGCGGCCCCGATAGACGCGGGAGACCCTCCGGTCGTGGGCAGCGGAGCGGTGTCCTCACCGGACCTGTCGGGTTCGTCGGTCGGGTCGGGGCCGGTGGCGGCCAGCAGGCGGCGGCGTGTTTCGGCGTGGTCGGTGCGGTGCGCCGGGTCGCGGCGCAGCAGCCCGGCCAGCACCGCCGACAGCGGGCCGGCGTGCGGTGCCGGGTCCGGTGGTGCGGAGGCCAGCGCGCTCAGCGTCGCCATGGCGGTGCTGCGGGCGTACGGGGCACGGCCCTCGACGGCGGCGTGCAGCGTGGCGCCGAGCGACCAGAGGTCGGCGCGTTCACTGGACACCCCTTCGGCGGCCCGCTCCGGCGCGACGTACTGGGGCGAGCCCAGGATGGTGCCGGGACCGGTCATCGTCTGATCGCCACCGTCGAACACGGCCAACCCGAAGTCGGTCAGCAGCACCCGGCCGTCGTCGGCGACGAGGACGTTCGCCGGCTTGACGTCGCGGTGCACCACCCCGGCGTCGTGCGCCGCCCGCAGCGCGTCCAGCAGCGCCAGACCGATCCGAGCGGTCCGCTGCGGCGACAGCGGCCCGTCCGCGTCGAGGAGATCCTGGAGGGTGCGCGACGGCACGTACTCCATCACGATCCACGGCTCGTCGGCCTCGGAGACCACGTCGTAGACGCGGACCACGTTGGGGTGGTTCAGCCGCGCCGCGGTCCGCGCCTCACGTAGCGTGCGGGCCCGCGACTGGTCCAGCTCGTCACCGCCGAGCCAGGCCGGCAGCACCACCTGCTTGATCGCCACCTGGCGGTGCAGCAGCTCGTCCTCGGCCCGCCACACCGTCCCCATCCCGCCGCGCCCGACCAGATCGAGCAACCGGTACCGGCCGGCGATCACCGCTCGCACATCTCTCCCATCCGCCACGGTCCGGCGTACATCCCCAGGGTCTGGTCGACGTCCTCGGCACAATCGAGCACGTTGACTCCGACCCTAGCCAGCGGATCGGGAATCACCTATCCGACAGGTCCACTCAGGAGGCGGCACCTCCCACCGCGAGGAGGTTGCCGTCCGGGATGGCGATCGTCTGCCGGCGTGTGGGCAGCTCGGCGGCGACGCGCCGGGGTTGCGGCGCGGTGTGCTCGCGGCGGGCCGCGGCGTACGTGTCGGCGGTGCGGTCGGCGATGGTGGCCCAGGCGTAGCGCCGGCCGACCATGCTGCGTGCCTGGCGAGCGACGCGGCGGGCGAAGACCTCGTCGCCGAGCAGCTGCCCGACGGCGCCGGCCAGCGCCGACGGGTCGCTGTGCGGGAAGGTGACGCCGGTGACGCCCGGTTCGACGATCTCGGCGAGTCCGCCGGTGCGGGCCACGGCCAGTGGCGCTCCGGCTGCGGCGGCCTCCAGCGCCACCATGCCGAAAGGTTCGTAGAGGCTGGGCACCACCGTCGCGTCGGTGGCGCCGAGCACCGCCGGCAGCTGGGTGTTGTCGAGGAAACCTGTGAAGCGGACGGTGCCGGCGAGCCCGAGCTGGTGGGTCCGGTCCTCCAGCTCGCCCCGGTAGGGGCCGTCTCCGGCGATCAGCACCCGCAGCCCGGGATGCCGCGCCCGTAGCTTCGGCACGGCGTCGACCAGGTGTTGCACGCCCTTCTCGTAGACCAGGCGGCCGGCGTACCCGACCAGCGGCCCGTCCCCGGCGAAGCGGGCCCGGGCCGAGGCGACCGCGCGGGGCCGGGCCCGCCAGGCCCGGTCGTCGACCCCGTTGGGCACCACGTCGACGCGGTGTCCGGGGGTGCCGAACAGCCTGGTGACCTGTTCGCGCATGTAGCCCGAGCAGGCGATGACCCGGTTCGAGGCGTTGCTCAGCCAGTGCTCGACGCCGTGGATGGTGCGGTTCATGTCTTCGGGTAGCCAGCCCTGGTGCCGGCCGGCTTCGGTGGCGTGGATGGTGGTGACGAGGGGGAGGCGGAGGTGGTCGCGCAGGGTGATGGCGGTGTGGGCGACGAGCCAGTCGTGGGCGTGGATGACGTCGTACTGACCGGTGCTGGTGGCGTGCAGGGCGGCACGGGTGAGGGTGTGGTTGAAGGCCATGGTCCAGGCCAGCAGGGAGTTGGTGGCGAGGGGGAAGGCGACGGGATCCTCGGCGGCGCGGATGACGCGTACGCCGTCGACGTATTCCTCAAGGGGCGCGCCGTCGGTGTGGCGGGTGACGACGGTGACCTGGTGACCGGCGGCGGCCAGCGCCACCGACAGGGCGTGCACGTGTCGGCCGAGACCGCCGACGAGAACGGGTGGGTACTCCCACGACAGCATCAGCACCCGCTGCGAGCGTGCGGGGTTGATGTCGATCACGTCGGCGTTCGGTGACATACGCGCCCCCTTTGACTTGTCTCCGCGCACCCCTGGGAAGCCCCCTGACGGGTGGCGTTCGCGTTGCGGCCGGATCGGGACCAATCCTGGTCGCACCTGGCTAACCAGCGGAGACATAACCGTTGCGGGGGTGTAAAGCGCTACCGGCGGACGCGCAGCAGTTCCGCCACCGACCATGCCTGGAAGGGACAACCGGTGGCGGTGTGCGGGGCCGTACCGTCGGCCGTCTCGCTGACCGAGCCGAGGCCGTATTCGCTCAGGTGCGCCTCCAGACCGGTGAACAGGTCGTCGACCGGCAGACCGGCCCGCCGGACGGCGTCGGCGTACGGACCGATCAGCCACGGCCAGACCGTGCCCTGGTGGTACGCGGTGTCCCGCTCGGCCGGCCCGCCCCGGTGCCGGCCCAGGAAGCCGGGACAGTCGGGGGAGAGGCTGCGCGGGCCAAGCGGAGTGAGCAGCCCCGCCCCGAGGTGGCCCAGCGCCTCGGCATCCGGCTCCATCGGCGCGAACGGCAACGACCAGGCCAGCAGCTGGTTGGGACGCAGCAGGTCGTCGTCGTGGTGGGTCGCGCCACCGAGCGGGTACGCGGGTGCGGGCGCGTCGACCACGTCGTGCAGCCAGCCGGCCGGGGTGGGAAACCGCTTCCGGAACGCCTCGACCGCCCGCTCGTGCAGCCGGTGCAGCCCCTCGGCGTCCTGCCCGGCCAGTTCGGCCAGCTCGGCGACCCCGGCCACCCCGTTGACCCACAGGGCGTTGACCTCCACCGGCTTGCCGTGACGCGGGGTGACCGGCACCCCGTACACCCGGGCGTCCATCCAGGTCAGCGCGGCACCAGGGGCACCGCAGGCGAGCAGCCCGTCGGTCGGATCGACGGCGATGCCGTACCGGGTGCCGGCCACGTGGGCGTCGATCACCGCGCGCAACGCCGGCAGCAGGTCGTCGCCGAGGTCGGTGTCACCGGTGACGGTGACGTGCCGGCTGACCGCGTGCAGGAACCACAACGTGCCGTCGACGGTGTTGTACTCGACCCGCCCGGTGTCGGCGGTGTTGGCCAGCATCCCCTCCGACAGCGTCGCCGCGTACGAGCGCAGCAGCTCACGGCCCAGGTCGGCCCGACCGGTACGCAGGAAGAGCCCCTCGTACGAGATCATCGTGTCCCGCGACCAGGCGCCGAACCACGGATAGCCGGCCACCACGTCCGGACCGGTGGCGGTCCGCACGACGAACGCGTCGGCGGCGAGCGCCAGGGTCGCCTCGACCGCGTCGGCAGGCCGGGCCGCCGCGACCACCTGCCGGTTGCGTTGCCGCGCCGACGCCACCACCTGCGGTCCCGGCGGTGGTTCCTGCTCCAGGTCCGTCGCCCAGGCCAGCACCGAGAGCGTGTCCCCGGGGCGGTGCAGGGTGTCGCGGAACTGGCCCGCGTACCACAGGTCCTCCTCCGGGTGCAGGCCGCGCGCCGCCTCCTCACGGTGGTACACCCCCCGCCACCAGTGGCCCTGCGGTGACCAGCCGGGCCCGGACAGCCGGTACGCCTCCTCGATCACCGCGCCGCCGTCGACCGGGTCCATCCGCAGCGGTGGTCCGTCGCCGCGCCGCTCGCCGTGCGTGTCCCGCCAGGTGCAGGCGGCGGCCAGTTCCAGCTCGACCGGGCCGCCGCTGACCAGCCGGTGCACCACCGCCACGCAGGAGCGGCCGGGCAGCATGGCCAGCTCCCGCTCGATCACCACGTCGCCGATGCGCCACCCCCAGCGCGGCAGCCCGTCGGTCAGGTCGAAGCGTTCCAGCAGCTCGAAGCCGCGCGGGTCCACATCGCCGGAGACCCACTCGTGCGCGCCGAGGCGCACCCGGGCACCGGAGGGCAGCAGCACCGCCGGATCGAGGCTTACCAGTCCCACCTTTCGGGAGGCCGGCGTTTCGCCCGGAACCACCAGCAGCCCGTGGTATCGGCGGGTGCGCAACCCGCCGACGGTGCCCATGGCGTACCCGCCGAGGCCGTCGGGTACCAGCCATTCACGGCTGGCGGCGCTGGTCAGCTCGCCGCAGACCTGCGAACCGTAGCGAATTTCGATCAACTTTCCTCCACGGCGGCGAGGTGTAACACGACACGACGACAATGGCCGCTGTGGTGCAGTACCCCGGCGGCGTCGAAGATGTTCAGGTGATCACTGACGGTTCGCCCTCCGCCCCCGACGTCGAGCGGATCCGGCTCGCCCAGGCCGATGCCGGGGAGCAGGACTGGCGCGCATGGGGTCCCTATCTGTCCGAGCGGGCGTGGGGGACGGTACGGGAGGACTACAGCGAGCACGGCACGGCCTGGGACTACTTTCCCCATGACCATGCGCGGTCCCGAGCCTACCGGTGGTCCGAGGACGGCATGGCGGGCGTGTGTGACGACCGGCAGACGTTCTGTTTCGCTCTCGCGTTGTGGAACGGACGCGATCCGATCATCAAGGAGCGGATGTTCGGCCTCGGTGGGGACGGCGGCAACCACGGCGAGGACGCCAAGGAGTACTGGTGGTACGAGGATTCCACCCCCACCCACTCCTGGATGCGGTGGCGGTACCACTACCCGCAGGCCGCCTTCCCCTACGACGAACTGGTCGCGGTCAATGGCCTGCGGGGCCGGGACGACACGGAGTACGAGCTTGTCGACACCGGCATCTTCGACGACGACAGGTACTGGGCGGTGACCGTCGACTACGCCAAGGCCGGACCGACCGACATGTGCATCGTGGTGACCGTGGCCAACCGTGGCGAGGAAGCCGACCGGCTGCACGTGCTGCCGCATCTGTGGTTCCGCAACACCTGGGCGTGGGGGCTGCCCGGCGGTGACCGGGTGCCCCGGATCGTCGGGTCCGGGCGGCGGTTGGTCGGTGAGCACTGGGTGCTGGGTCAGGTCGTGCTCGAAGGCGACGGCGACCCGACGCCGCTGCTCTGCGACAACGACACAAACGCCGAGCGGCTGTGGGGGCTGCCGAGTCGTACCCCGTACCCGAAGGACGGCATCAACGACCATGTGGTCGACGGTGCGGAGACGGTCAACCCGCAGTCGGAGGGCACCAAGGGAGCGCTGCACTACGTGCTGGACGTGCCGGCCGGCGAGCAGCGGCGGATCCGGCTGCGGCTGACCCGTACGGCCCCGCCGCCCGGCGGTGGCGAGCCACCGCCGGCCGACCTGGGCGACGGCTTCGACGCGGCGGTGTGGGCCCGTCGCGCCGAGGCGAACCGGTTCTTCGACACGGTCATCCCGGCCAAGGCCAGCGCCGACGAGGCGTTGATCGCCCGGCAGGCCATCGCCGGGCTGATGTGGGGCAAGCAGTTCTACCACTTCGACGTCAAACGGTGGTTGGAGGGCGACCCCGGCTCGAACCCGCCGGCCGGTCGCCGGCACGGGCGCAACAGCCACTGGTGGCACATGACCAGCTTCGACGTGATCTCCATGCCGGATCCGTGGGAGTACCCGTGGTATGCCGCCTGGGACCTGGCCTTCCACTGCGTGAGCATCGCCCGGGTCGACCCCGGCTTCGCCAAGGAGCAACTGCTGCTCCTGCTGCGGGAGTGGTACCTGCACCCCAACGGGCAGATCCCGGCGTACGAGTGGGCCTTCGGCGACGTGAACCCGCCGGTGCACGCCTGGGCGGCGTTGAAGGTGTTCGAGATCGACGGCAGCCGGGACCACGACTTCCTGGCCCGGATGATGCACAAGCTGCTGATGAACTTCACCTGGTGGGTCAACCGCAAGGACACCGGCGGCAACAACGTCTTCGAGGGCGGGTTCCTCGGGTTGGACAACGTCGGCCCGTTCGACAGGTCGGCGGCGCTGCCGGTGGCCGGGGTGCTGGAGCAGTCCGACGGCACCGGCTGGATGGCGATGTACGCGCTCAACCTGCTGGACATCGCCATCGTGTTGGCCGAGCACGACCGGACCTGGGTGGACACCGCGACGAAGTTCTTCGAACACTTCGCCTACATCGCGGCGGCCGCGTACGACCAGGGACTCTGGGACGACGAGGACGCGTTCTTCTACGACGTGCTGCGGTTGGCCGACGGCACGAAGGTGCCGTTGAAGGTGCGTTCGGTGGTGGGCCTGCTGCCGTTGGCCGCGGTGACCCGACTGACCGCGCGGACCCTGCACCGGCTGCCCGAACTGGGTGCCCGGCTGCGCTGGTTCCTCACCAACCGACCCGAGTACGCCGCGGTGGTCGGCGCGCGGCGGCTCGGACCGGACGGACGGCAGCAACGGTTGCTGTCCATGTGCGGCCCGGAGCAGGTGGTGCGGCTGCTCGCCCGGATGTTGGACACCGACGAGTTCCTCTCCGAGTACGGGCTGCGTACGCTGTCCCGCGCCCACCTGGACAAGCCGTTCGCGGTGACCCTGGGCGGGCAGGAGTTCTGCGTAGGCTACGAGCCCGCCGAGTCGACGAGCGGCCTGTTCGGCGGCAACTCCAACTGGCGCGGTCCGATCTGGATGCCTACCAACTTCCTGTTGATCAGCGCGTTGCGGGACTACGCCGCGTTCTTCGGCGACGACCTCCAGGTGGAGTATCCGACCCGTTCCGGGGTGAAGAAGACCCTCGACGAGATCGCCGACGACCTGTCGGCCCGGCTGATCGCGCTGTTCACCCGCGACGGCTGGGGCCGCCGGCCGATCTACGGCGCGGCGCAGTTGTTCCAGACCCACCCGGACTGGCGTGACCTGATCGCGTTTCCGGAGTACTTCCACGGCGACAATGGCGCCGGCCTGGGGGCCTGGCACCAGACGGGCTGGACCGCCCTGGTCGCCGACCTCATCCTCACCCTGCGCCGCTGACCGGGCTGCCGTCTACAGTCGCCAATCCGTCGTGACCGGGTGACCCTGCGTTACGCGGGCTAGCATCGGCGGCGTGTCCGGAGCAGACGAACCAGGCACCGGGCGGGACGGCGACGCTATCGTCACCACCGCCTGGCAGCTGGCTGAGGCCGAGGGCCTGGCCGCGGTGACCACCCGCCGGCTCGCCGAACGCGCCGACGTCGACCTCGGTGCCCTTTACCAGCGCTTCGCCGACCGGGACGCGGTGGTGGCCGCCGTCGCGGTGCGCGGCTTCGCCGACCTGGCCGCCGCCCTGACCGGGGCACGCATGTCTGTCGATCGCCCGGTGGAGGTCTGGCCGGCGGTGATGGCGGCCTACCTGGACTTCGCGTACGCCAATCCCGAGGTCTACGACGCGATGTTCGCCCACACGCCGGAGCTGACCCTCGGTGCGGAGCAGGTTCCCGAGACTGTCGCGGCCACCTTCGCCGAGCTGCGCACCGCGCTCACGCCGTTGGCCGCCGGCCGCGACGCCGACATCCTCGCCGAGCTGGGCTGGAGCCTGCTGCACGGCATGGTGATGCTCACCCGCGGCGGCCGACTGCGCCCGGAAACCCAGGACCACCGCGAACACCTACTCAGCCAGAACCTCTTCACCCCCCGCCCCTCGTCCCGGTGATCAAGAAGTTTGCGTCGGATTTCGCGGGCGTGGACGACGAAAACTTCTTGATCAACCGGGAAGGGTTGGGGTGGTTGCGGGGGGTGGGGTGGGGGCGTAGGTTGGCTGGCACGCCGATCGAGTGGAGGGGAGGTCAGAACAATGTCCGATGTTCTGCGCCCCGTCCGCGGCCCGGCGTCCACGCGGATCTGACCCGGGGCGTCGCTGTCCCGGAGGATCTGCCATGACCGATCTGGTCATCCGCCCGCTCGTCGCGGGCGAGGAGGAACTGTTCGACTCGATGACCGACCCGCTGCCGCAACTGCGACAGATCAGCTACGCCGACGGGATCGCCGGTGGCGGCTACCGGCCGGAGCACACCTGGGTCGCCCTGCGCACCGACCGGGTGGTGGGTCGCGCCGCGTGGTTGCTGCTACCCGGTTCCGTCGGCGAACCGTGGCTGGAACGGTTCGACCTGGACCTCGCACCCGCCACCGAAGCCGCAAGCGCCGTGGGCGCTGCGTTGCTGCGTACCGCACACGCCGCGCTGGGCGGTCCGAAGGTGTATTACGCCGCGCTGCCGGCGTACTGGCGTCGGCAACCCGAGGTGCGCTCCGTCGCCGAGGCGATGATGGCGGCGGCCCGGCTCGCGGGACTTGTCGAGCGGGGAGAGCGGATCAGGTTCAGTTGGGCGGGTGGGCCGTTGCCGGCGCCGTCCGGCCGGTTCTCCTTCCGCCCCGCCGCCGACGCTGCGGAGATCAACGCCTTGGTGGCCCGTATCGCCGAGCCGGTCGTGCTGACCGGTGCCGAGACCGCCCGGGCGGTCGCCGGCGTGGACCTGGCCCGCAATCCAATGGCCTGGTTGACCGGTACGCCGCCTGGAAACTGGCGCATCGCACTGCACGGCGACGAACCGGTGGGGCTGGCAGGGCCGACGGCCGACGCCTGCTTCCCGATGATCGCCTACCTCGGCCTGCTGGACGAGTCGGTGTTGGGTGAGCTGCTGGCCGACGCGGTCGCGGCGTTGGCCGGCGGCGGGGCGTACGAGGTGGTCGCCGACGTGGACGCGCACCGGGTGAAGGTGGTGGCGGAGCTGGAGCGGACCGGCTTCCGCCGGATCCGCTCGCGGGTGGTCTACACCCCGGCCTGAGCCGACGATCGTCTGCATTCCATTGACCCGACACGCCGACCCGACGGTCACTGGAATGCAGACGATCAGGGACGGGTCTCCCGGTTATCCGGTCGTCGGGGGTGTGCCGGTTCGCCTAGAGTCCGCGAGGTGACGCGTGAGGCAGCCATCGAGCCGGGCCGGGTGCTGGTCTTCGACGCCGACGACACCCTCTGGGAGAACAACGTCGTGTTCGAGCGGGTGATCGACGACTTCCTGAAGTGGCTGGACCATCCCACCCTCGACCGGACACAGCTGCGAGCGGTGCTCGACGACATCGAGCGGGCCAACGCCGTCACCCACGGGTACGGCAGCAAGGTCTTCCTGCGCAGCCTGCGCGAGTGCCTGGAACGACTGCGCCAGCGACCGACCGAGGCGGAGCGTCGGGAGATCGACGATCTGGCGATGGCCCTGGTGGCGCATCAGGTCGAGCTGATGCCGGGGGTGGCCGACGCCCTCGACGAGTTGGCCGGCCGGCACGAGCTGCTGCTGCTGACCAAGGGCGAGCGCGAGGAGCAGCAGCGCAAGCTGGACGCCTGCGGGTTGCTGCACCACTTCACGGCCGCGCACATCGTGCCGGAGAAGAACGTCGAGACCTACCGGTGGCTGGCCGGGCAGCACGCCGTGGACCCGGGCAGCGCCTGGATGATCGGCAACTCGCCACGCTCGGACATCCTGCCCGCCCGGGCCGCAGGCTGGAACGCGGTGTTCATCCCGAACGCCAACACCTGGGTACTGGAGCATGACGAGCTGGATCCGGCGGACGCCGGCGTGCTGCACCTGAACGCCTTCCCGGACCTGCTACGCCACTTCTGAACATCGCCGAGCCGGCGGGCAGCGGGGCGCCCCGACCATGCCTGGCCGGGTCAGGACCGGAGCGGGTGGGTCCAGTCCTGACCCGGTGGGGTCGGCACGGCCGAGCGGTGGGGCGTCCGTCAGGTGATCTCGCCGCGGACGATGGCGACCGCCACCCGGCACAACTCGTCCATGTCGGGCTCGAAACCGGCCGCGATGTCGGGGTGCAGGCCGGCGCGGGTCTCGTCGAGCAGCCGCTGGCAGACCTGCTCCACCGGCTCACCGGCGTAGCTGTCGCGCACCCGGTCGGCGGCCACCTGCAGGGCAGAGGTCAGCTGCTCCTCCAGCGGCCCGCGCAGCTTCTCCTGCACCGGGTCGTGTGGATCCAGCGTGACGTGTGGCTCCGACATGGCGCTCCCTTCGTCGGCGGCTGCGGTACCCCACCGCTGCCGTCGGTCAAACCCCGTCCGGTACGGCGGCGACGCGTACCTGGTACGAGAAGTCCTCGGCTGGCTGCTCCAGGTACGACAGCCGGCGGATCTGCTTGTCGTCGTCGTAGAGTGCGACGTCGACAAGCACGCCGAGGTGGGCCAGCCCGATGCTGGACACCCGCTTCTTGTCCTGAAGCACCGCGCACACCCCACCCAGCAGCGTGCTGGCGTCGGAGGTGCGGTGCCCGGGCGGGCAGCGCAGGGTCAGGTCGATCTCGATCGGGCCGGACAGTGGCGTCCAGCCGGTCTCCTGCGCGGCCGCGCAGGCGGCCTGCAACAGGGCGCGTACCCTCGTCGCCTGCCGATGCCCGGCGGCGAAGATGGACAGCGCTTCGGTCTTGACCGGTGGCAGGCCGCTCACCTCGAACGTCAGGGTGAGAGCGCGGGTGTCCTGCACCACGGCGGCACCTCCTCGTTGGGGACGATCCTGCCCAACCGGTAACCGGTGAGGGGCTGTTCCCGCGAGAACCAACCGATCGGGCGGGTCGGGGTCAGCCGGTGGCGTATCGACGGCGACGGCGTACGCGCTGGCGGCGAAGCTTGTTAAACGCTAGTCCACCTGACGGTTGCCCGGTAGCACCGGCCGGTCAGTCCCGTGGCGGGAAGGCGCAGAATTCGTTGCCTTCCGGGTCGGCCAGCACCCACCAGGACACCGCGTCGTCCGGCTCCCGCAGAAGGGTGGCCCCGGCCCTGATCAGCGCGGACGGCTCGGGGGCGGCCAGGTCGACGTCCCAGTGCATCCGGTTCTTGACGGTCTTGCGCTCCGGGACGGGGTCGAAGACCCAGTGGTCCCAGGGGAAGCCGGTCGCGCCGGTGACCGAGGCGTGCCCCTCCTCGCTGACCTGGACCTCGCCGCCGACGACACCGGCCCACCAGGTGGCCTGGGCGCTCGGGTCGGCGGAGTCGACCACCAACTCGAACGGCCCCGGGCGGGGGTCGTCACCGGGGGCGAACGCGCAGAACATGTTGCCGTCGGGGTCGGCCAGCACCCACCAGCTGATCTCCGAGTCCGGCTCGCGGACCAGCCGCGCGCCGGCTTCCAGCAGCGCTGCCGGGCTCGCCTCGGCCAACCGCAGGTCCAGGTGTACGCGGGTCTTGACGGTACGCGGTTCGGGCACCCGGTTGACCCAGATCGACTCGGCGCTGACACCGGTCGGCGAGTCGACCCGGGTGTCGCCGTCACCGACATCGACCAGTTCCCCGTGCAGAATCCGAGCCCAGAAGCCGCCGAGGGCGTGTGCGTCGGCGGCGTCGAGGCAGAGGTCCTTGAAGCGTGCGATCATCCGCCGATCATGCCGGCCGGCACCGACATCCGCCTCGGCAGGCCGCAGGCCGTGGTCGGCGGCGCTTGCCGGCCCCGGTGATCCGGTGCGCCCGCCGGCACGTGACGTGGGCCACACGGTTCGGTGTTTAGCCCGTCTCGGCCCGGGCAGGTTTCGCGGCTCCACACGTCGGGCAGTGTTCCAGCCACGAAACGCAGGGGTGCGAAGCAGCAGGTCAAAGCCCTGACCGTCTCGCCGTGCGCCGGGGCACGGAGTCCTCCCCGGCTGTTGGCCGAGAACGAGGGGAGGGTCATGAGCGAGCGGAGTGATCCGGCCGGCGGTCGACGCCGGCCCCGCGTACGGATGGCGGCGACGGCCGCAGCACTGACGCTTGTGGCACCGATGGCGGCGTGTGCCACTGGTGACGACGGCGGCGTGCCCACGATCAACCTGTACTACCCGCCGGAGCAGAATTTGCAGCAGGTGGTCGACAGATGCAACACCGAGGCCGCCGGGCGGTACCGCATCGTCAACCGGGTGCTGCCGCGGGAAGCCGACGAGCAGCGGGTGCAGATGGTGCGCCGGCTCGCGGCCGAGGACGACGGCATGGACGTGCTCGGCCTCGACGTGACCTGGACTCAGGAGTTCGCCAGCGCCGACTGGATCCTCGAATGGACCGGGCAGGACCGCGCCGAGGCGGAGCAGGGCACTCTCGAAGGCCCGCTGGAGACCGCCCGGTACCAGGACAAGCTCTACGCCGCGCCGAAGCACACGAACGTCCAGTTGCTGTGGTACCGCAAGGACCTGGTGCCCGAGCCGCCGACCACCTGGGACGAGATGATCTCGACGGCGCAGCGGCTGCGGGATCAGGGCCAGCCGCATCAGGTGCTCACCATGGGCGCCCAGTACGAGGGACTCGTGGTGCTCTACAACACGCTCGTGGCCAGCGCGGGCGGCAACATCCTCAACGAGGACGGCACCGAGGCCGTGGTGGACGACGGCGCCGTGCGGGCACTTGAGGTGCTGCGCGACTTCGCCACCTCCGGGGTGACCTCGCCGTCGTTCAGCAACGCCACCGAGGATCCGGTGCGGCTGGAGTTCCAGAGCGGCAACGGTGCGTTCCAGGTGAACTGGCCGTTCGTCTATCCGGCCATGCAGGAAGCCAACCCGGAACTGGCGGAGCAGGTCGCCTGGGCCCGGGTGCCGGGAGTCGAGGAGGGCACACCGGGTCGGGTCACCATCGGCGGCATCAACCTGGCCGTCAGCCGGTACTCGGAGCACCCGGAGGAGTCCTTCGAGGCGGCCAGGTGCCTGCGCAACGCGGAGAACCAGAAGTTCTCCGCGATCAACGACGGGGTGCCGCCGACCATCGAGAGCGTCTACGCCGACCCGGAGATGGACGAGGCGTACCCGATGAAGGAGACCATCCTCGAACAGTTGCGGGACTCGGCGGTGCGACCGCTGACCCCCGCGTACCAGAGCATCTCGACCGTGACCTCGGCGATCCTGTCGCCGCCGTCGGCGATCGACCCGCAGGCGACCGCCGACGAGCTGCGCGAGGCGGTCGCCGCCGCCCTGGAGTCGAGGGGAGTCCTGCCGTGAGCGGGCACCGCGAGCGAACCATCGGGCTCAGTGCGCCGGTGTCTCAGGCCGGACCGGAGCGAAGCGGAGGGACGGCATGAGCGTCAATGCGACCCCGGCCGGCGCGGACGTGGCCGCCGACGGCACCGACACCCGCAGCGGCCGGCAGGCCGTGTTACCCGGGCAGCGGGACAACCGGGGCGGCAAGCCGCCGCTGAGTGAGAACAAGCGGGCCGAGCGCCGACTGGGTTGGCTGCTGTGCGCCCCGGCGGCGCTGGTCATGCTGGCGGTGACCGCCTACCCGATTCTGTACTCGGTCTGGCTCTCATTGCAGCGTTACGACCTGAGGTTCCCCGCCGAGCGGGAGTTCATCGGTCTGCAGAACTACGCCACCGTGCTCACAAACGAGTTCTGGTGGACGGCGTTCGGGGTGACCATGCTGATCACGGTGGTCACCGTGGCCGTGGAGCTGGTGCTCGGCATGGGACTCGCGCTGATCATGCACCGTACGCTTGTCGGGCGGGGGATCGTGCGGACCTCGGCGCTGATCCCGTACGGCATCGTCACGGTCGTGGCCGCCTTCTCCTGGCGGTACGCGTGGACGCCCGGCACCGGATACCTGGCCAACCTGTTCTCCGACGGTGCGCCGTTGACCGAGCGGGCCAGCTCGCTGGCGATCATCATGCTGGCGGAGATCTGGAAGACCACGCCGTTCATGGCGCTGCTGCTGATGGCGGGGCTGGCGCTGGTGCCGGAGGATCTGCTCAAGGCAGCCTCCACCGACGGCGCGACCGCCTGGCAGCGGTTCACCAAGGTGATGCTGCCGGTGATGAAGCCGGCGATCCTGGTGGCGCTGCTGTTCCGCACCCTGGACGCGTTCCGGGTCTTCGACAACATCTACGTGCTCACGTCGGGGGCCAACGAGACCTCGTCGGTGTCGATGATCGCGTACAACAACCTGATCCGAGGGCTGAACCTCGGCATCGGCTCGACGATGTCGGTGCTGATCTTCATCACCGTCGCGATCATCGCGTTCATCTTCGTGAAGTTGTTCGGTACCGCTGCTCCGGGCAGCGACGACGGAGAGAGGCGCTGACATGGCTGACACCACCACCCGGGCCAAGGTGCGCTGGGGCCTGCTGGACGTCGCCGTGGTCGTGTTCGCGCTGACCCCGGTGCTATGGATCATGTCGTTGTCGTTCAAGACGCCGGCGACGCTCACCGACGGGAAGTTCATCCCGAGGGAGTGGACGCTGGAGAACTACCGGACGATCTTCGCGACCGACCAGTTCGTCCGAGCGTTGATCAACTCCATCGGCATCGCGTTGATCGCCACCACCATCGCCGTCGTGCTCGGCGCGATGGCCGCGTACGCGATCTCCCGGTTGGATTTTCCCGGCAAGCGGCTGCTGATCGGCGTCTCCCTGCTGATCGCGATGTTCCCGCAGGTGTCGCTGGTCTCGCCGCTGTTCGAGATCGAGCGGCAACTGGGCCTCTTCGACACCTGGCCGGGCCTGATCCTGCCGTACATCACCTTCGCGCTGCCGTTGGCGATCTACACGCTGTCGGCGTTCTTCAAGCAGATCCCGTGGGATCTGGAGAAGGCCGCCAAGATGGACGGCGCCACCCAGGGGCAGGCGTTTCGGCGGGTGATCGCACCGCTGGCCGCACCGGGCCTGTTCACCACGGCGATCCTGGTCTTCATCTTCTGCTGGAACGACTTCCTGTTCGCCATTTCGCTGACCTCCACCGAGCGCTCGCGCACGGTGCCGGTGGCGTTGTCGTTCTTCACCGGCGCCTCGCAGTTCGAGGACCCGACCGGCGCGATCTGCGCCGCCGCCGTGGTGATCACGGTACCGATCATCCTGTTCGTGCTCTTCTTCCAGCGCCGCATCGTCTCCGGCCTGACCTCCGGCGCCGTCAAGGGATAGGTGGTAACTCGTGGCTGAGATCGTGCTCGACAAGGTGAGCAAGAAGTTCCCGGACGGCACCACGGCGGTGCGGGACGTCGACCTGGAGATCGCCGACGGCGAGTTCGTCATCCTGGTCGGCCCCTCCGGCTGCGGCAAGTCCACCACCCTCAACATGATCGCCGGGCTGGAGGACATCAGCTCCGGTGAGCTGCGCATCGGCGGGCAGCGGGTCAACGACAAGGCCCCCCGCGACCGGGACATCGCCATGGTGTTCCAGTCGTACGCGCTCTACCCGAACATGACCGTCCGGGAGAACATGGCGTTCCCGCTGCGGCTGGCCAAGCTCGACAAGGAGACGATCGCGCAGAAGGTGGAGGAGGCGGCGAAGGTCCTGGAACTGACCGCGTTGCTGGACCGCAAGCCGGCCAACCTCTCCGGCGGGCAGCGGCAGCGGGTGGCGATGGGTCGGGCGATCGTCCGGCAGCCGAAGGCGTTCCTGATGGACGAGCCGTTGTCCAACCTGGACGCCAAGCTGCGGGTGCAGATGCGTACCGTCGTCTCCCGCCTGCAGAAGCAGCTCGGCACCACCACCGTGTACGTCACCCACGACCAGACCGAGGCGATGACCCTCGGCGACCGTGTGGTGATCATGCGCGGTGGCGCGGTGCAGCAGGTCGGTCCGCCGCAGGAGCTGTACGACCACCCGAACAACCTCTTCGTGGCCGGGTTCATCGGCTCGCCGTCGATGAACTTCCTGACCGCCAAGGTCGAGGAGGGAACGCTGCGTACCGCCCTGGGTGACGTGCCGATCGGCGACCGGATCCGCCGCGAGTTGGAGGGGGCCGACGCCCCTCGGGAGCTGATCCTCGGCATCCGTCCGGAGCACTTCGAGGACGCCGAACTGATCGACGAGGAGACCGGCCGTCGGGGCATGGAGTTCACCGCCCCGGTGGACATCGTCGAGTCGATGGGCTCGGACAAGTACGTCTACCTGAGCGTCGAGGGGGAGCGGGCCACCTCCGCCGAGTTGGAGGAGTTGGCCGCCGACGCGGGCGCGGCCGACTTCAGCGGCGCCGGGTCGAACCTGGTCACCCGGCTGTCGGCGGAGTCGACAGTCACCGAGGGCGAGGACCGGCGGGTCTGGTTCAACCTGGAGAAGATCCACCTGTTCGACCCGTCCGACGGCCGCAACCTCACCCTGCACGAGGGCCGCGCCGCCGGCACCCTCGCCGACTGACCGGTCGCGATGACCGCTGGGTACATCTGTTGTCGTCCCAGCGACAACAGATGTACCCAGGTGAGCGGGTCAGTGTGAGTGTCGAGGCACCGCGCTGCCGCTGCCGCCGACCAGGAAGTCCAGGTCCGCGCCTTGGTCGGCCTGCTGGACGTGCTCGCTGTACAGCCGTACCCATCCGCGATCGGCCACCGGTCGCGGCGGCTGCCAGGCGGAGCGGCGTTCGGCGAGTTCGGCCTCGTCGACCAGCAGGTCCAGGCGGCGTGTCGGGACGTCGAGGCGGACCAGGTCGCCGGTGCGTACCAGCGCGAGTGGGCCGCCCACCGACGCCTCCGGTGCCGCGTGCAGGACACAGGTGCCGTACCCGGTGCCGCTCATCCGGGCGTCGGAGATCCGCACCATGTCGGTGATGCCGGCGGCGAGCAGCCGTCGCGGCATGGGCACGTTGCCCACCTCGGGGAAGCCCGGGTAGCCGCGCGGTCCGGCGTTGCGCACCACGATGACGGTGTCGGGCGTGACGTCGAGGTCCGGATCGTCGGCGGCGACGGCGTACTCCTCGATCCGGTCGAAGACCAGCGCCGGCCCGGTGTGGGTGAGCAGGTGAGCCGAGGCGGCGGAGACCTTCAGCACCGCACCGGACGGCGCGAGCGACCCACGTAGCACGACGGTGCCCGATCCGGCGGGTTGGAAGGGTTCGGCGAGGGTGCCGATGACCTGCCGGTTCCAGCACTGGACGCCGTCGATGTTGTCGGCCACGCTCTTCCCGCTGACCGTGATCTGGTCCAGGTGCAGCAGCGGGGCGATCTCCGCCATCACCGCCGGCACCCCACCGGCGTACGCGAAGTCCTCCATCAGGTACGTCCCGGACGGCATCAGGTTGACAAGCATGGGTACGTCGCCGGTGAGGGTGTCGAAGTCCTCAAGCGACAGGGGCACACCGACGCGGCCGGCGATGGCGAGCAGATGCACCACGGCGTTTGTGGAGCCACCGATCGCGGCGTTGACCCGGATGGCGTTCTCGAACGCCTCGCGGGTGAGCACCATGGACAGGCGCTGATCCTGGTCGACCATGTCGACGATGCGCCGTCCGGCGGCGTGGGCGAGCGCGTACCGTCGTGAGTCGACCGCCGGAACCGCGGCGGCGCCCGGCAGTTGCACGCCCAACGCCTCGGTCACGCAGGCCATGGTGGAGGCGGTGCCCATGGTCATGCAGTGGCCCCGGCTGCGGGACATGCAGACCTCCGCCTCGGCGCAGTCGGCCGCGGTCACCCGGCCGGCCCGAAGATCCTCGGTGAAGCGCCAGACGGCGGTGCCGGACCCGATGTCCTGGCCACGGAACTTGCCGTTGAGCATCGGCCCGCCGGTGATCAACAGGGTCGGCAGGTCGACGCTTGCCGCACCCATCAGCAGGCCGGGCGTGGTCTTGTCGCAGCCGGAAAGCAGGACCACGCCGTCGAGGGGGTTGGCCCTGATCAGTTCCTCCGCCTCCATCGCCAGCAGGTTGCGGTAGAGCATGGTGGTGGGCCGCATGAGGGGTTCGCCGAGGCTCATCGCGGGAAACTCCAGCGGCAGGCCGCCGCTCTCCCAGATTCCCCGCTTCACCGATTCAGCCAGCTCGCGCAGGTGAGCGTTACACGGAGTCAGCTCCGACCAGGTGGTCGCGATGCCGATCACCGGTCGACCGTCGAAGACGTCGTCGGCGAACCCCTGGTTGCGCATCCACGATCGATGAATGAACCCGTTGCGGCCGTCGGCACCGAACCACTGGCCGCTGCGCAGCGGTCGACTCGTCATCGACATCAGCACACCTTTCCTGTCAAAGCTCTGGCCGCGCAGTGGGCGGCGGTCGAGGGGCAAGCTGTCGATCAGTTGGCGGCGGCTACCTGAGGCCCCCGACGGACAGCCCGCCGCGCCAGTGCCGTTGCAGGCTGAAGAACGCGATGATCAATGGGATGACCGACACGAGGGAGCCCAGGATGATCAGGCTCCACAGGGAGGTGCCGCCCGCGTTGTTCGCGGAGGCGACCCCCTGCCAGAGGCCGAGGCCGACGGTGACCGGGAAGAGCCGGTTGTCGGAGAGCATGGCCAGCGGCAGGAAGTAGTTGTTCCAGGACGCGACCGCGGACAGGAGCAGGACGGTGACCACTGCGGGGCGCATCAGCGGAAGGGCGATCTGGAGAAACGTCCGTACCTCGCCCGCGCCGTCGGCCCGCGCCGCGTCCAGGATCTCGTCGGGCACCGCGTCGCGCGCGTACACGTGCATCAGGTAGACACCGAATGGGTTGAGCAGCGACGGGAGGATCACGGCCCAGACCGTGTTGGTCAGGCCGAGCCGGGCGAACATGATGAAGGTCGGGATGACCAGGGCGGTGGCCGGCACCATCAGCGCGCCGAGCACGACCGCGAAACTGAAGCGCCGGGCGGCGAAGCGGTACTTGGCGAACCCGTAGCCGGCCATGACCGCCAGGACTGTGGCGCCGATTCCGCCGGCGAGCGCGTACAGCGTGGAGTTCAGCAGCCACCGCAGGTAGATGCCCCCGTCGTAGGTGAACAACTGCCTGAGGTTGCCGAGGTAGTCGACCTGGTCGGCGAACCAGAGGGTGTTGCCGCCACCGAACAGGCCCGGCGCATCCTTGGAGCTGTTGACGACGACCCACCAGAACGGCACGAGAAAGTAGATCACCAGGAAGCCGAGCAGGATCTGCAGCGGAAGGTGGCGTTGCGCTCGGCGGTGGCCGGCGCTGGCGCTCTCGGACATCAGAGGAAGCTCCTCCGCTTGCGGGTGAAGAACAGGAAGGCGTAGACGCAGACGAAGACGACTCCGCCGAGGGCGAAGGAGATCGCCGACCCGTAGTTGAAGTTGGCCAGCCCGAACGCCTGCTGGTACGCGTACATGTTGGGCGTGAAGTCCGACCCGATCGTGCCGGCTGCCAGGTATCGCAGGATCTGCGGTTCGTTGAAGAACTGCAGGGTGCCGATGAGCGAGAAGACCAGGATCAGGATCAGCGCGGGCGCGATCAGCGGAATCTTGATCCGCCGGGCGACCTGCCATCGTCCGGCACCGTCCATGCGGGCGGCCTCGTAGAGTGTCGGGTCGATGCCCTGGAGGGCCGCGTACAGGATGATCATGTAGTAGCCGGCCCACTGCCAGGTGACGATGTTGAGCAGGCCGTAGAAGATCAGGTTGCTGCTGAGGAAGTCGGGTGCGGTGGCGCCGAAGAATCCGAAGACGTCGGTGAGCGGGCCGAAGCTCCGGCTGTACAGGAACCCCCACATCACGGCCCCGATGACCGTGGGGATCGCGTACGGCAGGAAGATCATGAGGCGGGAGAAGCGGGTGAACAGCGAGGTCACCGCGTCCAGGATGAGGGCCATGGCGAGCGCGACGGCGATCTGGACCGGGATGGCGACGAGCGCGAAGCGGATGACGAACCACGCTCCGGACAGGAAGCTCGGGTCGGTGAACGCCTTCACGTAGTTGTCGAACAGGACGAAGCTGGTGCCACCGATCAGCTTCTTCTGAAACAGGCTGAGGTACAGCGCGTACGCCAGTGGGGCGATGAGGAACGCCAGGAAGACGACCCCGAACGGCCCGACGAACAGCCACCCGGTCAGGTGCTCACGGCGGCGCGTCTTGCCGCGGGTCTTGCGCTTCTCATCCTGAGTACGCGGTGCGCGCTTCTCGGTCAACGATGTCATCTCGGGCTCCGGGACGAGGGCCGCTGGGGGTGGAGGGTGGGCCGGCCGGGGGAGGACGGCACGGCCCACCCGGTCGGTCACTGGACGGTGAATCCCTGCTCGGTGGCGTGCTTCGTCACGTCTTCCTGGAGCCGGTCAGCGGCCTGCGATCCGGTGATGGAGCCGGCGCTCATCTCGCTGATCTGCTTGGTCATGGCATCGAAGTAGTACTGGCCGAACGGGCTGTAGACGACGCCCTGGTAGGCGTTGGCGGCGGGGACGTACACCTCCTTGTTCGCCTGCTGGCCGTCGAAGAACGCCACCTTGAGGTCGACGAACTCGGGATTGTTGAGTGCGGTCAGGTTGAGCGGGAAGATGATCTGGTTGGTCCAGCCGTCGGTGAGCGACTCCTCGTCGGCGTAGAGGCCGTAGGCGGCCTTGGCCGCGAGTTCCGGCTGTTTGGACTGGCTGGTGACGGAGAAGGCCGATCCGCCCCAGTTCACCTGGACCGGATTGTTCGGATCCCACTGCGGCAACGGCGCCACCGCGAACGTGCCGGTGTCGTCACCCTGACCGACGCCCGCGCCGGTCAGGTAACCGGGCGCCCAGGCGGCCGAGATGTAGGTCGCGTAGTTGCCGTTGATGACTCCGGAGATGTACTCCGGGGTGAACTGGTCCTGCGTCCCGACCAAGCCCTTGCGGACCAGACCGCCCCAGTACTCCAGGACGTCCTTCGATGCCTGGTCGTTCAGCCGTACCCCGATCGATTCCGGCTGGGCGGGATCGTAGGTGAACGGGGCTGCGCCCTTCTGGATCTGTAGCGCCATCATCAGCGCCGGGACGTTCGCGCCGAGGTCACCGAAGAGCGGTCCACCGGCGTCCTTCACCTTCTGGGCAGCCTGCTCGTACTCGGCCCAGGTCTTCGGTGGGGTGATCTCGTACTTGTCGAAGATGTCCTTCCGGTAGATCATCGCCAGCGGGCCGCCGTCGACAGGTACGCCGTAGACCGCGTCGCCGACCGAGACGTCCTTCCAGGCGCCGTCGCCGTAGTTGGCCCGGACCGCGTCGAGGCCGTACCCACTGATGTCGACGAGCGCGTTCTGGATCTGGAAGGTCGGGATCCGGTCCATCTCGACCATGATCACGTCAGGCGCGCCGGTGCCCGCCGAGATGGCCGTCTGGAACTTGTCGTACTGGTCGCCGCCCTGCCCGACGTTGGTCCAGCAGACCTGGACCTCGTCGTTGGCCTTGTTGAAGTTGTCCACGACCAGTTGCATGTTGGGGTACCAGGCCCACATCGTCACAACCGGCAGGTCCTGCTTGGTGATGGTGTTGGTGCAGTTACTCGCGTCGCTTCCGCCTTCGTCCGAGGAGCAGGCGGCCAGGCCGCTCGCGGCTACGAGCATCGCCACCGTCGCGAGTGTTCGTGTCGTCTTCATTGACGTGGGTTCCCTTCGGGCTCGGTGCGCGAGGTTCCATGCGTCCACATCAGGGCTGGCGATCGATTCCTGGCAGCCACCTCCCATCGACTCGGCGGGGAATGGCGGTGTACTCGTCTCGCAACTCCGCAGGCAGCATCCACTCCGGGGCGTTCTGCCAGGCCAGCGGGCGTAGGAAGCGTCGGATCGAGGTGGCGCCCACGGAGGTGTGCACGGCATTCGTCGACGGCCAGGGACCGCCGTGGTGCTGGGCCCACGACACCCGGACGCCAGTGGGGTAGCCGTCGAAGACGATGCGACCGGAGCGGGCGGCGAAGACGTCGACGAGCCTGCGTACGGCGACGGTGTCGTCCTCCGGTCCGCTGTGGATGGAGCCGGTGAGCGACGGCGGCACGGTCGCCAGCGCGGCGTCGAGTTCGGTGACGTCGCGGTAGCGGACCACCACCATGAGCGGGCCGAAGCACTCGTCGGTGATCTCGGTGGTCAGGCCCGGCAGGTCGACCTCCAGCAGCGTCGGCGCCACCGTGAAGCCCGCGTCGGCGTCGATCCGGGGTTGCGCGACGAGGCGAGCGCCGGCCTTCTCCAACGCGTTGGCCCCGCTTTCGTACGCGTCGCGGATGCGCTGATTGAGCAGCACCATCCCGCCGGCGGCGGCGACCTTCCCCCGGAGCGCGTCGACAAGCCGGTCTCCGCCCGGGTCCGCCGGAAGGAACGCCAGCCCCGGCTTGGTGCAGAGCTGACCGCCCGAGGCGGTGAAGGAGGCGAACAGCCCGTCGGCGATCTGGTCTCCCCGGCTGGCCGCCGCGTCGGGCAGGACGACGATCGGGTTCACGCTGCCCAACTCGGCGTACAGCGGAATGGGGTCGGCGCGTTCGTCGATGGCCGCCTGGATGGCGCGGGCAGCGCCGATCGAGCCGGTCAGGGCGGCCGCCCGGATCGTCGGCTGGCGCACCAACGAACGGCCGGCCTGCTCCCCGTACACCGCCGCGAGCACGCCGTCGGGCCCATCCAGGTCGCGGACGGCCGACTCGACCGCGTCGGCGGAGGCACGCGACGTCAGCGGATGGGACGGGTGGGCCTTCACGACAGTGGGGCAGCCGGCGGCCAGCGCCGAGGCGGTGTCGCCCCCGGCGACGGAGAAGGCGAACGGGAAGTTGCTGGCGCCGAAGACGGCCACCGGTCCGAGGGGTACGAGCATCCGTCGCACGTCCGGGCCGGGTCCGAGTGGCGTGTCGGCGGCGTGGTCGATGGCCGCCTCCAGGTACCCACCGTCGCGCAGCACCGCCGCGAACATCCGGAACTGGATCGCCGCCCGGGTCAGCTCCGAGTCGAGTCGTGCCTGCCCCAGCCCGGTCTCCGCCTCCGCCGTCGCGACCAGATCCGCACGACGGGACTCCAGGGAGCCGGCGACCGCGTCCAGCAGCTGCGCCCTGCCGGTCCTGCCCAGGTCGGACAGCCACTGTGCCGCTCGGAACGCCTGGCCGGCGATCGTCGCCACGCCAGCCTCGTCCGTCTCGGTGAGATCCGTCGGGTGTTGCCGGCCGTCGCGCGGATCGGTGGTGGTGACTTTCACAGCAGTCCTCTCCTCGCCAGATTGCTCATGAGATCGCGGACGCCGAACCGCCACGGCTCGCACTGCTCCGCGTGCCACACCCGGTTGACCAGGGTGCCGAGCGCCGGGCAGCTGATCCGCACCACGTCGTCGACCTTGTGGGTGAAGCCCTCACCGGGGCGCTCGCGGTCCTGGGTGGGGGCGAACATGGTGCCGAGCATCAGGACGGCGCCGTCGGGGTACTGGTGATGGGGGCCGATCAGCTGCCGGACCAGCTCCGCCGGGTCGCGTGACATCCGCGCCATCTCCGAGGTCGCCGCCAGGTGGAAGTCGTCCACCCCGTGGACCTGGAGACCCACCTCCAGTTCGCGTACCCGGCTGAGCGGAAACCGCTCGTCGAACAGCCGGATCAACGGACCGAGCGCGCATGCGGCGTTGTTGTCCTTGGCTCGGGGGAGCAGCAGCGCCGACCGTCCCTCGACGTCCCGCAGGTTGACGTCGTTGCCCAGGGTGGCACCGACGATCCGACCGCTGGACTGGACGATGAGAGCGACCTCGGGTTCCGGGTTGTTCCAGGTCGAGGCGGCGAGTACGCCGACCGGGACGGCGGTGCCGACGGCGGAGAGCGGCTGACCCTTCGTGAAGATCTCGGCGTCCGGACCGATCCCCACCTCCAGGTACTGACTCCAGAGGCCTTCGGCGATCAGTGTGGCCTTGAGCCGCTCCGCCTCGACCGAGCCGGGGACCAGGCTGTGCAGGTCGGCACCGACGTCCGCGAGCATCCGGCCACGAATGTCCGCCGCGAGGGTCAGGTCTCCCCGCGCCCGCTCCTCGATGACGCGTTCGATCATCGAGACGGGAAACGTCACGCCGGCGGCCTTGACCGCTTGCAGGTCGACCGGGGCGAGCAGCCAGGGCCGGCTCCGGTCCCGGTTCGCGGCACCGGTGTTGGCCAGCAGCTCGTCGAAGCCGCCGACCCGTGGCCCGTCCGACCCGGCCACGGCCTTGGCGGGCTCGGGCAGCTCGCAGATGTCCCGGACGGTCGGAAACTGGCGGCTGAGGTCGATGACGTCGCCGTCGCGAACGGTCACCGGGGAGGGGCCGTCGACGGACGGGTCCCAGATCCGGCCGATGAGGACGCTGTGGTCGACGTCGTCCGGCAACGCCTCGGCGGCACTTCCGAACCAGGGCTCCTTGCTCATCGTCGCTCCCCTGTCGCAGGTCAGAGTCGCCGAGCTGGAATCTGCAACGATCGTAGCGACATGTGCAACGGTGTCAATAGTCGGTTGCGCTGAGGGCGGACTACATTGCATATGATGCAACCGGCGGCCGTCCCGGGTCGCTGCGCGGAGGGAGACAGGACGTTGTCGCAATCGATTCGCCGGGCGGTCGACCTGATCCGTCGCGCCGCGGAGCATCCGCTGTCACTCACCGAGGCGGCGGAGGTCCTGGGAGTGCACAAGTCCACCGCCCTGCGGATCCTTCAGACACTCGAATCGGCCCGCTTCGTCCGCCGGACCGGTGCCGGGACGTACGTGCTCGGCAGCGGCATCATCGAACTGTCGGAACTCGCCCTGGGCTCGATGGACCTGCGCCAGTTCGCCGCCGCGCCCCTGCGTGCGCTTCAGCGCGAGACCGGCCACACCGTGCACCTGGCGCAGCTGACCGGCGACGAGATCATCTATATCGACAAGGTCGACAGTCCCGCTTTCGACGCGGTCAAGCTGCCGTCACGGATCGGGCGGGCGGTCTCGATCTACGCGAGCGCGGTCGGGAAGACCATCCTGGCGTACCTGCCCACGGAGGAACGCGACCGCCTCCTCTCCCACGTCGTCTTCGAACGATTCACCCCCACCACGTACGCCGACCGCGAGTCTCTCGACGCCGAACTCCTCCGCATCAAGGACCAGGGCTGGGCCGTCGACAACGGCGAACACGACACGTACGTCATGTGCGTGGCGGCGCCGATCAGGGACTCGCGCGGGCAGGTCATCGCCGCCGCCTCGATGACCGCGATCGAGGTCATCGCGAGCCTCGACCAGCTCAAGGAGAGCCTCCCGCTGCTGCTCGACACCGCGAACCAGATCTCCCGGGAACTCGGCCACCCCGCCGACCTCGGCTGAGCCCGAGCGGTGGAGCCCGCCCCGGGGCCGCGTCGGGGGAGTGCGCGGACCCGGGGCGGGCGGCTCATCGGGGCCGGGCCGGCACCCAGTCGGTGAAGCGGCGGTGCAGGTCGGTCGGCGGCTCGCTGCCGCCCAGCCCGGCGAGCTGCTCGGCGGCCTCCTCGCGCAAGGTCACCAGATAGACCATCAGGTTGGGCAGGTTCTCCCGGTACTCCGCGAGCAGACGCAGCTTCGCCGGGGAACAAGGCCAGGCGGTCCCGCAGGCCCGGCAGCGCCACGTGGGACGGGACGCGACGTGCTCGACCGGTCCGCTGCTCACCCTCCCGCCCGCGCGGCGGGGAGGGACGGGCGCCGACGCGTGGCGTAGGGGACCGGTGCCAGGCGCACCGGACGCATGCCCTGCGGCATCACGAACAACTGCCGCTTCTCCGTCGCGTCGCCGTGCCGATCGAGCTGGTAGCAGTCGACCCAGGTCCAGGCGTACGGCGGGTGCCGGTCCGGCAGCTCGCGGATCACCCGCACCAGGATCGGGCTGGCGAACTGCGGGGAAGCCGCCCGGTCCAGGAGGTACACGCCGGGAGAGACCCGAGGCGTGCCGTCCTCCCGCATCACCGGACATGGCGAGGGCCGAGCCGGGCCGGCCAACGGGACGCGGGTACGGCGGTGGTGGGCTTCGGCACGGGCACGGCGGGCCTCCTCAGTCGACACGGAGTGTGGGAGGGCCGCCCGAGAGTGCTCGCCCGTCGGGCGGCCCCGTGCTGGTCCCGCCGACGGGCCGTGCCACGTCCGCGGTTCCGCTGGTGACACTCTGGTATGGAGGCCGTTACTCTCGGAAGGTGCTTCCGCCGTCCGGGCTGAGCTGGCGAAACGGCCGCCGATTCGGTGGTGATCTGGGTAATCGATCTTCAGTTTGGGGAGCCTTGAATGCCTGACATGCCGAACCCCGTGGCGTCCTTCATCGTGGGCGAGATCCGCCGGGCACGGGGCGCGGCCGGCATGACCCAAGAGGCATTCGGGCGCGGCGCCGGCTTCAGTGCCTCCCACGTCAGCGCTGTTGAGGGCGGTACTCGGGCATTGACGTTGGAGTTCGCCCGAGGCGCCGACCGCGCGCTGAGCAACGGTGGCCTTTTCGAGCGACTGGCGATGAAGCTCGGCGCACCGTCCTGGTTCCTGCCATGGCTCGACGCCGAGCGCGGTGCGACGCAGCTCCGCTACTTCGAGCCCAACCTGATCCCGGGCCTGTTGCAAAGCGAGGCATACGCTCGTGCTGTCTTACGACTCGATCCCCGCCTGACCGATGACGAGGTGGATCGCCGGGTCACCGGTCGGCTTGAACGGCAGGCCATCCTCACAAGGGAGTCTCCACCCCAACTCGTCGTTGTCGTCGATGAGGCAGCGATCCGTCGCGCGGGCGACGCAGGCGAGAAGATGATGGCCGGGCAACTCTCGCACGTTGTAGCTTGCGCGGAGCGACCCAACATCAGCGTCCACGTCATTCCGGCCGATGTTGGCCTTCACGCGGGGCTGTCCGGTCCACTGTCTCTGGCCCACATGCCGGACGGCAGTTGGATCGGCCACCTCGAAAGCCAGCTGGGCGGTGAGGTGGTGGACCGACCAGCTGACCTCGATACGCTCTTTCAGCGATGGGAGAGCGTCCGGACCGAGGCCCTTCCCCGGCGACAGTCCCTAAACCTCATCAAGGAGGCAGCGAACCAATGGACCTGAACGGCGCGCGGTGGCGCAAGAGCACCCGCAGCGGCACTAGCGGCGGCAACTGCGTTGAGGTTGCCGACAATCTTCCCGGCGTCGTCGGTGTCCGCGACTCGAAGAACCCGAACGGTCCCGCGCTGACCTTCGCCCCGTCCGCGTGGCGTGCCTTCGTCACCCAGATCTGCGATCGGATCTGACCCGGGCGCTTTGCGTTGGCAGCGCGACACGCCGACACGGCACAGCGCTGTGAGCAAGCGCCGGGAGGTACGTTGCTCGCCGGTGACGCCCGCCGGGCCGCCTACAACTACGGGGATGTTGCTGCCTCGCGGTGGCTTGACGCGACAACATCCCCGATGTTGTCGCCGTTCTCGGCCAGCTACGGCGTCAGCGTCCGGCGGCAGGCCTCAGGAGGCTGACTTGGGGCCGTTCGACTGGGCCAGGACGTCGAGCAGTTCGGCCTCTCGGCCGGCGCTCAGGCCGGCCCGCCGGTCACGGTTCAGCCCCGCCTCGCGCTCCCAGGCAAGGGTGTCCGCCAGCAGGTCTGGGCGTGGCCGGTGCCGCAGCCCGGCGGCGACCGCCGCCGCCCCGCTACGCGCCGACCAGCCGGACCAGCCCGGCTCGACCAGCCACATCGGCAGCGACTCCGGGCCCATGTACTGGGCCACGCCCTGGGCCACCAGCCAGTCGGCGTCGACGTCGACCACCGGGCCGGTGTGCCCGCCGATGGCGCGGCACCGGGCGATCCATTCGCCGAAGGGCACCACCGGCCCGACCGCGTTGAACGTGCCGACCGTCCCGGCCGTCGCGCTGTCCAGCAGCCAGGTGACCAGATCGCGCACGTCGATCACCTGGGTCGACAGATCGGGGGTACGGGGTACCAGCATGGGTTCCTCGGGGTCGCGGGCGGCCCGCGCCACCCAGTAGCCGGAGCGATCGGTGTGGTCGCCGGGGCCGCCGATCAACCCGGCCCGGGCCACCAGCAACCGGTCGCCGACCTCGGTCGTGGAGAGCTGCTCGCAGGCCACCTTGGCTTCGCCGTACTCCTCGCGGTCGACCTCGTCGCGGACCGTTGCCGGCAGGGTGGCCGCCGACTCGTCGGCGCCGGGTGTGTCGTGGCTGGCGTAGGCGCTGACGGACGAGACGTAGCTCCAGTGCCGGGCCCGGTCGCCCAGCGCGCGCAGGGCCTGCCGGACGAAGCCGGGCTGCCACGACACCTCGATGACGACGTCCCAGTCCCGGTAGCGCAACCGGTCGTACGCTGTCGGGTCGCGGCGGTCCGCCGAGACCAGGGTCGCGCCGTCCGGCACCGCTCCGCTCTCCCCACGGGCCAGGCAGGTGACGGCGTGTCCCCGAGCGACGGCCTGCCGGGCCACCTCCTGCCCCAGCCATGCCGTTCCGCCGAGCACCAGTGTCTGCATGGCACTCAGCCAAGCAGTGGTGGCGCGGCGCGGCCAAGGATCTCTGCCGTGGGCAGAACGGCCGGGGCGGATTCGCTGACCAGCGCCGAAGGAGGCACGCCCTATCCTGCTCGCGTCATGGTCCGCGCATCCGGGGGAAGACATGATGTCGAAGGTCGTCATTCGGGCCGCCGCCGTCGCTGGCGCGGCAGGCACCCTCGTCGCGGTCTTCGGCCTGCCCTGGGCCTGGTACGGAGACCGGGCCGTCCGCCTCACCGAGTTTCCGGGATGGGCCTGGTACGTCGGCGCGGCCGTCCTGCTCAACTTGGTCACCGCGTGGACGATCGCCGACCCGGGCCGGCGAGGGTGGCTGCCGCTGGTGGCCGGTGGGCTCGGTGGCGTCACGATCGTGGCCGCAGTCGCTGTCATGACCACCTACGCCGACGTGTTCCTCGGCCCGGTCGTCCCCGCGGTCCGTCCGTCGCTCGGACCTGGCGGACCGGTCGCGGTGTTGGCGGGGCTCGCCGGCCTGGCCGCCGTCGCCGGCTCGCGGTACCCGCAGTTCAGTCGCTCCAGCTGACCCGGGGCGGCAGGGCGAGGAAGTCGGCGTACCGGTGTAGCGCCTGCTCGATCTGCTCGCGGCGGGCCGGGCCGAGGTCGGTCAGCGGTTTCACGGTGAGGGTGACGCGGGTCTTGGCCAGGCTGCGTTTCCAGGTGCCGACCACCCGGCCCCCGACCACGACGGTGGCCTGGAAGACGCCGTTGCCACCGGGGATGATGGCCTGCTTGTGCTCGGGGTCGAGCATCAGCGCGCGGTCCTTGTAGCCGAGCAGGTATTCGTCGAAGCCGGGCAGGGTCAGCACGTCGTCCACCACGGCGCGGGGTGCGTCCAGCAGCGGCGTGTGCAGCACCGCCTCGACGCCGTCGACCAGAACGGTGGTCAGCTCCGCACCGGCGGCGGCGATGCCGCGCTTGGCGTCGGCAGCGGTCAGGCCCGTCCAGCCGGCGAAGTCCTGCCGGGTGGTGGGGCCGTGGCTGCGGAAGTAACGCAGCGCCAGGGTGGCCAGCGCCTCGTCGCGGTCGAGCTGTCGCTGGCCGGGCGCCCACTCGTCGAGCAGGGCGAAGGTCTGCTCGGTGCCGACGTTGGGGGCGATGCAGGTGACCCCGCGCTGGGCCGCGTACCACAGCAGGTGGTAGCCGCGCTGCCCAGCACCGTCGATGCCGGCCGCCACCAGCGCGGCCACGCACTCGGTGCGGGTCAGCCGACCGCCACCGGCGAGGATCCCACCCAGTACGTCGGCCGCGCGGTCCGCCTCCGCCTCCGACAGGCCGAGAAACTCACGTCGCTTCGCCGCACCGGCGAGCGCGCGAACGCCGGTCAGCTCCAGCAGCCAGCGGGCGTCGCGGGCCGGCACCAGGTGGATGGTGCCGCGCATCGGCCAGGTCCGCAGTGCCTCCCTACGCTCCAACGCGGCGTGCACGTCGACGTGGGTCGACCCGGGCAGCCGTACGCCAAGCGACCAAATGCCGCTGGCCAGGTCCTGGGCCTGCATGGCGCCGAACCACTCCACCACGTCGGCCACCGTCGTCGGCGCGGCGGCGGTGGGGTGGGGGCGCAGCAGCAGGCTGGTCATCCGCAGCGCGAGGGCCTCGGAGCCGCTCAGCGCGATCGTGCCGGGAGGTGCCACGACGTCGGCCGCCTTCCTTTCGGTGGTCGACGGCAGCATAGGTGCTGACACCGACAACACCGTTCGGGCCGGAACACCGGGCGGTTCCCCCTGATCGCGCTACGCCAACATCGTTGGTGGCGGAGCGCGATCCCCCGTTCAGGTCGACCGGTGTGAGGGCGGCTACGGAAATGCCGGCACCGGTGTCAACAGGATGACGTTTTCCTACCTGTTCGAGAACTGTGAACCACGCAACTTGCGGATATCTTGAGCAAGCCGGGGCGGGCTCGCGGTCAGCCCCGACGGGGTTGCGGCACCCGGACGGCGGCCATGCCGGCTGCGGTCGCGGCCTCGATGCCCAGGTCCGCGTCCTCGAAGACCAGGCAGGACCGCGGCGGTACGCCGAGCAGTTCGGCGGCGCGCAGGAACGGCTCCGGGTCGGGCTTGGGACGGGCGTAGTCGCCCGCGCAGACCAACACGTCGAACCGGTCGAGGATGCCCAGCGCGTCCAGCGAGGCGGTGACCGCCTCCCGGGTGCTGCCGGAGACCACGGCGAACGGGATGCGTCCGTGCGCGTCGTCGATGTGCCGCAGCACACCGGGGATGCCGGCGGCGGTGGGCAGCAGCTGCTGGAACCGCGTCTCCCGGTGCGCGACGACCGTCTCCACCGGCATGTCCAGGCCGTGTTGTTCGTTCAGGGCGACGACGATGTCCGCGGTCGGTCGCCCGGCCCAGGCGTAGAAGAGGTCCTCGGGGAAGGCACAGCCCCACCGGTCGAGGGTGTCCCGCCACGCGATGTAGTGCTGGGGCATCGAGTCGACGATCGTGCCGTCGCAGTCGAACAGGTACGCCTGGAACTCGCCGGTCGGCAGGGGCAGCATCACCGGCCCAGGCTATCCGGCGGTGCGCGACGGTCGACGCGCCGCTCAGAGCCGCCGATACATCACCAGCAGGTCGACGTAGCCGTCGACGGCGTGTCGGAAGCCTTCCGGGATCCGCCCCACCACCTCGAAGCCGAGTGACCGCCACAGCGCCACCGCGCGGGTGTTGACCGCGACCACCGCGTTGAACTGCATCGCCCGGTAGCCGTCGGCGCGGGCCAGGCCCAGCACGTGCTCGCCCAGCGCCCGCCCGATGCCGCGCCCGGCCGCCGACGGAGCGACCATGAAACTGGCGTTTGCGACATGTGCCCCCGGCCCGAGCTGGTTGGGGGTCAGCTTCGCCGAGCCGAGGACCGTGCCGTCGGTGTCGACGGCGACCACGGTGCGGCCCGGCGGAGTTACCAGCCACATCTGTCGGGCCTGTGTCTCGTCGACGTCCCGGGGCCAGGTGTACGTCTCACCCGCCGCGACGATCTCGCGCAGGAAGGGCCAGATGCCGGGCCAGTCGTCGGCGGTCGCGATCCTGATCTCCATCGCCGACCAGCCTGCCAGTACGCCGCCGGTGCCGGCCACCAGATATCCACGCGCGCCGCCCAATGTTTGTCACCGCAAGCATCGGGTAGTCGCCGGAGCTGATCCCAAGGAGGAAGGACGAGCGATGGCGGCACAGGTCAAGGTGGCGGTGATCTACTACAGCGCTACGGGCATCACCTACCAGATGGCGCAGGCGGCCTGCGAGGCCGCCGGTGAGGCGGGTGCGGAGGTGCGGCTGCGCAAGGTACGGGAGCTGGCACCGGACGAGGCGATCCGCTCCAACTCGGGATGGCAGGCGCACCGGATGGAGACCCAGGACGTGGAGGAGGCGCAGCCGGACGACCTCAGCTGGGCGGATGTGGTGATCTTCGGTTCGCCGACCCGCTACGGCCTGGTCGCCGCCCAGCTCAAGCAGTTCATCGACACCACCGGCCCGCTGTGGGCCCAGGGCGCGCTGGCGAACAAGGTCTATTCGGCCTTCACCTCCACCGCCACCGAGCACGGCGGGCAGGAGTCGACGTTGCTGTCGCTGTTCCACGTCTTCTACCACTGGGGCGGGATCGTGGTCACCCCCGGGTACACCGAGCCGAGCCAGTTCACCGCCGGCAACCCGTACGGTGCCTCGCACACCAGCAACAACGGCGAGACCGCGCCCGACCACGTCGCGCTGGGGGCGGTCGCGCTGACCGCCAAGCGGGCGGTACGCATCGGCGCGGCGCTCAAGCAGGGCATGGCCGCCTGAGCGGCCCGACACCACAGGACCGACGGTCCGGGCGGGGGCTCTCAGACCCGCCCGGACCGTCGGCCATGGACAGCGCTACCCGGGATCGGGCCGGCTATGCCTGCGCCGCCGGGGACAACTCACCGGCCGCTGCCGGCAGCAGGTCGCGCAGCAGGTCGGTCAGCACCGCCACCCCGTCCGGGCTGAGCACCGACTCGGGATGGAACTGCACCCCGGCGAAGCCGCGGCCCCGCAGGGCGTGCACCGCGCCGTCGGACTCGTCGCGCGCCAGCTCCACCGGCCCGTACGGCCCATCCAGGCGGCCGGTGGTGGCGCGGGCGGTGAAGGTGGCGTAGAAGCCGACCCGGCGGGGCGTGCCGAAGAGGGTGACCGTGCGTTGCAGCCCCTGGTAGGGGGCGTCCCGGCGGTACACGGGCAGCCCGAGCAGACCGGCGAGGAGCTGGTGACCGAGACAGACGGCGAGCGTCGGGTGCCCGGCGTCCAGCAACCGGGTGAGCAGGGCGCGCAACCTGGTCATCTTCTCCGTGTCCCCGGTCGGGTCACCCGGGCCCGGCCCGACCACCACCAGGTCGTACGCCTGGACCGGCTGCTCGTCCTGCCACGGCCGGACGGTCACCGACAGCCCGAGGGCGCCGAGCTGGTGGGCCAGCATCCCGGTGAAGGTGTCCTCCCCGTCGACGATGAGGGCCCGGCGGCCGGTCAGGGTGGGCAGGGCCAGAGCGCCCGGTGGCCGCTGGTCCAGCCAGAACCGGGCCAGCGGCGCGTTGCGGGCGGCGAGGGCGGCGCGTACCTGCGGATCGTCGGCGAGCCGGTGCGTCGCCCGCGGCCCGGCCGGCGCCTGCGGCCCGAGACCGAGGGCGGCCAGCACCCCGGCGGCCTTGGCGTGGGTCTCCGCGACCTCGGCGGCGGGGGTGGAATGGCGGACCAGGGTCGCACCGACCGGTACCCGCAACTCACCGGCGGGGGAGATCTCGGCGGTACGGATCAGGATGGGCGCGTCGAGGCTCTGCCGGCCCGTCTCGTCGTGGCCGAGCAGGGCCAACACCCCGGAGTAGTAGCGGCGTCCGGTGCGTTCGTGCCGGGCGATCACCCGGCAGGCGTTCTCCATCGGACTGCCGGTCACCGTCGGCGCGAACATCGTCTCCCGCAGCACCTCGCGGACGTCCTTCGTGCCCCGTCCGGCCAGCAGGTACTCGGTGTGCGCCAGGTGCGACATCTCCTTCAGGTACGGCCCGACGACCTGCCCACCGTGCTCGGCGACGGTGGCCATCATCTTCAACTCCTCGTCGAGGACCATGTACAGCTCTTCGGTCTCCTTGGTGTCGGCGAGGAAGCGCAGCAGCGCGGCCCGGTCGGCAGCGGCGCCGGTGTGCCGGAACGTGCCGCTGATCGGGTTCATCAGCACCAGACCGTCGTCGACGCTTACGTGCCGCTCCGGGCTGGCACCGACCAGGGTGCGCGCCCCGGTGTGCACCACGAATGTCCAGTACGCTCCGCGCTCCCGGATCAGCAGTGAGCGCAGTGCCGCCAGCGCGGCGGCCAGCGGGGCACCCTGCACCTGGGCGCGCAGCGTACGGTGGATGACGAAGTTCGCGCCCTCTCCGTGGCCGATCTCGTCAGCCAGCACCCGGGCCACGATGGCGGCGTACTCGTCGTCGCTGATGTCGAAGGCGGCGCCGGTGGTGCGGACGGGCGCGGTCGGCAGGGCGTCGAGGACACCGGCCAGCGGCAGCCGGTGGTGGTGGTCGACGCGGAGGCATTCCAGTGGTACCCCGTCGTCGGCACAGGCGAAGCCCCGCTCGGCGACCTGGCGGTACGGCACCAGGGCCAGCGTCGCCGGGCCGGCGGCTGCGGCGGGCAGCGGGATGTCGACGAGCCGGTCGACGGTCGACACGGCCCCGGTGAACAGGTCGAGATGCTCGGCGCCGTCGCGGCGTAACAGCGCGAACGGGCCGGGGTCGAAGCCGGCGGCGAGCGTGTCGAGCAGGTCGGTGAGCTGGTGCATCGGTCTCCTCAGGCCGGGTGACCACCGTTGGGGGGCGGCCCGGAAACCGGGAGATGACCGGCGGCCGCCTCGTCGGGCGGCCGCGTTGATGAAGCTACGCGCGGGGGAGGGCCGCCGGGTCGGCGGGCCACCAGCAGGTCAATCGCGCAAGCATGCGAACACTCTACGCGTCGGGTGGTCGGCGCGGAAGCCGATCGGCGGACCCGGTGCCCGGCAGCGTTGTCGAGTCACGATCACCGGGTACGTTGACCCGCGATGAAGATTCTCGCGCTGGACCTGGGCACCTCGTCGGTGCGTGGGCTTGTGCTGGACGACGCGCAACCGTTGCCGGGGGCGCTGGCTCGTCGCCGCATGGCGGTCACCGTCGACGACGAGGGTGCCGGCACCCTGGACGCCCGTGCCTACCTGGCCTGCCTGATCGAGTGCCTGGACGAGTTGCACGGACAGGGTTGGTTGGACGGGGTGGAACTGGTGGCGATCAGCGGCCAGTGGCACTCGGTGGTGCCGCTGGGTGCCGACGACGAGCCGCTCGGCCCGGTGCTGACCTGGCTCGACACCCGGCCCGAGCCCTCGGCCACCGCAGTCGGCCCGGTTGACCCGGACGCCTTCCACCAGCGCACCGGCACCTGGTGGCACCGCTGTTACTGGTCGGTGCGGCTGCCCTGGCTGCGAGTCCACACCGGTGACCGGGTGGGCCGGTTCACCGGACTTGTCGAGTACGTGCTCGGCGGGTTGCTCACCGAGGCGCCGATGTCGATGTCCCAGGCGTCCGGCACCGGCCTGTTGGACCTGCACACGCTGGACTGGGACCCGGAGGCCTGCGCGCTGGCCGGCAGCGACGGTGCCGACCTTCCCGAACTGGCCCCGCGCGGCTGGCACGGGAGGCTGCGCGCCGAGTACGGGCGGCGGTGGCCGGCCCTTGCTTCGGCCCGGTGGACGCCACCGCTCGGCGACGGCGCCGCCTCCAACGTCGGCTCCGGCTGCGTCGACCCGACCCGGGCGGCGGTGACCGTGGGTACGTCCTCGGCGGTGCGGCTGTTGCAGCGGATGTCGACGTCCGCCGAGCCGACCGCCCTGCCCCACCGGTTGTGGCGCTACCGCGTCGACCACGACCATGTGGTGACCGGGGTCGCGTACTCCTCGGGCGGGAACCTGTTCGCCTGGGCGGACCGGGAGCTGCGGCTGCCGACCGGCCGCGAGTTGGAGGCGGCGCTGGACCTGCTGCCGCCCGACGGCGGTCGGCCGACCAACGTCCGGTTCGGCGGTGACCGTCCGCCGGGCATGCGCCCGGCCGGGCTGGGCGAGCTGCGGGGACTGGGCTTCGGCACCACTGCGGTGGAGATGCTGGCCGGGCTCATGTACGGGGTGTGCGAGCAGGTCGTCGACGACCTGGTGGTGCTGGAGTCCACGGTCGGCCGGCCGGTGGAGGTGGTCCTCGGCGGCGGCGCGATGGCCGCCTCGAGCTGGTGGCGGAGAGCGTTCGCGGCGGTGCTGGCCCCCCGGCCGGTCCACTTCGCGCGGCACCCGGAGATCGGGGCCACCGGCGCGGCGCTGGTGGCCACCGGCCGGATCGCCGATGCCGTGGTGGTGGCCGACATCGGCCGGACGGATGATCAAGACTCGGCGACCTCGGCATAGGGTTGCGACCAGCAGTACCCTTCCTTAACCGTTCATAAGGGCAGGGCGTTGACACTGCTCCCGGGCCTGGTTGGATGGACGGCGCTCCCCGGACCGCGGCGGACGCGTGGGGGAGGAGGAGCGGGTGGGTGTAGGACCGGAGCAGGCGCACGGGGTGTCGCAGCACCGCCGGCGTCGGTTCGACGTCCGGGTGGTACCCCACCGGCGTCGCTCTGCCCTGCGCCTGCGGGACTGGCGGATGCGGACCAAGCTGGCCACGGTGCTGGTGATTCCGTCGGTCGCCTTCCTGGTGCTGGCGGGGGTGCAGACCGAGAGCCTGGTCAGCCGCGCCAGCGTCCTGGGTGACTTCGCCGCCCAGGTCGGCATCGGACGCGAGATCACCACGCTGACCCACCGGTTGCAGATGGAGCGCGACCGTACAGCCGGGGAACTGCCCGCGCTGCGTGACGCCGCCGACGAGGAGGCGAGCGAGGAGCGGCTGGCCGTGTTGCAGCCCTACCGCGACGCCGCCGACCAGGCAGCGGCGGAACTGCGCGCGGCGGCTGAGCCGTTGGCCGAGGCGGACGCCTCGTGGCGGGACGTCTACGTGGTGGCCTCCCAGGCGTACCAGCAGGTCGGCTACATCCGGAACACGATGACCACGGTGGTGCTCAGCGACGACACCATCATCGGTAACTACCACCGGGCGATCGACGCGTTGCTGAATCTGCTCGCCCAGCCGACGCCCGGCGCCGACCGGCCGGAGCTGGCCGACGCGGTGCTGCGCTACGTGCAGTTCGCCCGGGCCAAGGAACTCTCCTCGCGGGTCCGGGCGGAGCTGTACGCGGCGGCCCGTGCCGGCAGCTACGACTCCGAGGACGCGGCCCAGCTGCCTGACCTGCGGGCGCGTCAGTTGACCGCGCTCGGCGCGTTCCGGATCGCGGCGACGAGCGCACAGGTGACCCGCTACGACGAGATGAGCCTGGACCCCGCCTTCATCGCCGCCTCCCGGATGGAGGAGCAGGCGCTGTCGCAGGGCACGTCCGGGTCGGCGGTGCTTGACGCGGAGCAGTGGTGGACGGCCAGCGAGGCCCGCCACGAGCTGTTGCAGGGCTTTGAGGCAGACGTGCTGTCGGCTTCGGCGCGGCAGGCCGACGACGCGAGCGAGACCCAGCTGCGGGAGACGCTGCTGGTCGTCGGCGTGATCATCACGGTCCTGCTGGTGGCGGTGCTGATCTCGGTGCTGATCGGTCGGTCGTTGGCCCGGTCGATCCGGCTGCTGCGTTCACAGGCGCTGCGGATCGCGCAGATCGAGCTGCCCGAGGCGCTGGCCCGGCTGCGGTCGGTCTCCGGTGGCGTACCGCCGATCGACGTCTCGCCGGCGGTCGTACGGTCGCTCGACGAGATCGGAGAACTGGCCGAGGCGTTCGTCGCGGTGCACCGTAGCGCCGTCGGGGTGGCCGTCGAGCAGGCGAACATGCGTCGCAACGTCAACGCGATGTTCATCAACCTCGCCCGACGCAGCCAGGTGCTGGTGGAGCGGCAGCTGGAGCTGCTCGACGACCTGGAGCGCGAGGAGGGCGACCCCGAGCAGCTGGAGAACCTGTTCAAGCTGGATCACCTCGCCGCCCGGATGCGCCGTAACGACGAGAGCCTGCTGGTGCTCGCCGGTACCGAGTCGACCCGCCGGTGGAACCGGCCGATCGGGCTGAGCGCGGTGCTGCTGGCGGCCAGCGCCGAGATCGAGCAGTACCAGCGGGTGCGGCACGAGGCGGTGGCGGATCTGCACGTGGTCGGGCACGCGGTTGGTGAGCTGGTGCACCTGCTGGCCGAGTTGCTGGAGAACGCGACCGCCTTCTCCCGGCCGGACACCATCGTGCAGGTGATGGCCCGGGTGGAGGGGTCTGGGGCGGTGATCGAGATCGCCGACCAGGGCCTCGGGATGAGCCCGGCGGCACTGGCGGAGGCGAATGCGGTGCTGGCCGCCCCGCCGGCCGCCGACGTGGCGGCGGTCGAGCGGATGGGTCTGTTCGTGGTCAGTCACCTCGCCGCTCGGCACGGCATCGAGGTGCGGTTGCACGGCGGTGCCGGTGGACTGGTGGCCCGGGTACGCCTGCCGCGTCCGCTGCTTGCCGAAGCGCCGCCGCCGAGCCTGGACCCGGTGCCCTCGCCGCGCGGGCTGCCCGTCGCGACACCTCGCCCGGTCGCGGTCGCCCCGGCCGACCCGGGGCCGGCGGATCTGCCGGTGGCCGGGCGACGTCCGACCACGGTGCCCCGCCAGGCCCACCCGGTGCCGGTACGCGCCGAGGACGTGCTCGCCCCGGCAGCGGCACCGGCCAGCGGCGGGAGCGGCTGGTGGTCGCGGGAGGGCCCCTCGTCGTCGGTCGTCCCCGCGGTCGGGGCCGGCGCGCCGGCCCCGCCGGCCGTGCCGGTGACCGCCGGGACGAACGAACGGGGTCTGCCGATGCGGGTGCCGATGGCGCAGCTCAGTGCGGTGACCCAGCCGGCCCGTCCAGAGCAGCAGTCGACGGCCCGCGACGATCCGGATCCGGAAGCCGTCGGCGGGATGTTGTCCAGGTTGTACAGCGGCGTACGGCGGGCAGAGTCTGAGGAGACCACCGAGATACCCGTGCCACCGCTCGGGGCGTGGAGCGAAGGAGGACGGAAGTGACGACGTTGTCGCAGGAGGCTCGCGACCTGAGCTGGCTGGTCAGCGCGTTCGCGGAGCGGGTGCCCGGGGTGGCGCACGCGGTGGTGGTCTCCTCCGACGGGCTGCTGGTCGCGATATCCGACCACCTGCCACGGGACCACGCCGACAAGCTCGCTGCGGTGACCTCGGGACTGATGAGCATCACCGCCGGTGCCGCCCAGATGTTCGACGGGGACGTGGTCAAGCAGACCGTGGTGGAGATGGGCCGGGGCTACTTCCTGGTGATGCAGGTACGCGACGGCTCGATCCTGGCCACCCTGGCGGCGGCGGACGCCGACATCGGCGTGGTGGGCTACGAGATGGCCCGGCTGGCCAAGCAGGCCGGGGAGATGCTGACCCCGGCCCTGCGCGCCGAACTTCAGCAGGCGCTGCCCCGCTGATCCGGCGGGGCAGTGGGCGGCCGGCCGAACGCTTACCGGAGGCCGGGCGCGGGGCCGGGGGTGGTGGGTCGGGAGGCGACCCACCAGGCGACGGTGGCGGCCACGGCGACGACGCCGCTGAACAGGAACGGCGCCTCGATGCCGGCTCGGGCGGCCAGGGCACCGCCGGCCAGCGCGCCCAGCGCGGTGCAGCTGTAGGTGACCACGCGGGAGGCGGCGATGACCCGACCGAGCAGCCCGCCCGGCACCAGCCGTTGGCGTACCGACAGCGCGGCGACGTTGAGCACGGCGAACGCGGCGCTGGTGGTGACCACCACGACCACCGCGACGGCGCGGTGCCCGACGACGGCCAGCAGGACCGGTACGCCGGCGGTGACGGCCATGGACCAGGTCAACACGGACCGGTGCTGGAAGCGGGCGACGAGACGGTCGGCGGCGAACGAGCCGATCAGTCCACCGGCGGCGCCGGTGGCCAGCAGCAGACCGAAGCCGAACGCGCCGAGGCCGAGGGCATCGCGGGCGTAGAGCACGAAGATCGCGAACCAGGCGGTGTCCGCGGCGGCCACGGCAGCGGTGACGAGCACCAGGGTGCGCAGCGTCGGCTGGCGGACGAGCCAGCGCAAACCGGCCAGGGCACCGTCGCCGTCGGCGCTCGGCGGGGCGTCGCCGGCAGCTGCGGTGGCCCGGTGCGCCAGGGTCAGCGGCAGCGAGAGCACGAGCATCACCGCCAGGGCCAGGGTGGCCCCGTTGACGGCGAACGGGATGGCCGCACCCAGCACGAACAGCAGGGCGCCCACCGGTGGGCCGACGAACTCGTTGCCGACGATCTCCCCGGCGACCAGCCGCCCGTTGGCCTTCTCCAACTGCGCGTCGGGGACGAGCCTGGGTACGGCGGTCTGTGCGGCGGTGTCCCGGATGGTCTCGCCGACGCCGAGCAGGAACGCGGCGGCGACGACGAGCGAGATGGTGGCCCAGCCCAGGGCGACCGTGGTGGCCAGCGCGGCCAGCACCACGACGCGGCCGGTGTCGGCGGCGGCGAGCAGCGTACGGGTGGCTCGGCGGTCGGCGAGGGCTCCGGCGAACATCCCGGAGACGAGCCACGGCAGGAACTGCGCGGCGGCAACCGCACCTACGGCCAGCGGGTCGTCGGTGAGTGCGGCGGCCAGCAGCGGGAAGGCGGCCACCCGGATGCCGTCGCCGAGATTGGCCAGCGCGGCGGCGCTCCAGAAGGCCCAGAACGGCCGGCCCAGACGGTTGTGCTCAGGCATGTCGGGATCGTACGTGCCGCGGCGGCGGCCCCGGGTCGGGCCGCCGCCGCGCTGACGCGTCAGACCGCGTTGTCCGCGATGACCTGGCGGTACCAGTGGGCGCTGCGCTTGAACACCCGTCGCTGGGTGGGGTAGTCGACGTAGATCAGCCCCCAGCGCTGCTCGTAGCCCTCGGCCCATTCGAAGTTGTCGAGCAGGGACCAGACGTGGAAGCTCTCCAGCGGCACGCCTTCGGCGATCGCCCGATGTGCGGCGGTCAGGTGGTCGCGGAGGAAGGTGACGCGGCCGTCGTCGTCGACGGTGCCGTCGGCGCTGAGTTCGTCCGGGGTGGGCAGGCCGTTCTCGGTGACGGTGAGGGGGATCGGCCCGTAGTCGCGGGTGACCCGGGTCAGGACGTCGTACATCCCCTCGGGGTAGATCTGCTGCCAGTCCGCCTCGGAGGTGGGCCAGCGGCGTACCGTGCCGCCGGACGCGGTGACGTAGATCGGGGTGTAGTACTGCACCGCGAGCAGGTCGATCGGGGTGGAGATGATCTCCAGGTCACCGTCGCGGATGGCGCGGACCATCCGGCTGTCGGGTCCGAGATCGGCCAGCACGTCGGCCGGGTAGCTGCCGGTCAACGCGGAGTCGAGGTAGAGGCGGTTCTCGTAGCCGTCGTAGAGGCGGGCGGCCTCCGCGGCGGCGGTCGAGTCGTCCGCGGGGTAGCAGGGGTGCAGGTTGAAGGCGGGGCCGATGCGGCTCTTTCCGCCGGTGGCGCGCAGGGCGCGGACGGCGAGGCCGTGGGCGAGTTGGAGGTGGTGGGCGACCAGGTACGCCGCGTCGGGGTCCTGCCGGCCGGGGGCGTGATGGCCGAAGAGGTAGCCGTTCTGCACCACGGTCTTCGGCTCGTTGATGGTCAGCCAGACCGGTACCCGGTCGCCGAGGGCGTCGAAGACGATGCCGGCGTAGTCGGCGAAGCGCTGGGCGACGTCGCGGGACTCCCAGCCGCCGGTGTCCTGCAGGCTCTGCGGCAGGTCCCAGTGGAACAGCGTGGCCATCGGGGCGATCCCGCGTTCGTGCAGACCGTCGACGAGACGACGGTAGAAATCGAGGCCGCGTTGGTTGGCGGCGCCGGTTCCGTCGGGCTGGATGCGCGGCCAGGAGATGGAGAACCGGTAGCTGCGCAGCCCCAGGTCGCGCATCAGATCGAGGTCTTCGGCATAGCGTTGGTAGTGGTCGGCGGCCACGTCGCCGGTGTCGCCGTTGCGGGTGCGTCCCGGCGCCCGGCTGAACGTGTCCCAGATCGATTCGCCGCGGCCGTCCTCCTTGGCGGCGCCCTCGATCTGGTACGCGGAGGTCGCGGCGCCCCAACCGAAGTCGGGCGGGAAGGACCGCCGGGTGCTCGGGCTCGACGCGGTGGCCGTCTCGTCGGCCGGGTCGCCGGGCTGGCAGCCGGCGAGACCGGTGGCCGTGGTGGCCGCGGCGGTGCTGCCGAGGACGGCGCTGACCGGGGTGGCGGCGGTGGCGGAGAGCGCCGCGCGGCGCAGCAGGTGCCGCCTGGTGAGTATCGACATGGGTTCTCCTCGTGGATGGGGACGACCGCCTGAGCCCGGGAGCGCTCCCAACAAAGGGTAGAGGGTAGGCGGTCCCCGCCGGGTCGAGTCGTCACGAGGGGTGGGGCGGACGACCTCGGTGGCGGGATGACGTGGGGTGGGGAAGGGCGCAGTGCCGGTCGGGCAGTTGGTGCGAGCGGGACCGGGTGCGCCGAGTACCGCGGGCGGACCTTTGTGCGCGCCCGGGCGGTCGGCGGGGCGTCGCGGATGGCGGTCGGCGGGCGGGTCGACTGCCGTGCGGGGCGCGCGGGTGGTGCGCGTCTGACCCGTCGGCCTCTTTTCCCATCGTGAACGGGGGTTTAGTGTGGGGACGGGGGAGGGCAACCCCCGTCCCCACCGTGTTGCGGTACACGCACGTTCGGATTGGCGTCCCAGTTGTGCGTGTCGCGCGGGAGCCGGGCCACGCGAGTGGCTGAGGATCCACCTCCCTCCACTGTGGTGGGGTGACGGCTGACGGCGGTGTCCGGGCTGGCCCGCCGTCGGCCTGTGGTCTGTTCCCCGGAGCCGTGGGCACGACCCCGAGCGATATTCCGGGTGGAACTCTGTCGATGGAAGCGCTCCCATCGACGTTGTTGCGACTGTAACGCCCGTCACGGCTTTGTGAAAGCCCCAAAATGAGATCGAAACAAGTCGGTGTTTCCGGAAGTTCCCTTGCTGGTGTTGGGAGCGCTTCCATGGCACACTGTCGATCGACCGCGCGGAGCCAAGTTACGCGTGAGCGCGGGTCGCCGAGGGCTTCCGGCTCGTCCGGTACGGCGTCCTGCTAGCAGCGGGAGCAGCTGCCGTCCCATACGGCGCCCCGCCGCGCTGGCCCGACCCGGGCCGCAGCGACCACCATCCACTGGCACCTCGGCGGACCCGTCGTCCCCGAGGCGCCACCGCCGGTGCGCCACCGCCACCGGCCTGGTCCGAGGAGACACCGCGCAGATGAGAAACCTGGCTAGACGCCGGCGCCTGGCGTGGCTCGCCGCCGCGGCGCTGGCGATCGGTGGGGCGACAGTCCCCGCCGCCGCCGCACAGGCCGCACCGGCCTGCGACGTGGTTTATACGACAAATGACTGGAGCAACGGCTTCACCGCCAACGTCACCATCAGGAACACCGGTGACGCGATCAACGGATGGACCCTGAAGTTCGCCTTCCCCGGCAACCAACGGGTCACCCAGGGCTGGTCGGCCCGGTGGAGCCAGAGCGGCAACGAGGTCACCGCCGTCAACGAGTCCTGGAACGGCAACATCCCGGCCGGCGGCAGCACCAGCATCGGCTTCAACGGCTCCTACTCCGGCACCAACGCGAAGCCGACCTCGTTCTCGGTCAACGGGGTCACCTGCGGTGGCACGGCGCAGCAACCCCCGACGGTCAGCCTGTCGGTGCCCGCCGGCCCGTTCACGGCCCCGGCGACCGTGCCGCTGACCGCCACCGCCAGCGACCCCGACGGCACCGTCGCCCGGGTCGAGTTCTACCGCAACGGGCTGCTGGTCAACACCGACACCAGCGCGCCGTACGCGTACACCCTGGAGAGCCTGCCGGCCGGTGACTACACGGTTCAGGCCCGGGCGTACGACAACAGCGGTCTGTCCGCGATCGCCGAGCGGTCGTTCACCGTCGCCGCCTCCACCTCGCCGGCCGTGGTCGCCACGCCGACCGCGGTGACCGTCCCCGAGGGCGGCAGCTCGACGTTCAACCTCAAGTTGAGCCGGGCGCCCTCCGCGAACGTCGCGGTGAGCCTGGCGCGTACCGGCGACACGGACGTCACCGTCACGCCGACCTCGGCGACGCTGACCACGTCGAACTGGAACACCGGCGTCGACGTGACCGTCCGGGCGGCGGAGGACGAGGACACCGTCGGCGGCACCGCCACCGTCACCGCCTCGGCCACCGGCCACACCCCGGCGACGGTCACCGTCACCGAGATCGACAATGATGTGCCCGGCGGGGACGACGAGTACGTGCAGCGCTTCCTCACCCAGTACAACAAGATCAAGAACGCGGGCTACTTCAGCCCGGAGGGCGTGCCGTACCACTCCATCGAGACGCTCATCGTCGAGGCGCCGGACCACGGCCACGAGACCACCTCCGAGGCGTTCAGCTTCTGGCTGTGGCTGGAGGCCTACTACGGTCGGGTGACCCAGAACTGGGAGCCGTTCAACGACGCCTGGACGGTGATGGAGCGGTACATCATCCCGTCCGACGCCGACCAGCCGACCGCCGGCTCCGCCGGTGACGCCACCTACGCCGCCGAGCACGACCTGCCCAGCCAGTACCCGTCGCAGCTGGACTCGAACGTGCCGGTCGGCCAGGACCCGCTGCGCGCGGAGCTCCGGTCGACCTACAACACCGGCTCCGTCTACGGCATGCACTGGCTGCTGGACGTCGACAACGTCTACGGCTACGGCCGCTGCGGCGACGGCACCACCCGCCCCGCGTACATCAACACCTTCCAGCGGGGCACCCAGGAGTCGGTGTGGGAGACCGTGCCGCAGCCGTCCTGCGACACCTTCGCCCACGGCGGTCAGTACGGCTACCTGGACCTGTTCATCAAGGAGTCGCAGGCCCCCGCCAAGCAGTGGAAGTACACAAACGCTCCGGACGCCGACGCGCGCGCCGTGCAGGCCGCGTACTGGGCGCTGACCTGGGCCAAGGAGCAGAACAAGGAGGCCGACGTCGCGGCCACCGTGGCCAAGGCCGCCAAGATGGGTGACTACCTGCGGTACGCCCTGTTCGACAAGTACTTCAAGCGGATCGGCAACTGCGTCGGGGCCAGCACCTGCCCGGCCGGCTCCGGCCGCGACTCCGCCCACTACCTGCTCTCCTGGTACTACGCCTGGGGCGGCGCGTACGAGACCAGCCAGAACTGGTCCTGGCGGATCGGCTCCAGCCACAGCCACTTCGGCTACCAGAACCCGTTCGCGGCCTGGGCGCTGACAAACGTCGACGAGCTCAAGCCGCGCTCGCCGAACGCGGCGGCGGACTGGACCAACAGCCTCGAACGGCAGTTGGAGCTCTACACCTGGCTCCAGTCGGCCGAGGGCGGCATCGCCGGTGGCGCGACCAACAGCTGGGGCGGGCACTACGGCCAGCCGCCGGCCGGCACGGCCACCTTCTACGGCATGTTCTACGACGAGGACCCGGTTTACAACGACCCGCCGTCGAACCGGTGGTTCGGCATGCAGGCCTGGTCGATGCAGCGCATCGCCGAGCTGTACCTGGTCAGCGGCAACGCCCAGGCCAAGGCGCTGCTGGACAAGTGGGTTCCGTGGGCGATCGAGCACACCACGCTGGGTGAGGACTGGTCCATCCCGTCGGACATGGAGTGGACCGGCCAGCCCAACAACTGGAACCCGGACAACCCGCAGCCGAACAACAACCTGCACGTCGAGGTGACGGTCCGGGGCCAGGACGTCGGCGTCGCCGCCGCCTACGCCCGCACCCTCATCGCGTACGCGGCGAAGTCGGGCGACACCGAGGCGAAGGAAACCGCCAAGGGGCTGCTGGACGCGCTGCACGCGCACACCGACGACCAGGGTGTCTCGACGGTGGAGAAGCGTGGCGACTACGAGCGCTTCGACGACGTCTACGACGCCTCCACCGGGCAGGGCCTGTACATCCCGCCGGGCTGGACCGGTGAGATGCCCAACGGTGACGCCATCGCGCCGGGGAAGAGCTTCCTCGACATCCGGTCGTTCTACAAGGACGACCCGGCGTGGCCGAAGGTGCAGGCGTACCTCGATGGTGGGCCGGAGCCCGAGTTCCGTTACCACCGCTTCTGGGCCCAGGCGGACGTCGCCATGGCCTACGCCGACTACGGGAAGTTGTTCCCCAACGGCTGAACGAACTCCTCCGGGTGGGCGGTGACCCACCCGGAGGCACCGGCCGGGCCTCGGGGGTAGAGGCAGGTCCGGTAGACGGCCTGACACCCACGGTCAGGCCGGGGTGGGTCGGCCCTCTGGCCGACGCAGCGGAGCGGTCGGCCCACCCCACCACCCCGACCCGCCGAGCACGGCGCGCACATAGCGAAAAAAAGTGACCGCCCCGGGATCACAACCCGGCCCGGGACGGAGTAACGTACATCACCGGAGAGGCCGCTCCCCCCGTGGCGGCCTCTCCTTTATTGTTCCTGCCCCGGCGCGTTCGACTCGCCGTCTTCCGGTGCCTTCGCGGCCGGCTCAGTCTGCGGCGTCACCGGGTGCCGCAGACCGGGGTGACCGGCCGGCAACGACCGGCGCAGCACGGCCCAACTGGCCGCCAGCGCCGCCGCGACCAGCGGCCAGGTCAGTCCCACCCGGGCCGCGGTCAGGGCGAGCACGTGACCGCCGAGATACAGCGGCACGAACACCGCCACCCGCAGCAGGTAGGTCCCCGTCCACACCCAACTGGCCCGCCCGTACGCCCGCAGCAGCGCCGGGTCACGGCGCCAGCGCCCGCGCTGCCCCAGCGCGGTGCCGACGACCACCCCCAGCAGCGGCCAGCGCACGAGGATGCTCACCGCCCACGCCAGCGCGCTGGCGGCGTTGGCCAGCACCTGCACGAGGAAGAAGTCCTCCGCCCGCCCGGTGCGCACCGCCACCAGCGCGGCCACGCAGACCGCGAGCAGCCCGACCAGCACCGACCGGGGCCGGTCACCGCGGCGCAACCGCCAGCCGGCCACCACCGTGCCGGCGATCAGCGCCGCCACCACCCCGGCCCAGACCGACCGTCCGGCCACGAGCCAGCCCACCGCGAACGCGACCGGCGGCACGGTGGCGTCCACGGCCCCGCGGCGCCCGCCGAGCAGATCGGCCAGCGACTCGGGCCGCCCGTCCACGGCGACGTCCCGCTCCGACGTACCGGTCACGCGCCCTCCTTCGCCTGCGGCCAACCTATCTCCACGCCACGGACGGGCCACCGGCCGGACGCCGGTGGCGTGCCGCTAAGTTGTGCGGGTGCGCGTGACGCCCAGGGGTGGTACTGCGGTCTGGCTGGTCGTGCTGGCCCTCATTCAGACGGCGGCCTTCATCGCCGTCTGGCGATTCGCCCTGCACACGGAGATCGGCCAGTGGATCGACACGGTGGCCCTCACCGGCAACCGGATCGGCCGCGACCACATCGAGGAACCGGTCGACCGGATCCTCAACGCCATGTCCGTGGTGTCGCTGCTGGCAGTCACCGTGATGATCGGGTTCATCGCGCTGATCCGAGGTCGGGTCGCCCTGGCCGTCGCGGCGACCCTGCTGATCGCGGGCGCCAACGTCACCACCCAACTGCTCAAGTACGGGCTGAGCCGCCCCGACTACGGCATCGACCTGGAACGGGCGTACGTCGGCAACAGCCTGCCCAGCGGGCACACCACGGTCGCCGGATCGGTGGCGGTGGCCCTGGTGCTCGTGCTCCCGCCCAAGGTGCGGGCCGTCGGCGCCGTGATCGGCGCCGGCTACGCCGCGACCGCCGGGGTGGCGACCCTGTCGGCGGGCTGGCACCGGCCCAGCGACGCGGTCGCCGCGTTCCTGGTGGTCGGCGTCTGGGCGGCGCTGGCCGGCCTGCTGCTGCTGATCACCCAGCGGGAACGGGCGGAGGTCGCGCCCGGTGACGCGCACCGGCTCACCGCCCTGCTGCTGGGCGTGGGCGGGCTGCTCGCGATCGCCGGCTGCGGGTTGGCCCTGTGGTGGCTGGTGGGCCTGCGGTCCACCCCGGCGGCGGAGCTGCCCCGCCGTCCGCTGTTCGTCGGTTACGCGGGCAGCGCCGCCGGCGTCGCCGGCGCCATGGCGGTGGTGATGGCGCTGGTGCTCACCGCCGTGCATCGTCTCGTGCCCCGCTACAAGGGCTGACCGGATGAGCGTCGTACGGTCGGCCTTCCGCGACGAGTGCGAGCGGCTCGGCTCGGTGCTGCGTACCCTCGACCGCTCGGACCTCGACCGCCCGACCCGCTGCGTCCCGTGGACGGTGGCCGACCTGCTGGCCCACGTACGCACCGGAGCCGGCCGGCTGGCCGACATGCTGGCCGCCACGGCACCCGGTCCTGCCCAGGTCGACGCCGCCGGATACTTCGGCGCCGCGAAATTCGTCCCGAAAGTCGACGCCGCCCGGATCGAAGCCGCCCGGATCGAAGCCGCCCGGACCGAGGCCGCCCGGGTCGAGGCCGCCCGGATCGGGGCCGCCCGGGTTGAGGCTGTCCCGGGCAGCGTCGAACGGCTGGCGGAGCGGACCGGCGCGCTGCTCGACGCGGACTTCGACCGGACCTGGCGGGCCACCCTCACCGCGGTCGACGCCCACCCCGCCGACCGGGTGGTACGCACCCGGCACGGCGACGCGATGACGGTGACGGAGTTCCTGCGTACCCGGGTGGTGGAGGTCGGTGTGCACGGCCTCGACCTGGCCGAGGCGCTGAACCGACCACCGTGGCTCACCCCGACCGCCGCCCAGGTGATCGCCGAACTGCTCATCGGCGGGCAGGCGCTGCCGGTGGGCCTCGGCTGGGACCGGCTGACCCTGATCCGCAAGGCCACCGGACGCAGCCCGCGCAGTCCGGCCGAACAACACGCCCTCGACACCGCCGGCATCCGACTGCTCGCCTTCGGCGGCTGACCGGCGACCGGCCCGCGTATCCGCATTCGCCCGCCCGGGCCGTCGCCGGGGGCCCGGAGCAGACACGCGTCGCCGCTGCGCGCGGCAGCCGGCGGATCAGGCGGCGGTGCGGGGCGCCGGCACGTGCGGAACGGCGGCGCGCAGGTGGGCCAGGACCACCGGGTCGATCCGACCGGGTGCCAACCGCTCCTCCAGGTTCTCCAGCCCGGCCCAGGCGACCAACGCGTCCTCGGGCTCCGCGGGATCGGCCGGGTACCCGAGCCCGGTCAGCAGACCGGCGACCTCGGCGGCCAGCGCGCCGGTCAGGTCCAGCAGGGTGGCCGGATCGGGCCGGCTGAACAGCAGGGTGTGCACCGCGAGCAGCCGGTCGAGTTCCGTGACCGGGTCTGGATGGTCGTCGACCCGCAGGTCGATCATGACGTCGCCGGTGCCGCCGTACCCGCCACCACGGCGCACCACGAGCAGCCCCGCGCTCTGCCGGCCGCGCCGGTCGCCGCCAGCGGCCTCACCGGCCCGCAGCGCCGTGAGCAGCCGCTGCGCGAACGGCAGGTCGACACCGGCCAGCCAGGCGTCGCGGAGCGCGTCGACGACCTGCGGGCCGGTGAGGATGTTCCCCTGCGCCGCCCAGCCGTCGCCGGCCTGCCCACCGGCCCAGCCCCGGCAATGGGCGCCGGTCCAGGTGGCACCCGGCCCGGTGGCGGCGACCACCCCGAGCTGGCGGTGATCGCGTTCCGGATCGGCGGCGACCAGGCCGGCGACCACGCCGGCGGCGGACACACCGGTCCGCAGCAGCGCCAGCCCCTGCGGCCGGTAGGCCAGGTTCACGTGCGCCTGGGTGGCGATCGCCCCCACATCGGCTGCGGCACCCGGCACGAGCGCGCCGGCGGCCAGGAAACGGCTCGCCACGACGATGCCGTGCAGCCGGCCGTCGTCGGAGCGGGCGACGAGCGAGAAGGTCACGCTGGGAAGGTTAACGCTGGTGACGGCCCTGCGACTGCCGCCATGACCTTGCCCGACGAGGCAGGGGCGGGCACCATCGACCGATGACGACGCGATGGGCAATGACGGTGCCACTGGGCGGGATCCCGCTCGCTGACCACGCCGCGGTGTACGCGGCCCTCGCCGACGCCGGCTACACCGACGTGTGGTCCTCCGAGGTCAACGGGGCCGATGCGTTCACCCCGCTGGCGCTGGCCGCCGCCTGGCAGCCCGGACTGCGGCTCGGCACCGCGATCACACCGGCGTTCACCCGTGGACCCGGCCTGCTGGCGATGAGCGCCGCCGCGCTGGCCGACGTCGCCCCCGGCCGGTTCGCCCTCGGCATCGGCGCGTCGTCGCCGGTGGTGGTCTCCGACTGGAACGCCGTGGAGTTCACCGAACCGTTCCGGCGCACCCGCGACGTGCTGCGTTTCCTGCGGGCGGCGCTGCGCGGGGAGACCGTCGACGGCGCCTTCGACACCTTCGCCGTCCGCCGGTTCGCCCTGGAACGGCCACCGGCGGTCCCGCCGCCGCTGCTGCTGGCCGCGCTGCGTCCGGGCATGCTGCGGCTGGCCGCCGCCGAGGCCGACGGAGTCATCCTCAACTGGCTCGCCGCCACCGACGTGCCCCGAGCGGTGACCGAGCTGGGGCAGCGGCGTCCACAGTTCGAGGTGGTCGCCCGGATCTTCGTCTGTCCCACCGAGGACGCCGGGTACGCCCGCACCCTCGGCCGGCGGATGATCACCAGCTATCTGACCGTGCCCGCGTACGCGGAGTTCCACCGCTGGCTCGGTCGGCAGGAGGCGCTGGCGGACATGTGGGCGGCGTGGGCGGCCGGCGACCGGCGCGGTGCCCTGGCCGCGATCCCGGACGAGGTGGTCGACGCGTTGATCCTGCACGGCTCGCCCGAGCAGTGCCGGGCACAGGTGAGTCGGTACGTCGACGCCGGGGTGGACGTACCGGTGCTGGCCTTGCTGCCCACCCCCGAGGTCACCGCCACCGACCCGGCGGCGCTGGCCACCCTTGTCGCCCGGCTCGGGCGCGACGCGAAGGAGTCGGCGTGAACCTCACCGACCGGGTAGCGGTGATCACCGGCGGGGCCGGGGGAATCGGTGCGGCGCTGGCCCGACGGTTTGCCGCCGAGGGAGCCGCCGCGCTGGTCCTGGCCGACCTGGACGGTGCCGCCACCGAGGCGGTCGCCGCCGCCGTGGGCCCGCTGGCCCGGGGCGTCGCCGTCGACGTCACCGACGAGGAACAGGTACGGGCACTGGTCGCCGACACCGAACGCCGCTACGGCCGCATCGACGTGTTCTGCGCCAACGCCGGAGTGAGCAGCGGCGGGGGAGTGGAGGTCGACGACGCCGGCTGGGACCGGTCCTGGCGGGTCAATGTGCTCGCCCACGTGTACGCCGCCCGGGCGGTGCTGCCGGCGATGCTCGCCAGGGGCAGCGGCTACCTGCTGCACACCTGCTCGGCGGCGGGAGTGCTGACCGCCGTCGGCGACGCCGCGTACACCACCACCAAGCACGCCGCCGTGGGGTTCGCCGAGTGGCTGTCGGTGACCTACCGGGACCAGGGGATCCGGGTCAGCGCGCTGTGCCCGCAGGGGGTCGACACGCCGATGCTGGCCGACGGGTTGGCCGCCGGGCACCTCGGTGCCCAGGTCATCGCGGCCTCCGGCGCGGTGCTCAGCCCGGACGAGGTGGCTGCGGCGGCGGTGGCGGGGATGGCGGAGGAACGGTTCCTGATCCTGCCGCACCCGGAGGTGGCCGAATATGCTCGCCGCCGCGCCGAGGACCCCGACGGCTGGCAGTCCGGCCTCCGCAAACTCGTCCGCCGGTTGCGTGCCGCCACCTGATCGCCGACCGCTCCGCCCCCACCCGCATCACGGTAGGAGGGTGGGAGTTAGCGGGGCCAGCGTAGGGGGCCCGGGTGCACCGACCAGAGCAGGCGACGCCAGTGGGGACGGGCGGCGCGCAGCGTCCCGCTGTAGGTGGTGGCGGCCTCGGCGGCGGCCTCGGCCTGTTCGGCGGTGGCCGTGCCGGGTGCGAAACCGACCTGGTTGATCAGCGTGGCGAGGTCGTCGACGGCGAGCTGTGCCGCCGTCGACACCTGACGGTCCTCGACGCGACGGATGGCCTCGGTCAGGGTCTGTCTGGCCACGGCGGCGACCTCGGTGGCGGACAGGTCGGCGGCGACCGGCCGGCCGGCCAACCGCAGCGTGTCGGTCAGCTCCCGCCAGGCGCCGGCGATGCGGTGGCCGGGGTCGCCCCGGTGCAGTCGGGCCCGGGTCTGTGCCCGGCGCAGACCGGCGAGGGTGGCCAGCAGCGCCACGACGACGAGCAGCAGACCGCCGCCGGTGCCGCCGACAAGCACCGGCGTCGGTACGCCCCCGCTGTCCGCCGGGCCGGCGGGAGCGGCCTGCGCCGGTGGCGAGGCGGTCGGCTCCAGGGTGGGCTCCGGCTGCTCCGACGGGGGCGGATCCTCCGGCTGGGGGCGGAAGTCCTCCTCCACCGGTCGGGGCTCCTCGTCCGGTCGGGGCAGCGGATCGAACGCCACCCAGCCGAGGCCGTCGAAGAGCACCTCCGGCCAGGCGTACGCGTCGGCGGCCCGCACCGGACCCGACCCGGGAGCGGCGAACCCGACCACCACCCGGGTCGGTAGCCCGGCGAGCCGGCCCAGCACCGCGAACGACGCCGCGAACTGTTCGGACGTGCCGCGCTGTCCACCGCCATTGCGCGGCCCGAACAGGAAGAACGCCAGGTTCGGGTAGGCGTGGCCACTCGGCGCGTCGGCGACCAGCCGGTAGTGCTCGGCCAGCCACTGCTCGATCGCCGCCGCCCGCGCGTACGGCGCGCCGTTCTCCTCGGCCAGTTGGGTGGCCAGCCGCCGCAGCTGCTCCGGTGCCCCGTCGGGCACGTGCAGCACCCGGGCCACCGCGTCCCCGGCCGGGGTGTTCGCGGTGGCCAGCAGGTTGGCGTCGGGGCGCTCCCGGGCCGACGTCACCGTGTAGCGCAGGCCGGGGGCGAGTCCGTCGGGACGGATCAGCGTGCCGGTGCCCGGGTCGTAGGCGACCCGGGCGCCGCTCACCTCACGTGGGGTGGGTACCGCGGGCAGCAGCCGTCCACTGAGGTCACCGACGGTGATCTCCTGGCGGACGGTTTCGACGGTGGCGTACGGCGCCGGTTCGACGGCGGGCAGGATCCGGCCGGCGTTACGGTAGGTCGCGCCCACCCGCCAGGTGACCCCGTCGTAGTCGCTGAGCACGGCCAGCCGGATCCGCACCGCGGCACTGCCCGTCGCCGCGCCCCCTGTCGGCCCGGGCTCGCCGGGGGAGTCGGTCGTCACCTGGAACAGTTCCTGTTCCGGATTCAACGCCCAACCGGAGATCCGGATCAGCGGGTTCTCGTCAAGCGTCTCCACCTGCGGCGGCTGCACATAACGCCGCGGATCCACCGGCCGGGTGTCCACCAGGGCGGCCACCGCCGGGCCGAGCAGCGCCGCCAGCGCCACCACCACCGTCGTACCGGCGGCCGAGGCCACCGCCAGCCGGGCCCGCACCCCGGACCGCACCGCCGGGGCGAGCCCGTCGGCGGGGTCACCGTCCGCGGGTCGGGACGACACCGCCAACCCGAGCGCGGCCGTCACCACAAACGCCACGGTCGCGCCGATCGCCGGCTCCGCGTTCGGTCCGACCACGTACACCGCGCCAGCGTGCAGCAGCACCGGCGGCAGGTAGCCCAGCAGCACCCGCCCGGCCCGCAGGGCCACCTCCGCCCCGGCCAACCCGGCCAGCCAGGCGGCGACCACCGGCAGCAGGATCGTGTCCGGCGTCGCCTCCACCGGGATCATCGCGGTCAGCAGCCGGGGAATGGCGTTGCGGGCGGCGTCGCCAGCCACCTCGGCGAACCCGCCCGGCACCTGCGCGCCAGCGGCCGCCACCCGCAGGCAGACCGCCGTCCACCCGAGCATGGCCAGCACCGACACCGGCGCCACCTGCCAGGACGGCAGCCGCCGGGTCACCACGCTGACAAGCACCGACCCGACCGCCGCGCCAGCCACAAGCATCGTCAGCAGCGATCCCGCGTACACCCGGCCGAGCACCACCCCGGCCAGCGTGACCAGCACGACAAGCGTCGCCGGCACCGCCACCGCCCGCAGCAGCCTCACCACCGGCGCACCCCGTCCCACTCGGCGGCGAAGCCCGCCCCGTCGGCCGCGTCGACGACGACCAGGCCGGCCGCGCCCGGCGGCGTCGGCTCCGTCGCCCCGAAGATCCCGACCACCACCGACGGGTACGCGCCGCGCAGCGCCCCGACGTGCCCCAGATCCTCGGTCGCTCCCGGTCCGGTGAGGACGACAAGCGTGTCGCCGAGCCGGTCGCGGCGCAGCCGTGCCACCGCAGCCTGCAGCGTGCCCTCCCCGGTAAGCGTCACCGCCGCCAACCGGTCCAACGGTCCACTCGGACCGGTCTCCGACCCGTCGCCGCCGACACCGCCACCCGCCGCGCTACCGCCCCAACCGTCTCCGTCACCCGGGGCCGCGCCGTCCCGCCCGGTGCCGCCCGCCCCACCACCGCCCGTCGCCGTCCGGCCCGGACCGGTGCCGCCCGATCCGGCGGAGGTGTCCTCGGCGGCGACGAACAGCAGTACCACCGGCAGGTCCTCGCGGACCGCCGCGGTGACCACCGACGCCGCCGCCTCACAGGCCGATTCGAACGACTCCGCTACCCCGCCGACCCGGTCCGGATGCGCGCTGGACCGGTTGTCGAGCAGGACCACGATCCGGGGCAGACTGGTGTCCACGTTCTCCCGCACCATCAGCTCACCGACCCGGGCGCTGGTGCGCCAGTGGACGCGACGAAGCTCGTCGCCGACGACGTACTCCCGCAACGAGTCGAAGGTGATCGAACCGTGCGGCACCGCGTCGACCCGCCCGTCGAGACTGCGTCCCGCGCCGGTGGGCACCGCCCGCAGCGGATGGATCCGCGGGTGCACCCACACCGGCACCACATCGCCGTAGGAACGGGCCAGCACCACCAGGCCGAGCGGGTCGCGGCGGGTCACCCGCAACGGCCCCACCGGCACCACCCCGCGTCGGCTCGTCGGCACCGGATAACTGACAGTGGTGTCCGCGCCGGGTCGCAGCCGCAGCACCGGCACCGGCACCGGCACCATCCGGCCACCGCAGCGGTCGGTGGCCAGCATGCTCGCCGCCCCCACCCGTCCCGCATTGCGTACGGTCAACGTCATCGTGGCCGGCTCGCCCCGGGCCACCCGATCCGGGTCGGCCTGCCGGGCCACCCGCAGCCGGGGCCGCCGGGCCGCGGCGACCAGAGCGACCGCCAGCGCGGTGCTCGCCGCCGCGCCGAGCAGCGTCAACTCCGGGTACCCGAACCGGAAACCCGCCCCCAGCAGCAGCACGGCCGCGACGAGCAGACCGATGCCCCGGGCGGTGATCCCCACGCCAGACCTCGCCGGTCAGTGGTGCGCCGGGGCCGGCTGGCCCGACGGCAGCGGCACCGGCACCGAGGCGACCGCCTGCCGCAGCACGTCCGCAGTGGTCACCCCCCGTACCTGGGCGTCAGGAGTGAGCAGCAGCCGGTGGGCGAAGACCGGCTCGGTGAGCGTCTTCAGATCCTCCGGCATGATCCAGCCCCGGCCGTCGATCAACGCGTACGCGCACGCCGCTCGGGTCAACGCGATCACCCCGCGTGGACTGACCCCGACCCGGACCTGCGGATGGGTGCGCGTGGCCGCCGCCAGCCGCACCGCGTACGCGTACAACGGCTCGGCGATGTGCACCCGCCGGGCCATCCGGACCATCTCGCCGACGGTGGCGGTGTCGGTCACCGCCGCGAGCGCCTCGGGAGAGCGGACCGTCGCCCCGCGCAGCACCTCCACCTCCACCGACTCGTCCGGATACCCCACCGACAACTTCACCAGGAACCGGTCCAGTTGGGCCTCGGGCAGCCGGTACGTGCCGTCCATCTCCACCGGGTTCTGGGTGGCCACCACCAGGAACGGCTGCGGCACCGGATGCCGCACCCCGTCCACGGTGACCGTCCGCTCCTCCATCACCTCCAGCAGCGCCGACTGCGTCTTCGGCGACGCCCGGTTGATCTCGTCGGCGATGACGATGTTGGCGAACACCGGGCCCGGGTGGAACTCGAAGCCCCGGGTGGCCTGGTTGAAAATTGTCACCCCGGACACGTCGGAGGGCAGCAGGTCCGGCGTGAACTGGATCCGCCGCCACTGCCCCTTCACCGTCGCCGCGATCGCCCGGGCCAGGGTCGTCTTGCCCACCCCGGGCACGTCCTCCAGCAACACGTGCCCCTGGGCGAACAACGCGGTCAACGCCAGCCGCACCACCTGCGGTTTGCCGAGCACCACCGTGTTGACGTTCTCGGCCAGCCGGGCGGCCAAGGCGGCGAAGCCCTGCACCTCCTGCTGGGTGAGCGGTTCCTGGCTGTTCACCGTGGTGCTCCTCGCCTGGGGTGGATCAGCAGGTGGGCAGGACGCTTATGTCGTCCCCGCCCTCCAGGTTGAGCCAGGCCCAGGGGATGTAGTTCCGTCCGCTGTACTCGACCTGCACCCACCAGGTGCTCTGCTTGTTGTCGTTGTAGATCCAGGAGTCGATGTCCGTGCCCCGCACCTTGCAGTACGCCTTCAACCGGGTGCCGGGCTTCGCCCAGCCGACCTGGCGGTCGTTGTCCTGCCGGGGCACCGAGAAGATCTCGTTGCCGTTGCGGCCGTCGCGGTCCCGGTCGCAGTAGGTGCGCTGGTCACCGTCGGGACCGTTCTCGCAGGTGGCGATGCCGTACAGGGCGTCGGTCCGCTGAGCCCTGGTGGCGGTGCCGCTGCCGGCGGCGTTGGTCGCCGTCACCGTGAACGTGTAGCTGGTGCCGGGAGTCAACCCGCTCATAGTGATGCTCGAACACGGGCCACTCTTCGCCGGCTGACCCGACCGGGACAGCGTACAACTGGCCTGGCCGCCGCCGGCGTCCACGGTGAACGTCACAGTCGCCGCCGTCGCGGTCGCCGACGAACCGGTCACCGTCACCCGGGGCGCCGCCACCGTACGCGCCGTCGTCGTCGCCTGCGCGCCCTCGCCGGCCTCGTTGACCGCCCGGACCCGCACCGTCACGTTCTGCCCGTCACCCAGGCCACCGACGGTCGCCCGGGTGTCGGTCACCTCGCTGCGCTTGTCACCCACCTCGACCACGTAACCGGTCACCGGCCGGCCGTTGGCCACCGCCGGCGTCCACTGCACCGCCACCGTCCCCGGCTGGTCGGCCACCGTGCTCGCCCGCAACTCCAACGGCTCACCGGGAACCGTGAACGGCACCACCGTGTTGCTCACCGGCGACGCCTCCGACGCCGCGCCCTTGTCGTTGACCGAGACCACCGTGAACGCGTACTGCGTGCCGTACTCCAGCTCACCGGCCTTCACCACCAACTCGGTGCCGGTCGCCTCACCGACCGGGGCGTTCGTGCCCGCAGAGGTCGCCGACACCGCGTACCTGGCGATCGTGTTGCCCTGACCGTTCGCCTCCGGCCAGCTCACCACCACCGTGCCGTCCGCCCGTGCCTCGGCGGTCACCTCGGTCGGCGCGTCCGGCACGTCCGCGGTCGGCGTCACCGGGTTGCTGTTCCGAGCTGGACCCGCGCCTTTCGCGTTCACCGCGTGCACCGAGAAGCGGTACGTCTCACCGTTGGTCAGCTCCGTGACCTCCACCGACCGCTGGTTCGCGCCGACCTCCAACCGCTGCCCGGCACCCTCCACCACGTACCGGATGATCTCGGCGCCGTTGGCCGCCGCCGGTCGCCAACTCACCCTGGCCTGCGCGTCGCCGGCCGCCGCCGTGACGTTACGCGGCGCGCCCGGCTTGCTCACCTGAGGCTTCTTCGGCGGCGGCGGAGGTGGCGGCGGAGGCTCCGGCGGCGGATCACCACCGAGCACGTCGTTGGCGTACTTGTCGACCTCCCGCACCTGGTGCGAGTCGTTGACCACCCGCGCGGTCGCCGCGTCCGGCGCGTTGATGAACAGGTAGTTCTCCCGCACCTCCAACTCCAGCGGGCCACCCCACCGGCCCCGGATCGTGTCGGTCAGCTGGCCCGTCGCGTCGAACGCGTACACCGTGCCCGCCGCCTCGTCCGCGCAGTAGAACCGCCCGGCCCAGGCCACCGCCGGGCCGAGCCGGTCACCGTCGCCCGGCACCGTGAACGACCGCACCTCGCCACCGTCGCCGATCGCGTGCACCTGCCGCTGCGCGGGCACCGTCACCGGCACCACCGGCCCGCTGGTACGCACCGGCAGGATGCCGGGCCCGGTCAGCGTCGACGCCAACGCCGTGCGGCGGGTCGTACCGTCCACGACGGTCACCAACGCTCCGGCCGTGCGGTCCAACACCGCCACACCGTCATCCAACGTGGAGACCACCAACTCGTGGCTGGCCTCCGCCACGTCGTACGTCTCCACCTGCGGCGAACCCACCGGTGAGTCCGCCGCCTCCGACGGCAGCACCGCCGGGGTGATCGCCGAGACCGTGCCCTCCGCCGGCACCGCGACCCACAGACGGCCCTCGCCGTCGAACGCGCCGCCGGTGATCCCCGGCGGATAGCGGACCGGCTCGCCAACCGGGGCCAGCGACCGCGGATCCAACTGCCGCACCACACCCTGGACCGCGTCCACCACGAACGCGGCGTCCTCGTGCAACGCCACACTCACTCCGAGCCCGGGGGTGGTCGGCGTGGTCGCCGTGATCTGCAACGTCGCCAGGTCCAGCGCGCTTATCTGACCCGTGTTCAGATCCCGCAGCACCAGCAGCCGGTCCGTCTGTGTCACCTGCATCGGATGCCGCCGCGCCGCCGGCACCTCCATCCGGGTGTCCACCCGGGCGGTGACCCCGTTGACCCGCGCCAACTCGCTGCGCGCCGCGCTCCACAACCACGAACTCGCGTCGTAGTTGGCCACCGCGTTGTCCGCCGAACCCAGGCCGAGCACGGTCAGCCCCATCGCCGCCAACAGCGCCACCACCGTACCCACGGTGACGAGACCACCGCGTACCCGGGACCGGGATCGTGGGGTGCGGGCCGGAACGGCCTCGTCGATGCTCGCCACAGCCGGCAGCCTCCCGTGTCGTCTCGGCAGGTGGCGCCCCCGTACGGCGACCCCTCCCCTGAGCCGGGAGCCATCATATGGTCACCCCACCGACCCCGGGAACCCGCACCGTCCGGCTGTGGACACCCAGCGTGGCGTGTCGTCGGCGTGTCCCGCCACGACTGTCCGTCCGGGACCGATCGGCCCCCTCAGCCCGACGGGTCGGCCTACCGCGACGTGCACACCTGGTCGGAAGTGGCGAACTGGTCGGTGTCGTAGACGGCGAGCACCGCGAAGCAGTAGTTCACCCGGGTGCTCAACCCGTTGACCGTGTAGCTCGTCCGACCCGGGTCCACCGTGGCCATCATGCCCAGCGACTGCCCGGTCCGCCCACCGGCCACCATGAACGGCACCAACCCGTCCGACGGATCCGTCCAGGTCAACGTGATCGTCGTGGTGTCGTCGCGCATCGTCAGGTCCCCCGGAGGCGGGCCAACCGAACCGGGTGGCGATGTCGGCGCCGACGCAGGCCCCGACGAAGGCGCAGCCCATCGGTCCAGGACCAGCAGACCCACCCCGACCACTGCGGCCAGGGCCACCAGGACCGCCACCACCGCCACGCCGATCGCCACCCGGTTACGACCCGGCGCCGGCTCCGCCGTCGGCATCGCCAACGGCCCCTGGTACGGCGCGGCGATCCCCGGAACCTGAGCACCGGGCGGACCCCAGGCCGGCGGCGCGGCGGGCCCCGGATAGGCCGGCGGCGCACCCGGTGAACCGTGCGGCTGGGCGCCACGACCCGGCCCCGCCAGCCGGGGGTCATGCTGCTGGACACCGACCCCGGGTCCGTACGGGTTGGCTCCGCCACCCGGGCCCTCGGCCGAGCCGCCGCCGCTCAGCGGCCCGTACGGCGGGGGTACGGGGTGGGCGGCTCCGCCGGTCGCCGGGTAGCCGCCCGGCCCGCCGGTGGGCGCTCCGCTGGTCGGCGGTGGGTAGCCGGGTGGTCCGCTGGTCGGCGGCGCCCAGCCGGGTGGTGTGCTGTTCGGGCCGGGTTGCGGTAACGGTGCGGTCAGGTCGTGCGGGCCGGCCGTCGGGCTGACCAGTGGGGTGCTCTGCGGAGCCACCGGGGGAGTGCCCGGTGGTGCGCTGACCGGTGGCGCACTCACGGGTGGTGCGCTGACCGGTGGTGCGCTCACGGGTGGTGCGCTGACCGGTGGTGCGCTGACGGGTGGCGCGCTGATCGGTTGGGCCTGGCTCCAGGCCGCCTCGGCGGGCTGTCCCAGCGCTGGTGGCGCGCTGACCGGCTGCCCCTCGGCCGGCGGCTCGGTCACCGCCGATGACCAGGCCGGGGACGCGCTCACCGGTGAGGGCACACTCTCCGCCGGTGCCGGAGACTCAGGCGTACGGCCGGCCCGAGCCGCTTCCTCCTCCAACAGGGGACCGATCTGCTGCACCCGGATGGTGGGCCGGGCCCACTCGGGATGCCCGGTCGAGACAGGCTTGGCGCCCGTCGATGTTGCTTCGTCGGCGGCGGGGGAGTGCCGCAGTACGCCGGTCTGTTCCTCGTCCTCGATCGGCTGGCGCGGAGCCGGTCCGGTCGGAGACGGGCTGGACGGCGTGACCGACGGTGCGGTGTGTGACGGAGCCGGCGACGACGGGGCCGGCACCCCGCTTGTCGGCCTGGTCGCGGCGGTAGCCGCAACCACCGGGGCGGGTGGCGCCCCCGCCGATCGGGCCCGGTCGACCGGAGTCGCGACCGGACGGGCTGACTGATCATGAAAAGCGGTCCGGGCCTGCGGTACCACCGGCGGCGCAGGAACGCCGGGCGGCGTTGGGACCTGCGGCGGGGCAGATGGTGCCGTGGCTGACGGTGGCACCACCGACGGCGGTACGCGCGGTGGGCCAGGCGGTGCAGCGGATACTGGTGGGGTGGGCCGCGGAACCTGCGGCACCACGGTTGGCGGCACGGCGGGCGGCGGCGGGATCTGCGGCGCGACAGTCGGAGGCGGCGGAATCTGCGGCACCGCGGTGGGGGGTGGCGGTATCTGCGGCACTGCTGTGGGAGGGGTTGGTGTGACCTGCGGCGCTGCTGCGGGAGGCACGGTGGACAACGGCGGGATCTGTGGCGGGGCGGGCCGCCCCGGCTCGGCCAAGGTCTGCGGTGCGGCGGGAACGACCGGTGGCGCCGGCACAGCGGCCCCCAGGGGGGCAACGGGCACGGGAGGGACGGTCGCCGCTCCAGGGCCGCCGGAAGTGGGCTGGTCGCCGGCAGGCGGTGACGCCGAGGGGGAGGCGGGCCGCGCCGGTGCTGCCGTCGACGCCTCGTGCGGCTTCCACAGCGTGGAGAGCACGGCCAGGGAGACCGTGGGTTCGTCCAAGGCTCCCCGGCCCGGCGGACTGGCCGGACCAGGCTGAGGGGCGGTCGGGACAGCGGGCTGAGGGGCGGGAGCGGCGTCGCCGAGATACTCCCGTGCCATGCGTACGGCCGGGTGGTCGGCACCGAGCACGGCGGGGCCGGCGGCGGCCACCCGGGTGTAATTGCGGCGCGCCTCGTGGCGATTGCCCAGCTCGTCCGCGACGGACGCCAGCTCGAAGGCCAACGCCAGCATCAGCGGATCGGCATGCGGCCAACGGCGCTCCCCGGCGGCGAACGCCTCCTCCAGCACCCGCCGGGCCGCGCTCGGATCGTCCGCCTCCCGATGCAACCTGGCCAGCAGATGAGCGGTGCTGAGCACGTCCGGATGATCTTTGCTGAACGGCGGCCGAGTGGACTCGACCGCATCGGCCAGCAGGTCACGGGCGGCGGCGAGGTTACCCGCACCACGCAGCGCGAGGGCCCGTTGCTGAGCGACGGCCAGGGGAGAGGCATGGGGCACGAGGCCCATGCTGCCGGGTACGGGCACCTTGACGCTACCCGGCGCACACACCTGCCGAGGGGCCGCTACCGGGCGTTGCGACCAGCGCCGGACGGGGCCCGATGCCGATGTGCATGATCCACCTGTGGCGTGTACAGTAACTCCCCGTGCAGCCCACCGGGCGGCCTGCGGGTGATGAGATCACCGAGGCTGACGCGGTAGGCTGGGCAAGTAGGTCCGGGTGGCGGAATGGCAGACGCGCTAGCTTGAGGTGCTAGTGCCCGTATAGGGCGTGGGGGTTCAAGTCCCCCCTCGGACACAGATTTTCCGCATCGGTGCGCACTTTGAGTGCGCATGCGCTGATACTACAGGCTGGTGGTACCGGGCAGCTGGGCGTGCACCGGTGGGTGTGAGTTCCGCATCGATACATTGCGCATCAGCAGCGCAATTCGATCGGCGCTTACCCTGACCGCCGTGGGCGTGCTGGCCTGAGTCAGTCCCTCCGGGATAGGGCGAGCCTTAGTTGCGCCGAAAAGCGGCCGACCGGCCGGGGCTGGGCGTCGGATCGCCAGCGGGGTGGGTGAGCGCGCCGTTAGCCGCCCGCGGTGACGTGCTCGCATACAGAGCGCGGCCGATAGCCGCCGGGAATGCCGGCGCCGATGGTGTCCCAGAAGGCCAGGGAGCCCGCCCAGGGTGTGCCAGGTGAAGCCGGGGTTCGTCGCGCGTAACGCTGCCATACCTGCGGCGGCAAGGCATGCGCCGCTGGTAGGCGGACTGGCGTGTAGGGCCGCTCCACCCAGCCGATCCGGTCTCGACGTCGATGCCGTGGCGCGCCCTGTTCGACGACGCCTTTTCTAGTCCGGTGTCGACCCAGTTTTGGTCAGCTTGGGGAGGTTGCTGTCGCTGGCGCTGTCGCTGGCGCTGGCGGCGGTGACGATGACGGCGAGGAGCAGGCCGAAGGTGTCGGTGATGATGCCGCGTTCGCGGCCGACGATTTCTTGCCGGCGTCGGTGCCCTGGATGGCCAGTGGGACGTTGCCGGAGGTCGTCACGCCTTGGATTCGTCTCCGATGGACGTAGTGGGTTCGATGGTGCGGCCGTGATGGCGCGGACGAGGCCGGTGAGCTGGTAGTTCAGGTCAGTGAAGATGCCTTGCTTGCTCCAGGCGGCGAAGTAGCCGTAGACCGTGGCGTGGGGCGGGAAGCCGTGGGGCAGGTAGTGCCAGGCGATGCCGGTCCGTTTGGCATACAGGACGGCATTGAAGATGTCGCGCGGGTCGTGGGTCGGGGGCGCGGCCGCTGACGCCGGTGTCGGTGCGGGCCTGTCGCCAAGCGGTTAGGCAGGGAGCGATCAGAAGCCCAGCGGGCCTCGGAAAGGTCGGACGGATAGGGTCGCCGATCGGTCATGCAGCAGGCGTACGGTGTCTGGGCCTCGACTCGGCGGACGTCATGTCCGTCGATGTGGAGATGAAGGTGAACCAGCCACGATCCCGCGACGAAACCCGCTGAACCCGAACGGGTCTACGTCGCGATATGTTCTTGATCCAGTCAGGACGCTGTTCTGCAACAGGCTGAGAAACGATTTCACACCGGGTTGTCGCCGACCGGAGAACCGGCGGTTGCAGCAGGACGTCGACATCCTCAAGCGGGCCACGGCTTTCTTCGCGAGGGAGACCCGGTGAACGTGTATCCGTTCATCGAGGCGGAGCAGGCCGGCAAGCACAACGTCAAGCGCGCGTGTGAGCTGTTGAAGGTCTCCCGGTCCGCCTACTATCAGCACGCCCGCGGCGAGCAGTCCGCCCGTGATCGGGTCGACGATCAGCTGAGCGAGCAGATTATCGCGGTGCCGCTCGGTAGACGATTCTCGCTGCAGGTCGTCCCATGGTTCTCGGCTCCGGCGAAAGCGTCCACCGTTGCTACTGCCGTTACGGGCTGGCTCCCGACCTCGCCTCCGCTTGAGCAGGAACTCGATGACTGTTCGTGCTGGTGATTGTCACTGGCCGCAACTGGTCGATGGCTTCCTTCGTGTACCTCTCCACCAGCTGTGCCAGTTGAGTGTCGTCGAGCGACTCGAGGCTGACTACTACCGCCAGTCGCCGGAGTCTGCGGGCGGTGATCCGCAGGATGTCGGTACGTGCGGCGCCGGCCTCTCCGGCTGTGGTCAGGTGGCCGTGGGCTATGGCGCGGGCAACGCGTGGATGCGCACCGAGCGTCGGGCGCTCGAGGATTGCGACGGCCTCGTCCTCGTAGAGTTGGGCACCGAGGTCCTCGCCCAGGCTGTGGACGCGGGTCCACAGGCGTCGGAACACGTTACGGGGACGGCCGATGATGCGTTCGTATCCGGGCCGACGTAGCAGGTTGGGCCATCGCCAGAGCGCGACGTCCGGCAGGAGGACCAAGCTGAGAAATGACCAGACCTCTTCGCTTGCGGCATCGGCGGGCACGATGGCCATCTGCCGGTACAGGGCCGGCGCCAGCAGCCGGTCGAAGGCCGTGCCGTTCGTCTTGCTTAGAGGTGCCGGCCAGTTGGCCTCCATGGCGATCCCGCGGACGGTCTGCTGCAGGGCTCGGAGGTCGTCCTCTGCTGCGCGGTAGGGCGCGGTCGGGTACCAGGTGGTGCGGGGGTCGGCGGTGGCCGACAGTCGCCGCAGCTCGACGAGGTCCCGGCCGGTGTGGAGGGCCAGCAGCTGCTCCGCGATGTGTGCCGGTAACCGCGGGTAGACGTACAGCCGATTCATGCGAGGACCCGGTCGAGACCTTGGATGACCGCCTCCAGTTCGCTCGGGTCGTTGCGGTGTTGACTGCGTAGGTCGGAGAGCGACCGGCCGGGGAAGTACCGGCGAATCAGGTTGATGAACAGCTCTCCCAGTGTGCCTTCGCCTTGGTCGTGTTCGTCCTGGAGGTCCTCGCAGCGTAGCGCCGTCTGGATGAGCTGACGGACGACATCGTGCCGGAGCACTTCGGCGAGGGTCCTGGAGGCCTCCGCTTCCGGTTGGCTGAGCATCGCGGTGATAGCAGGGTGGTCCGTGTTCAGGTACAGCCGGATGCTGCCGGTGTCCGAGCCGTCGAGATCCGGGGCGCAGGAGAGGTACCACAGCGATCGGCGCCCCTCGGCCAGCCCACTCTCGGCGAAGCTCGTGGCCACCACGGGGAACCGGCTGCCGCTGCCTTCCAGGGTGAAGCGCCGTCGGGCCTGCCAGAGGATGGCGCCGGGCCGGAGGGCTGCCAGCGGCGAGATCGGTGCAGGGTCAGGTGCAGCCAGGACCATCCGGGCGGTCAGGGTGAGAATTCCGCCGATCTCGGTGCCCGGGATCGCAACCGTCAGTCGGTTCCCGCCGTCAACCAGCCTAGCCGGAGAGGAATTGTCGCGGCGGTTGGTACTGCTGCTGTGCCAGGTGACGAGACAGTGCACGGCTGCGGCGGGCGACAGGCCGCAGTCCTGCAGTACCCCGGGCAGGTCGACATGCAGGGGCCAGCTCGCGGTGAGATCGGTGAAGTAGTCCCAGTCCGGCACCGGCTCCCCTTCGGGGAAGGGCGTGCCCTGCGGACCGGTGACCGTCACGGTCCCGGACCGGATGCGCTCCTCGGCCGGGGTCAGGTAACCCGCGCTGATGGGGGCGCTCACCTCGGTGTCACCTCCTCCTGGCGTACCCGTACGGTGACGGCTGCGTCAGCCGGTTGGGTGAGAGTGACGGTCCAGTGTTCCGACGTCACGGTGGTCAGGTTCAGCCGCGGACCGGGTGTGAGGTCGCCGTTGTCCCGGTCACGCCAGTGCAGAACTTCGACCGGGGTGGTCTCGTCGGCCGGCTCCGGTGCTCCGTCGGCCACCGCGACCAGTGGCTGGGCGATGAGGGCCAGTGATGCGCCGGAGCTTCCGGTGATGTCGATGTCGAACTCGACGGCACGGCCACCATCGGCCAGCAGGGTCTGGCGGGGCCGGGGATGGAAACGCAGTGCCGGACCCGGTGCGGAGCGCGGCCCCCGGCCGTGGTTCGCCTGCTGGCGTCCGTTGCCCCCGTTGCCCGCTGTCGGCGTGCCGGCGTGGGTCGCCGGTGCTCCCGACGGGGTGGTCGGTGGGTGGGGCACCGCGTTGTCCGACCCGGTCGGAATGCGGGTGTCCGTGCCACCCGCCTGTGTGTCGAGGAGTGTGCCGAGGACGTTCGCCAGTCGTGAAACCCCTGTCGCGGCCTCGGTGGTGGGCGCCGTCGCGTTGCCCGCACGGCGTTCCCTGAAGACCCGGTCGATGCGGTTGAGCGCCTGGCTGACCGGGTTTCGGGCGTACCGCTGCCGTTGCGCCAGCCTCGGCTGCCACCTGTCGTGCGTCGGTGGTTCGGCGCGGGCGAAATCCTCGTCGAGTTCGGGATCGGCGATGAACACGCCGCTGATGGCGTGTCCGAACGGATCCGGAGTGACGTTGCGGTACTCCACGACGAGGCCCGGTCGGCGTATGAGGGCGATCTCCGCGGGTGGTCGGGCATGGCTGCCTGAGGCTGCCGCCCTGTACGTTCGCCACGCCAGTACGCCGAGACGTTGCTCCGGGCGGCTGCCGACGATCTCCTCGACCGTCCAGGGCCAGGGGTGGTCTCCTGCTGCGCCGTCGAAAACCGAGCGGCAGTGCCGGTGCGCCTCGACGAAGTACCGCAGTCGTGCATCGGTCGCCGGGTCCGGAAGATCGATCCGCGACCCGTCGCAGGTGAACCGCAACGTGAGCCCGGGAGGTGACCCCCCTTGCCCGACGGTATTGGGCCACGCATACCTCGTGGCGGTGTCGGCCATCACGGCGACCACGTCGGACAGGTGCTCCTCTCCGATCCGGGGGGCGATGACCATGATCGAGGTGCCGGTTGCGTCCCCGGACAGGCGTGTCAGTCCGATGGCCCGGGCCATGTGCTCCGCCATCGGGCCGGTGATCGGCTCCACACCGACGTCGCTGTGTGGAACTCCCCACCAGTGGCGTCCGGTGTACTGACGTCGTCCGACCCGGTACGGGTCGGTGAGGGACATGCCGATCAGTCGACACTGGAGACCCGCGGTGGTCCTGATGCGGGTGAATATCACCACGGTGTCGATGCTGCTCGCCTCGAAAAGCACGGCCTTGCCGTAGCCGTAGGTTCCGCCGGCGAACCCCTTGTCGGGGTGTCGGCCGACGTTCCGGACGAGGTCGACGAAATTCCGCGGGTCGTCTTCACCCACCCGGTCCGCCCGGGTGGGACCGGTGAGCCCCCTCGTACCGGTGTCGGTGACCGTCAGGACCCTCAGGTCCGAGGTGTCCAGGTCGGCCCCGGGTAGAAGACGATGCAGGCTCTGCAGTTGCCCGGCATCGAGGGGCCAGCCGTCCACGGAGAACTCGGCGGGTCGGTCCCCTGTAGCGGCGTCCCAGCTGTTCTGCAGTGTCTCGCGCAGGAACAGTTCCCAAAAGTCCATGGAGTAGGTGCCGAGTGTCCGGCGTACCGACCGCGCGTCGATCCCACCTGATGGTGGGAGCGGCTCGGCGTACATGGCGATGCGCGTCATGGCTGTTCCATAAGCGCGGCGGCTGCCGTGGAGGGGGCGGTGAGATGTCGATCGAAAGCTGACAGATCGATGCTGTAGTTCAGGCGGACCAGGTGCTGCTGCAGTGATGCATCGAGCTGCCCGGACGTCACCCGGGGGAAACCCGGGCTGTTGACGTGGTACGCAGCGGCGCGTTTCACCCGGTGCCGGTCCTGGCGGTACGCATCGGCGTCGTCGCTGCGGTAACCGACTGTGGCCAGGGCGTCCAGCAGGATACGCCTGTCCAGTCCCGTACCGAGGAGCCTGTCGACGACGTCGGGGACGCTGTCGCCGGCGCTGTCGCGTTCGAACTGCTCGACATACAGGTAGAGATCGGTGCCTGGACGTTCCTCCAGTTGGTCGGCGCCGTGTACGCCGACGACCAGACGGTCGCGGTGCATTGTGGCCTTGACCTCAACGGCAGCGGTGACGGAGGTGAAGTCCGCGCGTGCCTTGTGGGGACCGGTCCAGAGCTGAAGCGGCTCAGGGCCACCGAGCCCGCAGATCATTTCGAGGAAGTGCAGCTCGGCGAGCAGGCCGAGCAGCGCCTCCGGTCCGAGTATCGGACCGGGTGCGGGAGAGAGCAGCTCGCGCCACCGGTGCAGGAGCTCCAGGCAGACCCGTCCGGGATCGCCGGGGCGGCGCTGCAACTGTCGGCTCAGGTCATCGGTGAATGCCGCGAAGATGTCGTTGAGCTCAGGTAGCTGGCAGACCACATCCGTGTACCGTCCCGGGTGACCGGAGTCGTCCTCCAGGCTCCGGGTGGTGACGGTGACGCCGCGGCTGGTGGTGTCCTGCACGGTGGGGTGCCGGTCGGTCAGCGGGATGAGCAGATGCCGGCGCCCGGAGGCGTCGATGCCGACAGCGACCGGCCCGGCGGCCACCTCGACCGCACTGTCCAGCACGCGCATCTCCCGTGGCGGATCGGTCGCCTCCAGGCGGCGGAACATCTCCTCGGCGCCGCCTGTCATGACGCGGCACCATCGGTCATGGCTTCGCCCGCCCGTTCGTCGGCGGCGTCGATCTCGTCGATGTCGACGGTCTCGAGCTCCTCGTCGACCGGCGCGAGGCTGGACAGGTCGACCGAGACGTAGTCACGGTCCTCGGGTCCCCGGGCCTCGGGAAAGAACAGACCCACACCGAGTATGTCCTCCACGGCCGCGAGTTCTGTTCTCGGATAGCCGCGTTTGCCACTGTTGCGCTCGACCGTGGACCTCCTGCTCACGGGGTAGAGACACAGGAGGCCTGTGCCCCCCAGCTGCCCGTCACGCAGCTCCCGTAACCTCCGGTCGGTGGGGTCTCCGTCGATCATGTCGCTGATCCTGATGGAGGCCGGTAGGTCGGCGACGCGGTCCAGGGTTGAAACCAGTGCCTTGATGTCGGCATAGTCCTCCGGCACAGTGAGTCGGCTGCGGTTGATCATGTGGTACTTCCGGCCCGCCAGTTCCATTCCACCCAGGCGGTCGCTGCCCTGGTCGATCACGACGATGTTCCAGGTGCGCAGCGCGTCGTAGTCGTTCTGCTTGGCGATGTACTCGCACAGGGCTTCCGGGCGGAGGCTGGGGCTGCGCTCATGGAAGCGGTAGTCGCGCAGGAAGGCCATCACTCTCGCGGCCGGCACCTCGGTCAGTGCGGTGCGGCCGGCCCGCACGGGAATCTCCCGCACCCCGGGCAGGTTACGGGCGGTGGTGAGGAGACGGTCGCCGGCGTCGATGTTGCGCCGCAGCCACCCCTCGTCGCGGTGGTGGAATTTGATCGTCTGCATGACCTGGGAACCGAAGCTGTAGCGGACCGTGACGCCCGCGCGCATCTTGGCGGCCGACGTCACTGCCATGGCCGGGTGTTTACGGATCATCACCGCCAACTGTCGTGGCGTCTTGTGCTCCGTCTCGTAGCGGCGGATCTGCTGCCGGATCTCGGCCTCCACGGTCGCCAGGTCCACGAACCATGCTGCGAGCTCGCCTGTCATCCATATCCGGGGCAGGTCCTCGTAGCCGCGGCGGTAGCCGAACCAGCGACCCATCTGCAACAACGTGTCATAGGCGGAGGCCGCCCGGACGAAGTAACTGCACACCAGGCCGGCGAGGGTCAACCCACGGGAAAGGGTGTTGCCCCCGATCGCGATGGCGGTGACCGGCTCCTCTCCGTAGCTGAGTCGGACATCGGACTGGTAGTTGTCAACCACCACGCGGACGTCGGCCATGACGTCGGGGATTCGGTCACAGACCTGCGGCCACGGTACGGGCGGAAGTCCCAGATCGGCGGCGGGCACGCGGCCCGTCTCCCGTTCCCACTGCTGGCGGAACAGGTCCCGGAGGGTGGCGGTCGACCAGCCGCCGCGGAGCGTTTCCAGGTACGCCTGCACGACCTCGGCCGTCCGCTGGTGTGCGATGGCGCGCATCGACGTGTGGATGAGCATGGTTGAATCGGCCGGTGCCCCGTCGCGGCAGCGGCGGGCGGCGGTGGCCAGGATGAACCAGCGGACAGCGTCGCCGAGGCTGTCGGTGACGGTCGGCCTCCAATCGCCGAAGCCGGCACGGGCGCCGGGTGGCCGGACCGAGGGGACCTCGTCGTCAGGGACCGTCCGTACGACATCCAGGCCCCGGTCGACCGGCCCGGCCTCGTAGGTCAGCAGGTCGCGTCCGAAGATCCGCTCGGCACCGAAATAATCGTCGGAAGGGGGAAGGTCGACGATGAAATCGGCGGGGTAGAGATCGTCCGGCACGGTCGGATCCACGAGCAGGTTCGCGAACGGTGTCGCGGTGTAGGCGACGTAGGCGACCTTCGGTTTGCTCAGGATGCGACGGATCAGGGAGTTGATGGTCGACTGCCGCCCCCTGTTGCCCACGTCGATACTCGCCTGGTCGGCCTCGTCGTCGATGACGAGGATGGGACAGTCCTGCAGGATGGTGCCGGCGGCCTCCAGGAAACGGGCCAGTTTACGGAGGCGGTAAGGGTTCTTCTTGACCACAGCGAGGAGCCGCTGGTCGGGATTGCTGAGCAGGTTTGCAGCATTGCGGGCCTGCCTGTCGTCGAAGTCCGTTTCGCCATCGGTCAGCAGATGCCAACGGCCGCGGTCGTCACCGACGAGAATCTGTTCCAGTCGCTGTTGCGTCTGTGACCGCAGGTTGTCGGTGATGCCGGACAGCACCACGACCAACCGGTAGCGCGCGTCGCACAGCTTCGCCGCCACGGACATGAAGTTGGTCGTCTTCCCGCTCTGGACGTGTCCGAGAACCAGTCCGCGACTGCTGAACCGCTCCGTCCCGGGCGGCGGAACAAACGAGACGATCTTGCTCGACGAGTCGTTGATGAGTCTGATCGGGTCGTCGTCGAGACCCGTGGCCTCCAGGCGACGCCTCACCGACGGCCAGAAGACGTCGTCGGACCGGGGGATGTACCACGGTTCCAGTTGTGTCGATGGATCCGTCAGGGAGCGGGGCTCGTGCAGGTCACGGGGGCGCCCGGCCCGGGCCTGGTACTCCGTGATGGCGGCGTCGAGGATATCGGCCGGAACGAATCTGCCCAACTGGCGACGGATCGCCGGGATCGTGCTGTTGCCGTACACGGCACTGGCGATCTGTTCGACTAGGTCGTTGAGGTCCTCGTCGCTGATCCGGTGCATCCGTGCCCTTCCGTCGTCGTGGTGCCGATCGGGGTGGTTCAGTGGGACACCCGGCGGAGCGTTGTCCGTTAACCACGTATACAGCATGGGTGTCGCAGGTCACCCTCCCCCGGGTCCGTCCGGTCGTCCGGCCGGCCAGCAAGATCGCGCCGAAGCGATCTGATCCCCCACCGGTCGTCGGTTCCGCGCTGTCCAACCCAGGGAAAGGGCCGCATTCCGGCGCCGGGGCATGCTGGGCTGCGGGCGCCGTCACCGGTAACGTTCGTGCACGTGACCGACCGCGCCGCCGAGCCCAACGCACCCGATCCCACCGCCCGTCGCGGCAAGTACAAGGTCAGACTGGTACGTGGGCCCTTCGTGCAGCTGGCACCCCATCCGGACGCCGTCACCGACGGCGATCAACTGCTGCGGTACGCAGAGGCGTCCCGTAGGGGAGGGCACCGGTTGGCGGCCGACCTGTTTAGCGGGGCGGGCGGTCTGAGTCTCGGCATGCAGAACGCCGGCTACCGGGTCGTCCTCGCGGTGGACCACTACCCGGAGGCGGTCGAGACCCACCGCCACCACCACGGTGGTCTGAGCGTGGACTGGGACCTGGGTGACCCCGCGCGCATCCGGGAGGTCGCCGAACTCGTCCGGCAGGCAGGCGTCGAGTTGCTGGCCGGCGGGCCTCCCTGTCAGCCGTTCTCCAAGGCCGGCCGGTCGATGATCCGCCACAAGGTGCGCCACGGTCTGCGCGATCCCTATGACGAACGGCGGGACCTCTGGCGATCGTTCCTCGAGGTCATCCGGCTTGCCCGGCCGCCGGCAGTGCTGATGGAGAACGTGACGGACATGGCTCTCGACAAAGAGATGTTCATCCTCCGGACGATGGTGCACGAGCTCGAATCCCTCGGCTACGCGGTGGAGGAGAAGGCAGTCGACACCTTCCGGTACGGCGTCCCGCAGTTCCGCCAACGGCTCATCCTGGTCGGCCTACGGGACGGTCTCGCCTTCGACTGGCCCGGGGAGCAGCCGGAGCGGGTCACCGTGTGGAACGCGATCGGGGACCTGCCGGAGGTCGAGGGCGGCTGGCGCCCGGAAGGGGGTGCCGAGGGTTGGACCCCGTACGACGTCCCCGTGACGGGCTTCCAGAAGCGCATGCGGGAGGGCGTACCTGAACCGGATGCGCACCGGGTCTTCGACCACATCACCCGTCCGGTACGCGACGACGATCTGCGTGCGTTCGAGATGATGGATCCGACGACCCGGTATTCCGATCTACCGGACGAAGTCAAGCGGTACCGCGACGACATCTTCGACGACAAGTACAAACGCCTGGACGAGAACGACCTGTCACGGACCATCACGGCGCACATCGCCAAGGACGGCTACTGGTACATCCACCCGCGGCAGAACCGCACGATCACCGTTCGTGAGGCGGCCCGTCTGCAGACCTTCCCCGACTGGTTCCGCTTCGCCGGCCCGCCGTCGGCCGCGTTCAAACAGATCGGCAACGCTGTACCCCCGCTGCTCGGTGAACACCTGTCCCGAGCCGTGCGCGGCGCGCTCGACCTCCCCCGACCGGCACACGTCTCGACGCGGGAGGTCGCCTCGACGCTTGCAGCTTGGTTCGCCTCCGGCCAGGTCAGCGGCATTCCATGGCTGCGCGCGGAGACACGGTGGCAGGTCATCCAGGCGGAGATACTGCTCGACCGCGCCCACCCGGACGTGATGCGCCAGGTGTGGACCCTGCTACGGACATGGCGCCAGCCACAGGACACGGTGGCCGCGGAGGAGAACCTACGCCGTACCGGTGGATTCATCTCCCGGGCGAACCGGGCCGGGACGGTCGTGGAGCTCGCCCAGCGACTCGCTGATGCTCCTCGGGTACTGCGGGACGACGACGCCTTACGGCGGGTCCCTGGTCTCAACGAGTCCATCGCCGACCTGGCCGTTCTGGTCGTTCCGACGGGCACCGAGGACGAATCGGAGGAGCCTGTACTCGTAACCAAGGGTGTGTTGCGAGTGGCCGCCCGCTTCAGCGGTCATCCCGTCGACCGGCGTAACCGCCTCACGGACGGCCGGTTGGAGGTCGCCCGCATGATCGGTATCGACAGCGATGCTCGCGGTGCCCACTTGGGCCTGATCGAACTCGCGAACACACTGTGCCGGCCGGTGGAGCCGTTGTGCCAGGAATGTCCGCTCGTCAAGAAGTGCGTCGGGGCACGTATCGACCGGCCTCAGCTGTTCTGACCGCGTCGGTCCGGGTCAGCCGTCCAGTCCGAGGAGCTGCGCCATCTCCGGCGACTGGGCACGCAGGGTCTCCTCGATGCGTTGCCATGCCACCCACTGGTCTGCCTGCATAGCGGCCATCCGTAGAGCGAGGCCGGCGGTGGCGGCCGCCTGGGTGGCTGCACGCACCTCAGGTGATGCATCCACGTCCGTCGGGAACGGTCGTGCCGAACCCCGTGAGGTCCTGCGGTAGGCGTCGTTGGCGAGGACACAGAGTTCGTTGACCGGGGCTTCCAGGATCTGGCGTAACTGGGCCGGCAGACTGACGCGCATCTTGGCGACGTTGATGTTGAATGCGCTATCGAGGTCGTTGTCGAAATCCAGCGCTGCCCGGGCCAGTTTGGTGTGCTCGTCAATACCGCGGATCCCACCCCATCCGCCCCACTGCACCAGTCGGTTGGCCCGGTACACGTACAGACCCTGCTGCCGGTTCCAGTTCAAGGGGCCCGAGTGCCGTTCGAATTCTGCAGCTGACGTGAAGCAGTCACGAGGCGGTAGAACGAACCGTCTGAGTTGAACCAGTCCCGTTGTGCCTGCCATTTCGATCTCGAACTGCTGCCGTGGCAGCTCAGAGGTGTGCGGCTCCTGCAGAGCAAACGGGTTCCACGGGCGCAGTTTCTGCCCATTTACCGAGATCACCAGTGGCGTGAGTCCGTCGGATCCCTCCAGAAATCGGTGGAAAACCATGCTGAGGTGGTCCGACGTCCGCGCCGCCAGGGACTCCAGACGTCGTCGGGCCCAGCCCCCCGACGGGCGCTTCTCGGGCAGTACGCGATCGAGCGCCTGCCAGACAACCACGGTGCCGGTACCTTCGGCCAGCCACTGCCGTGCGCTGCGGACCACCGGATCCTGCGGGGATGGATCCACAATGACCCACTGGTCCCACTCCTCCACGAGGTCGAGGTCCAACTGCCGCGCGCTCGTCCGCGCAACCGATCGGCTGCTGCGACTGATCACGGTGAGCGTCCGGCATTGGGACAGTGACGCGGTCTTGAGGCCGAGGCCGTACCGACCCAGCTCGCCGCGACGGTACGAACGTCTTGTGCCGAACCGGAGAGCCTCTGTCAGCTGGCCAGCTGACATGCCGTGACCGTCGTCGGCGATCACGACACGGGAGTCCTCCCCGTCGAACTCGACGGTGACGTCGATGCGGGTGGCCCCCGCCGCAACGCTGTTGTCGACGATGTCTGCCACCGCTGCCGGGAACTCGTATCCGATGTCCCGCAGTGATCCGGTCAGCCGTGCGGCTGAGGGCGCCACGTCGTACCACGCTCTAACCGGCATTGGCACCTCCGCTCACGTCGTCCGTGAGGACCAGGATGCCACACCCACCCTGCGTCACTTGACCGGCCACGCTGTGGTTCCGGATCGGCGCCGTGCCCGCCACAGTTGTTCGACGATATCCGCCACAGCCACGGGATCCTCGTGCTCCCAGACGTGCAGCACCTGCCAGCCAAGTGCTGCCAATGCCTCGTCCTTCTCACGGTCACGCTGCACGTTACGTTGCAGTTTCTCCCGCCACCACGTGGCGTTGTTCTTCGGCAGCACCGCATGCTCAGGGCACAGGTGCCAGAAACAGCCGTCGACGAACACTGCCAACCGGGCCCGCGTGAAAGCGATGTCCGGCCGGCCGGGCAGGCCCGGATGGTTCACCCTGAACCGTAGCCCTCGCCGGTGCAGTTCACGTCGCACCGACATCTCAGGCTTCGTTCGCGACCGCGGCATCCGGCTCATCTGCGCCGACACGACGGCGTTGAGAGCGGTGGGGCGTCGCATCATTGCCGACAAGTTACCCCAACCCGCGTCGCCGGGGGGTGGCGGTTCCCAGGCCCGGAGGGCCTTCAGGATAAGGTGGCCGCCCTTTTGCTCCGCTCCACCTCGATCGCGAAGGTTCGTCGGCTCTGTCCTGGTATGCAGGGCGAGAAGGATGGCTTGCGGCAGGCGGTGGTGACCCGTCCGAGCTCCGACGGCTCGTCGGACGGGGCGGTGCGTGAACGACGAGCCGGTGTCGTGGGCGTGTCCTGCCTCGGCGTCCGTGCAAATCTGGACAATCATTGCAATAGGACGTCGTTCCCTGGCGCTTCGCCGTCCAGACGTGCTCTCATCCGTTCGCGTAGTTGCGGCAGTGCCTTCTTCTCCAATTGACGGACACGCTCGCGGGTGACTCCCAGCCGTCGTCCGATCTCATCGAGAGTCAGGGGTACACCGGTGCCGATGCCGGCCCGCCAGATCAGGATCGCCGCCGAGCGTTCAGGCAGATCTCTCAGTGACGCGCGGAGAAGCGTCAGCGTCCCCTGACGTTGCGTGAGCACATCAGGTCTCAGGGTGTCCTGGCCCGGGGTTACGAACTCGGCCAGCGGCGCGTTGCCGTCCCCGATGAGCAGATCTAGCGACACTACGCCGGCATGCAATCTGAGACATTCGAGTACTGTCCCCGGCTCCAAGCCGAGCTCGTGACAGATTTCCGACACGGTCGCAGTACCCGACCGGGCCAACAGCCGGTTCCGGCCCGCCACCACCCGACGTACCTGATCCGATTTGTGGACCGGAAGACGGATCAACCGGCTCTCATTGGCGATCGCTCTCGTCACGGCCTGGCGGATCCACCAGACCGCGAAGGTGGAGAACTTGAGACCGCGGGTGGGATCGAACCTCTCGACCGCCCGCATCAGGCCGACAACGCCGTGCTGGTCCAGATCCTCACTCTCCAACCCGTGTCCCAGATAGCTGCCGGCGACCGAAACAACGAGCCGCCGGTTGTGCAGCACCATCGCGTCGAAGGCCCGCGCCCGCTCGTCCGAGACGTCGAGACCTGCGCGGTAGCCGTGCGGAACCTCTTCGTGCGGCCGGTACTGTTCCCCGCGCAGCAGGAGCGCCAGGCCGACTTCCTCGGACGCAGTCAGGATTCGGTCCCAGGGCCGCGACGTGGCCCTGTCCCTGCGCAGCAGCCTCCGGGCGTCGGCGATGCAGCGTTCCCTATGGTTCGGGTCGACCACCCGCGCCGGCCCACGGCCCCCACGTCCATCGCCGTCCGGAGGAACGACGACCACACCGAGCCCGACCATCCTTTCGGCGACCTGCTGCCGTACCGCCGCCCGGGGGTCGCCGACCAGCTCGAGAACGCTGTCGACCTCCCAGTCTCCGACCGATCCGTCCCGTACGTGCGCCATTAGCAGTTGCACACACGTGTCGACAACCTCCTGATCGGCTGAAGACGTCACATCGGCCATTGTGGCCCTCGGCGACAACAGAGAGGCTCGGCGGGAGACCCCGTCATCGTGCACAATCCTGCGGGTGCGGATGGTTCCTGAGCCGATCTCCCCGTCGATGAAGAGTGCCGCCGAGGCCGAGATCTACAGACGTCTCAAACTCGTGGATGCTGGATGGAGCTTCGCTCTGCATAGCCTCAATCTCCCCGAACACGGTTGGAAGCGCGTCAGCGAGATCGACTTCGTGGTGGCGGGACGACGCGGTGTGTACGTGATCGAGGTCAAGGGCGGCTACGTCGGCTGCGCCAACGGTGTCTGGACCTACCGTGACCGCACCGGCACGGAGCGACGGCGGAGGGAGAGCCCTTTCGCGCAGGCGACAGGCGCCATGTTCACCCTGCAGCGCCGTCTCGAGGACCGCCTCGGCCGCGAGACGATGCGTGACATCCCCATCGGTTTCGCCGTCGTCTGCCCGGACTGCCGGCTGCCTGAGCAGACCTCGGTCGAGTGGGACGAGGAGACCCTGATCGACCGTCGGCAGCTCGACCGCACCGATGGCTTGCAACGCAGCCTGGGCCGAATGGCGGACTACTGGCGGGCCAAGCCCGGAGGACGTCGGGCCGTGCTCGAGGAACCTCTCCTGCGGGAGGTACTGCAGGCCCTGCGGCCGGACTTCGACGCCGTTCCCACGCTGCGCCAGATCGTCACCGACGCGGAGGCCGACCTCGTCGCCCTGACCGCGAGCCAGTACCGCACGCTCGACTACGTGGGAGACAACCCGCGGCTACTGGTCGAGGGTGGCGCGGGCACGGGTAAGACGATGCTCGCAGCCGAGGTGTCCCGTAGATCGGCCGCGAGCGGCAAACGGACCCTGTTCACCTGCCGCAGCCAGGTGGTCGCCGGGTTCGTGCGGCACCAACCCGGAATGCAGGACGTCCATGTCGTGCCCTTCGCCAACCTCGCGGCCGGCAGTGAAGGGACCTTCGATACCGTTGTCGTCGACGAGGCACAGGACCTGATCAACTTCGCCGACCTGTCGTACCTGGACAGCAGGCTTGCTGGCGGCCTCGCCGATGGCAGTTGGTACATGCTGCTCGACAGCAACAACCAGCGTGGCCTCGTCGGCTCCTGCGACGACGAGGCACTGGAATATCTCAGATCCCTACGGCCCACGCAGGTACGGCTGCAGGACAACTGCCGCAACACCCGGCAGATCGTCACGTCGACCCAGCAGATGACCGGAGCGGACACCGGTGTCTCATCGGCCGGGGAAGGGCCCGCGGTGGTGGTGGTCGAGGAGCCGGACCGCTCCCGTCGGGCCGCGGCAGCCGCCGCCGAGCTCGACCGGCTCCACGACAACGGGATCCCGAACACGGACATCATCCTGTTGTCACCGCTGACCCTGGCGGATTCCCTGTTCGCTGACCTGCCGGCCCGCTGGCGGCACCGCATCGACGTGCTGGATCTGCACACGCTGCGGAAACCTGCGCGTGGACGGATCGCCTTCGCCAGGGTCGAGGACTTCAAGGGACTGGAAAGCCGGTTCATTCTCCTGGCCGACATCGGCCCGGTCGATCCCGGCCGGATCCGCAACCTCTACGTAGGAATGACGCGCGCGAGAGTGGGACTCTGGATGGCTGCCGGTGGGCAGGAGCAACGGCAGGAGGACGACCGGTGACAACGACGCCCGCCCAGAGTGGCTCCGAGGACCGGGCTTCGGTCCTGGACTACCTCCGCAGGCAGCTTGTCGGTCCCTGGTACGGCGAGGACGAGGTTCTCGCCGAGCGACCCGACCGCCGTTACCTGGCCGGCATTCTCTTTCCCGGTGAAGTACCTCTCGATACGCACGATGACGACATCGCGGACGACAATCCAGCTGTCGGATCGAACGACGAGGCCGAGAGTGACGAGGATCCCGTGGCGCTGGCCGGGCAACTGATGCCGAGCTCGGTAGGACTGAGCTTCGTCATCTCCAAGAGGTCGACCCTCCGGATCGAGGTGACAGCCGCCCGCTACCTCCGCGAGGACCGGCAGAAGTGGCGACGTCAGCCATTGGCTGCCACCGGCAGCGCCGCCCTGTACGTCGAGCCGCCGTCAATGGGACGGCGAACCGAGCATCACCTGTTCGACCGGGACGCCTCCGTTGTGGTCGTCTGGCGGGAGTTCGGCGACGGCGTACTGGTCACGGTCTCGCTCGTCAATGAACGGAAGCTGTCGGAGCAGGGTAAACTCGACCCCGCTGACTGCCTGTTGCAGGTGACGCTACGGTGCAGCCCGGTCGAGGGCGCCATAACCCCGTATCCGTCGACGCTGCGACTCCATTCGGACCCTGAGGAAGAGGAACTCGCTCTCCTCTACCGCAAGGTTCCTGTGTTCGCCCTGGGTCACGGCGCCGCCGCCAGTTGGCAGGCGGAAGGTGACCTCGCCACGTCGGTGCAGACGACCTTCGTGCCCAGCCACGTCGTCCCCGATGTCGCGTTCGAACTGCCGGGTGACCAGGAGGTACTGAGCCTGAATCTCCTCACCGGGCTCGAGCGGGACACGGAACGAATCATCAGCAGGCTGTACAACTTCGTGGACAGCTACGACAACTGGGCCCGGAGCAACCACACGCGCCGGGACAAGCTCACGCAGCCCCTCGTTGCGGCGGCTGACCGGCTCCTCGAACGCGTCGATCGCGCCCGGGCCCGGATGCGGGAGGGCGTGGAGCTGCTCCAGCGGGATCCCACCGCCCGGCGTGCCTTCGTCCTTGCGAACAGGGCCATGCTGATGCAGATGGTCCGGAGCGGGCCTGAATTCGCCGGCGCGGGCCGCGCCTGGAATGACCGTCTCCCCGCCGCGCCCGAGTACGACGACCCGCAGCGCCGCTGGCGACCGTTCCAGATGGCCTTCGTCCTCCTGTCCCTGCCCTCCATCGTCAACACGGAGCATGATGATCGCGAACTCGTCGACCTGATCTGGTTTCCCACTGGTGGTGGCAAGACCGAGGCGTATCTCGGACTGGTCGCCTTCACCGTCTTCCACCGGCGCCTGACGCTCGGGGACGCCGGCGCCGGGACCACCGTCATCACCCGCTACACACTGCGACTACTGACCGCGCAGCAGTTCCAACGGGCAGCCACCCTGATCTGTGCCTGTGAGCTGATCCGCCAGAAGCGCGTCGAGGAACTGGGGAGCCGGGCGGTCTCGATCGGGATCTGGGTCGGCGGTAACAACAGTCCGAACAGTTTCTCCGAGGCGGCCGACCTGCTGCAGACGGTGAGGAACCGCGAGCCGACGACCAAGAGCTTCCAGGTCGAACGCTGTCCCTGGTGCGGCACCCAGATCCTTCCGTCCGACGATGCCCCGGAGGACGCGTGGGGAGTGCACGCTGACAACAACAGCTTCCGGATCAACTGCCCCAACGTCGACTGCGACTTCCACAGATCGCTGCCTGTCTCGTCCGTCGATGACGCGCTCTACGCGGATCCGCCGACGCTGCTCGTCGCCACCGTGGACAAGTTCGCCCGGTTCACCCGCGAACCGCGGGCGGGCGTGTTCATCGGCGCCGGCGCCGATCCCGGTCCGGCGCTGATAATCCAGGACGAGTTCCACCTCATCTCCGGGCCGCTCGGCACCATCGTCGGGCTCTACGAGGCTGCCTTCGACGTGGCTATGACCCGCCACGGCACCCGCCCCAAGATCGTCGCCTCCACTGCCACCATCCGTCGCGCCGATGCCCAGTCCCGCGGCGTCTTCGGACGCCCCATCGCCCTGTTTCCGCCCTCTGGCCTCGACGCGGAGGACTCGTACTTCGTCCGATCGGACCATGATCGACCCGGCCGGCTCTACGCCGGAGTCATGCCCCAGGGACACACTCCTCTGACCGCGATGGTCCACCTCTCGGCGGCGATGCTCAACGCTCCCATCGAACTACCGCTCGGACCGCAGTCCGCGGATGCCTACTGGACCCTTGTCGCCTATCACAACAGTCTCCGGGAACTCGGCAAGACGGTCACCCTGGCGCACGACGACATCCCCGCGCGGCTGGGCGTCATCGCTCCCGCCGAGGACGACCGACGTGACCTCGACGACGCCGAGATCATGGAACTGACCAGCAACCTTCCTCCGGCGGACATCCCCCGTCACCTTCAGCGGCTGTTCCTGGAGCGCGGGCAGCCAGGTGCGGTGTCGTTCGTGCCCAGCACGAACATGATCTCCGTCGGTGTCGACGTCCCGCGACTGGGCCTCATGCTGGTCGTCGGCCAGCCGAAGACGACCGCCGAGTACATCCAGGCCACGAGCCGGGTCGGGCGTCGCCACCCCGGCCTGGTGGTGACCCTGTACTCGCCGTCCAAACCCCGTGACCGCTCACACTACGAGTCGTTCATCCCGTACCACACCTCCCTCTACCGGGTTGTCGAACCCACCTCCGTGACACCGTTCTCGGTGCCGGCACGCACCCGCGCGTTGCATGCGGGACTTGTGATCCTGGCCCGTCATGTGCACATCTGGCGTGACGACCGCGCGGCCGCTGCCTTCGACCCGGAGGATCCCGCCTGGCGGGCCCTGGTGGAGGAGTTCATCGCACGCGCGGAGGCAGCGGATCCGGACGAGGCCGCCGACGTCGCCCGACACGTGGAACAGCTCGAGGAACGCTGGGCCGGCCTCGTCGACCGGGCACATCCGCTGGGAGGGCTCAGATATACCGACGGTGGGCGTGAACGTATCCAGCTGTTGAGGCAATTCGACAAGCCCGGGCCGGGATGGCCGACACTCGACTCTATGCGCAACGTCGACACGGACGCCCGAGTGCTGGTGCGGGGGGAGGGACAGTGACGGACCGTCGGCTGCGACGCATGCAGGCTCTCTCGCCGTTCGGCGTCGGAGCCATCGTGGACATGCTGGGTGAATCCTTCGTTGCGGAGGACGTCACCCGGTGGAAGGGGCGGCGCGTGACGCTCGCCGCACCACGCATCGCGGCCCACTTCGGTGTCGAGGAATTACGCCTTCCCCCGGCGCCGCGTGACGGTAGGTTGCCCTACTACCGGTTCCCGCAGTGGCTGTTCTGCGGCACGTGCCGCTCAATGACACACTGGAGTGTCGGCCGGGAAAGACCAGGAATGATGCCCCGGTGCCAGCACTGCAGCCGCAGCCCTCAACTGGTACCCATGAGGTTTGTCGCGGTCTGCGGCAACGGCCACCTCGACGACGTCCCCTGGGCGCAGTGGGCCCACTCCGGGGGCGGCCGGGGACGGGAGCAACGCCAGTGTGGACGCGCCGAGCTGCAGTTCGATCATCTGACGACCGTGGGTGGCGGACTGGAGTCACTCCGGGTCCGATGCCGCACGTGCCGGGCCGACAGGAACCTCGCGGACCTCACGTCGCCCCGCGCACTCGGACGCATCAACATCGGGTGCCGGGGGCGGCAGCCCTGGCAGCGCGATACCGAGGCGGTGACCTGCGATCAGACACCCGTGGTCCTGCAGAGGGGCGCCTCGAGCGTCTACTTCCCGGATACCGCGTCCGCGATCGACCTTCCACCTGACTCTGACTGGGTCACCTGGGGCGGTACGGCCGCGCGGGTCGAGCAGAACCAGTACTTCCTCCTACTGCACAAGGACCCCGAGAGCGACATCCGTGGGCACTTGATCCGGATGATCGCCGAGCAGGAGAATGTGAAGGAGCAACAGGTCATCGCCATCCTGAACGACCGCCTCGGCGTCACCGGCGCCGACGCCGGCTCGGGCACCTCCGAGGAGCTGGCGGAGCGCGAGTGGCACGCACTGACCAACCCCCGGGTCCGAAGCCATCCGGACGACAGGTTTATCACCCGGCGCACGCCGTTCCCGGGACCCCAAGGGCACGGCCGTTTGGATCCCGTCGTCGACCAGATGAGATCGGCCATCTCCGACATCGTCCTGGTCGACCGCCTACGCGAGGTCCGGGTCCTGCGGGGCTTCCGCCGTCACACCATGGATGCCCGTATTCCGGCCGACCTCGGAACACGCAGTGCCTCTCTACCCGCCGTAGAGGTGTACGGCGAGGGCATCTTCATCGTCTTCGACGAGGACAACCTCCGGCGGTGGGAACTGCAGACCCCGGTGGTGCGGAACGCGGCCACACTCCACAAGCGGTTCGCCGGCAGCATGCACGCCAGGTGGATCGAGAGCACACCCACACCGCGACTCATCCTTCTGCACACCATCGCCCACCTTCTGATGCGGCAGCTGACGTTTGACGCCGGCTACCCCTCCTCGTCGCTGCGCGAACGCATCTATGCAAGCCCTCCGGATGCCGACACACCGATGGCCGGAGTACTGATCTACACCGCTGCCGGCGATGCCGAAGGCACTCTCGGTGGGCTCGCCCGATCCGGCCAGGCAGAGAGGCTCGTCACCACCATCGCCGCCACTCTCGCCGCCGCCCGATGGTGCTCACTCGATCCGGTGTGCCGGGAGTCGAAAGCCCAGGGCCCTGCCGGGCTCTCGATGGCGGCCTGCCACGCCTGCGCGCTTGTCCCCGAGACCAGTTGCACCATGGGCAACGTGCTCCTGGACCGGACTCTCGTGATCGACGACGAGTACGGCTTCATGCGTGACCCCCTCGCCGAGCTCATCGCCGTGCAGGCGGCCACAACGTGACTCTGCTACTGCCGCCGCTGCTGGACCTTAGTCCCGCTCAACGGGAGGTTCTCGCTCTGCCGTTCGAGGAGTCACACCTCGTCACCGGTAGCCCCGGGGCCGGCAAGACCATCACGGCGATCTACCGGGCAGCCGCCCTGCACCGATCGGGCAGACCGACCGTCATGCTCATGTACAGCAAGGTGCTGTCCGCCTACACGCGCGCCGCAGTGGCACAGATCGGAGCGGCTGATATCGCGACCACCTACCACAAATGGCTCCATGCCTTCTGGCAGAAGCACTACCGCCGGAGCCCGCCGAAGCTCGACCGGTACGACATCGACTGGATGGCCTGTCTGAAGAAGATCATCAGCGATCCACCGGTCATGGAGCAACGGCCGTACCTCGTCGTCGACGAAGGTCAGGACATGCCGGCCGACTTCTACCTCGCCCTCGGAGCCCTGTCCTCGTCCGTGACCGTGTTCGCCGACGAGAACCAACGCATCGGGCCCCGTCAGAGCACCCTCCGAGAGATCGTCGCCGCTCTAGGAACCAAGCCGCCTGTGGCGCTCCCACGCACCGTGCGCAACAGCCGTCCAGTCCGCGACCTCGCCGACCACTTCTGCCCCGGCGGCAGCAGCACGGACCTGCTGCCGGACGGTCCTGCACCTCGCCTGATCAGGGTGCCGCACAAGGCCGACGTGGCTGACCACCTCCTCCTGCACGAGAAGCAGCACCCGAACGAGACCATCGGCGTGGTGTCCCACCGCAGCAGGGACCTGTTCTACTACCACCACCAGTTGAACTATCGCACCATCAATCCGCTGCAGGGTTACGTCAGCGGACGCAGTGCCGGAACTCTGTCCGATCCCGCCTTTAACGGCCCCGGGATAAAGCTGATCACCTGGCAGAGCGTGAAGGGCCTCGAATTCGACTCGGTGGTGGTCCCGGAACTCCAGACCGTCCCCGGCGACGTCGCCAGCGACAGCATGGGGATGAACCTCTACGTACTCGTCACCCGGGCGCGGCGCCACCTCACTTTCATGTATTCGGGAGTGGGTGAGCCGGCACTCGTGGACGCCTTACCGAAGCATCTGCTGGACCTGTCGCAGTACAGGCCCTGAGTGTTGGTGGCCGCGGCCTGTCTGCGTCTCGGACGGCCCGAGGCGAGGAGAGCTGTGCACCGGCACCGTCTACCTCGATCCACCCTGTGCGGGCGGCGGTTGTTCAGGAGTCGGACCGGTGCTGCCGCCAGTGCTTCTCCATCCAGCCGATCTGCCCGCGATCCAGCCTGATCGCGCGCAGTCGGCCCTGCAGAGGCGTGTAGGCCGGGTATCTGGCCAGTTCCTCCCGGAGGCTGATCGTAAGGGTGCCCGAGTGCACAGCGATGTCCCCTGATCGAAGAGCCGGTGAACGTCCCGTCTCAAGAGCCACTTACTCGTAGTTCGCTCTTTGCACCTCGTGCGTTCCTGGCGCGTCCATGAGAAGTGACACGAGCTCTTCGAGGATAATGAGGTCGCAGTGACGGGCGCCAGAATCAGGATCTTGAAGAACGTGGGTCACTCCGTGGTATTCACGCTGGGATACGTTCTCCGGAAGTAAGAGAGAAGTAACTGCAAATCTCTCCCGCCACTGCTCGCCCATCTTCCATGCCACGCACAGATCAATGTCCTTGAGATTCTTTTCCTGTGCGTCTAGGTCGTTGATTAGACCGTCGACAGAATATTTGTATTCCAATACCTTGGGCTGCGTGATCTTGCCGTGAAGTCCATCGAGCACCTGGGCGTCGATGCCCAGCGGATTGCTCTCCTCATCGAATTCAAGTAATTCGCGATCGTGCTGAAAATTGATCCGGAAGAGGCTGTCGTACTTGAACCGCTCGTTCGTCGACATGATGGATAGGCCGCGCACCACTCCGCCAGAAATGATCTCGTGGAACAGGGCGATGGCATCCTGTTCACGCGTAGGGGTGGAGGTGATGCTAATCCGCTTCGTTGGGGCGAAGAAGTGATTGGAAGAAAGAAGGAGTGGTGAAGCTGCTTCATGTCTGATCATTTCCTCCTTCCAGTCGTCAAGCTTGAGCTCCCGATCGAGATCGGGTGCGATGCCGGAGTCGCGCTTCATGCTGGAACGAAGTCGCGTGATTGGCCCTTGGACAATGGCAACGGCGACGTCGGTGGCGAAATCAACAAGCGGTTTTGCGAAGCCCTTTCTGCCAAGGTCCGGGGTGTAGTTTTGAAAATGGATGAGTAGGTGGACCTGATTTTGTCGACCGGTATACCTGGTTAACGGAACCTGAATTACGTCGCCCTGGGGCATCCCGTTGGCGGCAAGCTGAATTCCTGCTCTCAGCACCTGCATGTTGCCTCGGACGCCCAACTTCTCGTTGAACACCTTCCAGAGCTTGGTGGTGTAGCCATATTCAACCCGTATGCTCGGCTCGTGTGTTTCAATGATCTCCTGGTGCTCTGTAAACACTTCGGGGGTCAGAATACTCTTGCAGTCGATTGGGCCATACTCGTCATATATGAAGTCAAGCTGCCGATAGGCGTTTGGCAACGGCTTTGAAGGCCCGTATTTCTCGAAGAATTCGGATGCCTTCTGCTCTACATCCCTGATGCGAGCGGATTTGCTCTTCTCCTCATGTAACCAGAGATAAGAAATGCTGTCAGTGGTTGAAGTCGAGATTTCCCCGCCGGCGATGCAAACCACTTCGACCTTCTTATCCGACGCCGGCTCTACAGAGCCGATCCCAGTCTTCACTCTTAGGATCGTAAGCCATGTTTCGGCGTTTCTTGCAGACAGCCAACTTAGTTTCCTCGGCTGCGTTTGCCCGTCGAAGCGAACGGTTACAGATGTCCCTCGATCCATCTCTTCGAATTTGTCATCGATGTCGGGATTTGGATCGGGTTCAACGAGCGGAGCATCGCTGTCTCCCGGACCTCTAAGCCATGCGCGGCCGCCTAGAATTCGTCCGCAAGATTCATTTCCGAGCCCTCGGGTGTGCACTCGGAGATAGTTGAACCCGTAGGCAAGGTATGTCGCTCCGACACCTTTATGGCCACGCGATGTGGCTTCCTCTTTGAATGAGAAGTTCGGCGCTAGGAAGCGCTGGAACTCATCATAGGTCATGCCGCATCCGTTGTCGGAGACTGTCAGCTGATTCTCGTCCAGATCAACAATAACGCGCAGCTGTTGTGAATAGCTGCCGCTTGTTCCCGCTAGTTCTTCATCGCGTGCCCGCTTCTCCAAGGCGTCTAGCCCATTTTGGACTAGCTCGCAGAAAGGGTCGTACCATCCGACGTACGAGCTTAGGATGTTCTCGATCTCGCGCCTCAAGGCGCGCCGCGCTGCCAGGCTGTTTTCTAGCTTGCCCTTTACCTCTAGCGGATCAAAGGCGGCGAAGGACTGACTGGCGGCCACAGTGTAGGTCACGACCGTAGGATAGTGGTTCCGTCGATGCGCATGCATCAGACGCTCGGAGGCATGCGTTGATCAACACGTTGCATCCCGGGGAGGACCGCGCGGCACGCCAGGCCGACATGACGTGCAGCAATGCGTGACTTCCGCCCAGTCTCACGGCCGCTGAGGGACCTGAGGGCCAACGTCGGTCAGCTCGTGGATCGATTGCGCCCGCCGTACATCGCACACGCCCCGGTCTGCGACGCCGGCTGCCGCCAGGCCACCTCGAGAACGGCACGTCCCGAGCGAAGCGCTTTTTGAGAGTGGAGACAAGTTGTTCACGCAATGCCGCTGTGTCGACGGCGTCAGGTGTGGCTTGGGAGGTGTTCACCGCTTTTACCCTGCTGTCGGTCGCCTCGGCAGGTTGATCAGCGGGTGGGAGTTGGACGGGTGGTGGAAGGTGATGTGTTCGGCGGCCGGGGCCAGCAGCCAGGTATCAGTGGCCGAGTGGCGAGCCGGTTGAACAGGAACAGGACGTGGTGGGTCAGCACGCCGCACAGGTCGCGGGTCAGTGTGCCGTTCCGGTCGAGGAACCCGAGGTCTTTGTCGGCTTGCTCATGGCCCCTTGGCTATTCGGGCGTGAAGTCGCAGCGTTCGGAGGCCATGCAGGGACGGTATGCCGCCTCCGGGTCGACACGCCCGCAGCGTCGTACCCCGACATTGTCGGCAGATGCCGACACCAACTCCGACAAAACTTTGACAACGCAATCCGGCTGTCGCTTGCCATCGATCCCGACAATGACAGCCGATGAAACAGTGCGCAGGGTCGCGTGAGCCCGGGACGCGCCCGTCGGCCGCGCCAACGCCTGGCAGCGTTCCGGCCGGTCGGGAACGTCACCGGTCGCAGCTATGGTGTGCGCGCATCGTGACCGGTGACGCACGCAGGTGATCGGGGGTTAGCAGCGATGGCCGACAGCGACGAGATCAAGACCGCCCGGCGTGCGCTCGGCCGTCGGCTCGCCCAGTTACGCAAGGCCGCCGGTCACACGCAGCACGGCTTCTCCCGGCTGGTGCAGTACGGGCGCAGCACGGTGGCGAACACCGAGACCGGCCACCAGCACCCCGACCGCGCGTTCTGGTCCCGCTGCGACACGGTGCTGCAGACCGGGGGCGCGCTTGCCGCCGAGTATGACCACATCGCCGACCTGGGCCGGCGGCGCCGCCTGTCGGCGATTCAAGGGACCACACCCAGGTCCCGGCCGGCGGCCCCCACCCACACCAGCCCCGACGCCCCCGGCGCGGATGGTGGCTTTGTTCTCTGGGAACTCGAAGAGAGTATCGATGCTCGCCGGATGACATTGAAGTCGGCCACCGACGATGACGCCCGCCTGGCGTACCTGGAACACGAGGTGCGGCAGGCGATCACGGACAACGAACGCCTCACCCCGACGGTCCTCATGGCGCGCATGCGACCACTGCGCGCCTATGTCGACCAGCTCATGGCGGGCCGGCAGCATCCGCCGCAACGGGCACGGCTCTACACCGCCGCCGCGCACCTGTCCGGGATCCTCAGCGCCCTCGCCCTGGATCTGCGTGCGTTCCGGGTGGCGCACGCTTACGCCGCCGAAGCGTTCGACCTCGCCGACGCCGCCGAGCAACCCGACGTGCAGGCATGGGCCCGCGCCACGCAAAGCTTGATCGCGTTCTACACCGGCGACTACCACGACGCGCTCGCCTACGCCCAGGACGGCTTGCGCCGCGCCAGCGCCAGCCCGCACCGCCTCCGCCTCACCATCAACGGGGAAGCCCGCGCGCTCGCCCGGCTCGGCGACCACTATGGCGTCGACCGCGCCGTCGACCGCGCGTTCACCATGCTGCCCGGCCAGCCACCTGGTGGCCCGGTCAGCGCGAGCCTCGCCCTCGGCCCGTACTGCCCGGTCAGGACCGCGGCCAACACGGCAACCGCCTACCTGGCCCTCGGCCGCACCGCAGGCGTCACCGACCACCTCACCACCGCCATCACCGCCTTCGACGCAGCGGCGCTGGCTGGCCCGCGCGCACTGAGCCGCCTCGACCTGGCCACCGCGCACCTGCACACCGACAACCCCGACCCCGAACAGGCAGCCACGCTGGCGGCGGAAGCGCTCACCCTCACCGCAGACCAGCGGTTCGAATCGGTCCACCAACGCGCCCGCCAATTCCTCGCCAGCGCCCAGCCCTTCGCCCGCCACCCGCAGCTGCGGCACGTCGCTGACATGCTCGCCGACCGCACACAGCTCGATGCCACGACACCACCCGCTCTACCATCACCGCCATGAGTAGCCGGGAACTGGCCAGCCTCCACCAACGCTGGACCGCCTACCAGGACCTGCCCCAACTCACCAACCACTGGTACTGGCGCCCCGGCTGGCGAGCCGACCGCCAGTTCTACACGTGGCACCTCACCTTCGAAAGCCAGCCCCAACTCCACCACCTCGTCACCGACCTACAACGCCAACTGGCGCTGCCCGGATTGGACTTGGTGCCGCTCGACGGCCTGCACCTCACCATGCAAGGACTCGGTTTCACCGACGAGGTCAGCGACGGCGACATCGAGGCGATCGTCGCCGAGACCCGGCAACGCGGCTCCAATCTGCCGCCGCTGGAACTGTCCCTCGGCCCGGTCGACGCCGACGCCGAAGGAGTCGGCCTGCTCGTGCGGCCCTGGGACCGCGTGGAACACCTCCGCGCCACCATTCGGGGCGCCGTCGGCGCGGTGTGGCCCAGCGTCCCCGAGCCTGCGCAGGGATTCCGGCCGCACGTCACCATCGCCTACAGCGGCGCACCAGCATCAACCGAACCCATACGCGCCCGGCTGGCCGAACTCCGTGAACAGCCCCCGGTGCAGGTGACAATCAGGCAGGTGCCGCTGATCGCGCTCCGACGAGAGGACCGCACCTACCGATGGAGGACCGTCGCGACAGTGCCCTTGGCCGCGTGACATCAGCTCGTCGCTGGGGCTGGGGCTGGGGCTGGGGCTGGGGCTGGGGTGGCGGTAGGCCGGCCGGCGGCGCTGCTGGCAGCTAAGCCCCCCGGTGACACGGTCAGCATCGGTTGTCGTACCTGTCCGTGCGTGGCTGGTGCTACCGTCGCAGTCGCGCCTTACGGAAGGTCGGCCGGACGTTGCGCTTAACGCGCCGAGGATCGGACGCCCCGCTGCTGATGCGTAGTGTTTGCTTCATGAGTGGGGTGCTGTATGTGTACACGGCTGCCGGCAGCCTGGAGGTCGCACGGCGGTTAGCGCAGGGTGCGGTGCGGGAGCGGCTGGCAGCGGGTGGCCAGGTCGTTGGGCCGGTCGAGTCGGTGTTCTGGCACGAGGGATCGTTCGGCACCGGCCAGGAATGGCAGGTCGTGCTCAGGACCAGTGCCGAGGTCTATCCCCGGCTGGAGTGCCACCTGAGAGAACACCACGAGTGGTCCAATCCGGAGATTGTCGCGGTAGAGGTGCTCGCAGGTGCGCCGTCTTATCTGCAGTGGGTACAGGGCGTCATCGGCGCCGGTGGTGACGCTGAGGGGCGATGACCGTCTACGCGAGGGCTTCTGCGATCGGAACGACGTCCCGGTAGGGCAGGAGCCGCTGTCGGAGGGCATTGATGCGGGCAGTGGGGCGGGGGGAGGCGATCCCTTCGCATAGCCGCTTTGACCGCATCAGTACATGGGCAGCTTGCTCGGCTTCCCCTGCGTCGAGGTATGCGCTCGCGAGCCAGGTGGAGTACAGAGCTTTGTCCCGTGCGTACATATCGTCGAACCGGTTCAAGGTCTCTTCCAGTTCTGGTACCGCGCGCAATGGCCTTCGTAGTTCGGACCAGACCCGGCCTGTCATGATCCGGAGTTCGTCTCGGTCAACCCATGCCGCCCAGTCAGGGGCAGGACCATCGATGGGTTGGTCGAGGGCCTCGCGTGCCTCGTCGAGAGCATGGCCTGCCTGGCGTTCGAGACCTGCGACGGCGTAGGTGAATGCCAGCCGCTCAAGCAGCAGCGCCCGGACGGTAGGATGGAATCTCGCATCTGCCGGCAGTCGGGACGCTTCGGCAGCGGATAGGCCAGGCTGGCCGAGGCTCGCCCGTTGGTAGGCCAGCAAGGCCAGCGCGTTGGCGGCCAACAGTTGGTTGCCGATCTCCATCGCGATCGACCGACTCCTGGTAAAGAGCGTGGCCGCGTAGTGCTCGTTTCCTCCGTCGAAGGCTGCCCAGCCTGCGAGTTGGGCTTGTTCTGCCAGCAGCGACAGCAGCGCTCTGCCGGTTGAGCCGCTGAACGTGCCAGTGCGTAGCGCGGTGATGGTGCTGCGGATCTCGGCCTCGTAGAGCGGCAGAGTATCCGTGCCGCCGAGGTAGTTGTCGAGTCGCCGTAGCCGCGCGGTTCGTCGCGCCATCCCTTGCACATCCATATCACCGAGAAGCGATCCCGGGCTGGTGGGTGCGGGAATGGCGCCGGTGGAAGCGATCGCCACGATGGCGGTGAGAAGATCTCGACGTTGCATGTCTGGCTCCTGCGGGGGCTCGATGTCGAACTGCCCACCTGGCATCACCTGATGGTGAGGGGCCATGCGATCTGAGGGACTGAGCGCATGCCGCAGCATCTGGAGACGATCGTAGGCCCTGGTCAAGTGCCCATCCGTACCCAGAACCTGATCGCAGCGATCCCAGAAGGATCTGGGCGCATGCTGGCGGCCGACCTCCACGTTCGCGATCGTGCTGCGCCCGTAGCTGATCATGGGTGCCAGCTCGTGTTGGGTATGACCGGCTGCCTTGCGGAAGGTGGCCAACTGCTGTCCGAGCGTGCGCCACATCTCGCTCAGCTCATGTGGGTCTGCCATCGCAGCCTCCCCGGATCGCCCTCCCGCTGACCTGAGGGAAATCCGAACGTAAGGGACCCCGCCGTATGGTGGCAGTCACACTACCGTGCGGGCGTGGCCACGCTGCTCGTCTACGCACCGCCGTCGGTGTGCCAATTCGTCCAGCAACGCGGCGGGTCATGAAGGGGACCGGTCTCAGTGGCTCCAGTCGATGGTGGTGGGTCGTTGGCGTGTGGCGGCGTATTCGAGGAGGGCTGCTCGGGCTGTTGCGGTGGTCACTCGGGCGAGTTCGGGGGAGATGTCTATCAGGCCGGTGTCGGGTGATTCGTAGACGGTGATTGGTGTGTCGGGTTCGTGTTCGGTGGCGTGGCTGCCGTCGGGTAGCCACTGCACTGCTGCGCGGTCGGCGTCGATGTCGATGTCGATGCGGAGGACCGGCTTGTCGTCGGTGCCGATCGTGAGTGTCTGTCCACATCCTCCGTGGGGCATGACCGTCTGAATCTGTTCGTCGAACCAGTGTCCGGCGTCGGCGGGGCTGGTCGCGTCGTAGGCGTGACCGTGGTAGTCGCGTAGCAGCAGTGTCACGGGGTGATCCTTTCTCCGGTGCCGGTATAGACACGGTGCCACCATGTGGTTCCGCCGTCGCGAGTGACCCACACGCGTAGGCGGCTACCCGCCGGAAGGATGGCGGGAAGCATCTTGTCGCAGGTCCAGGGGTAGCTCTGGTCCCGGTCGTTGCTGCCGCAGACGGTATTGTCGATCGCGAGGTCGGCCTCTTGGGCGTGGGTGCGGCGCATTCTCGCGGCGGCTTTGGACTCTGCGTGGTCGTAGAAGGTGACTGGTGGTCCGCGTAGCGGATCGTGGTCCAGGTCGGCGGCCAGGGACCTGTCGCCGCCTCCTGAGTAGATCTCCTCGCCGTTGAACAAGCCGAGGGTGGGCCGGGTCGCGCCGGCGGGGCGAGGCTGGAAATGGTCGACGGCGTGCCGTACGCGTTCGGGCAGGGTCGCCGGATCGGCTGGAACCCAGTCGGGGCCGACCGGCCGTGGGACACCCGCCGTCGGTTTCCCGCTCGGTCCACCCGCGTCGCCACCGGGATCGTGCTGGGGTCGTGTCGCATCGTCGGCTGCTGCGGATACGGCGGGCGGTCGGTCGTTGCTTCCGCCGCCCATCGCTAGTTTCCCAGGTCACCGACCTGTCTGGCCTGTGCCAGGGCCGCGTCGACATGTTGCCGGGCCGTAGTCCCCCGGGCGCGGACGGCGGCCAGGATCTGCAGTATCTGCTGCAGGCGCGCCAGCGTCGGGCCCGGCTGCCCGCCCTGCAGCGCCGTCGTGGCCATCCGCCGCGCGTCGTCGACCGCGGACGCCGCTGCCGTCACGCTGCCCTCGGCTGTTGTCAGCGCCGCGATCACCGGTGTGAGGGCGGCGGTGGTCTCCTGCGGTGAGGGCTGCCGCCCCACCGAGCCCACCGCCCGGGACGCTTCACCCAGAACATCCGTGGCCTCTGCCAGCCGGGACCGGGCCTGCCCGATCGACTGCCGTACCCGGGCCAGACCCGCCGTGATACCGACGAAACCGGAGGCCACCGCCCGAGCGGCGATCTGCTCGACACCATGGTCGGCCGCTGCTGCCTCCTGCTGCGCCCGAGCCACGCCCGCCGTCATCGACTGCACGTCGACACCAATGCTGTCGGTCAGCGACACTTCACCGCCCCCGCTCAACGCCTCGCATCCACAGCGGACCGTGGCAGCCTAGAGACGCACACCGACGGGACACAACCACCTTGGGTAAGGTGCTGGGACTCGACGCCACGCCGCCGTTCTAACCAGCTACCGCCGCGCTCCTCAGCGATGAGTCGTACGTGTCCGTTGTGCGCATCGCCGGCACCCGAGCGAGCGAATAAGGCTGTCCAGACGCTCCTGCACGGCCCGGGCTGGCTGTACATGGCCACCATCGACCTGTTCAACCGCGAGGTCATCGGCTACGCCATGGCCGAGATTTTCCGCCTGATCGGGTGTTCGTCTTTGGCGGCTGTCGAATCTAGTCTCGGTGTATGACGTCTCCCGGTCGGGTAGAACGTGTGGGTTCGGCTGTTCTTGCCGTGGCGGCCGGAAGTAATCAGGAGTACGGAAGCCTTGCTGATCTGATCGCCGCGGTCGACCTCGGCGAGGCGGAATCACCGCCCGACCTGAGTCTGTCCATCAGGGCTGGCGTGGGTAGTGGTGATTTCGATCCGGCTTCCGTCGGGAAGGCCGCTGTCGTTGTGTGTGGGTCCGTGCCGTTCAGTGACTGCCCTGACGGCGACAGGCGCGAGGTCGGGCAGGCGCTGGCGCTGCTTCTCGCCGTTGTCGTTCCGCTGGAGCTGTGGCACCTTGCGCCCCGACCCGTGAGTGACTATCGGGCTGTACTTGTTCATATCGACGATCCGGTCGAAAGGGCCACCGGTCTTTACCAGGCGTCGTCGGTCGCGCGTGAGGTCGGGAACCTTCGGGAGGCACTTGCGCTGCTGCACACGTTGAGCGAGTCGGCGCCGACGTTGCCGGATCTGATGAATGCGGCATACCATGCCGCAACCGGCAACACGTATCTCGAACTGGCCGACTTCGACCGTAGCGACGAGCACTACCGGGCGGCGGCTGCGGTGGTGGATCGGGTGTTGCGCGAGAATCCCACACCGGATCCGGCTTTTCTCCGGCTGCGGCTTGATCTGGTCGTGCGGCAGTTCCGGTTGTTCGGATACAGCGGCAAACCCGGGCATCGGCCCGACTCCGAGGACGTTTCCGTGTTCGCCGGGCTCGGGGGCGATGGCTCGATGGTGGGGGCCGAGGGCGTTGACCCGCGGATCGGTGCCGGATTACCGGAGCCGGTCTCCGCGTCGGGGGTCGGCTCTGTCGAGACGGAAACGGGCGGGCATTCCCGGGAGGTGCTGTCGGTTCTTCTGACGTCGGTGCAGGAAGCGCGGGCGCGGAATGATCCAGCGGAGGCCCGCGACATTCTCGGCAGGTTGACGGAGGCCGTCCCGACGTACGACTTCTGGACCCTTGCCCCACTGCACGGCGAAGCCGCTGATCTGGCCCACAGCCTAGGGGGCCGGGCGGAACTGGTGCTGTGGCACACCTATCTGGCTCTGTGTGCGGACCTGCTGACCGGCAGCGTCCGGGAACTCGGTGCCCGTCTCACCGTCTACGCCAAGCGCCTGTCGGAGTGCGGTCTGTACCTCGCCGCCCGCAACCTGGCCCGATGGGGGCGCGACGCGGTACCGATGCCGCTGTTCGACGCCGACATCAAGGCCAATATCGGCTACGTCCTTTTCCGTGATGGAGCGGTGAACCTCGCCTGCAAACTGTATGACGCAAGCCTTACGGCATCGGCATCCGAGCTGGTGCAGGCCCAACGGGATACCGTTTTCCAGTTGATCGGCGACCAGGACGGTTCCGCTCTGACGCCGGACGAGCGGGCCGACACCAGGTCGCTTCGAGAGAGGTACTCCGCCGCAGGATGGCGGGCCACGGCGCAACTGCTCCGCAGCGACCCGGCGGAAGTGGATCGCTGGGGCGATCTGCTTCTCTACTCGGTAGGCCCGTTGCCTGAGCAGGCTCCGGCGTTGGAGGCCCTGCTCGGCGTGGCTCCCCGTTCGCCCGCGGATGGAGCAGGGTTCGACCAGATCAAGGGCATGCTGTACGGAATGCTCGCTCGCGACGGCTTCCTCGGCTACATGTCCCGCAACAGGGGCATCCCGGAATGGGCACTCACCGCCTGGGTTCTCTCCTCTGACAACCCGACCCGGGCCCGGGTGGAGTTCGCACTCGATCTAGCAGTCGGCGACCGACGCGGGGAGCACCGGGAACTGATCATCGATCCCGCTCCGAACGGCGCAACGGTCAACGGCACAATGCTCCGCGAACTGGTCGCGAAGACCGATCACATGCTCGCGTTGCGTTTCGCGGCCTCGCGTCCGGACGCCGAGCTCGGCGATCAGGCAGCCGAACGGAAACTGCGCCGCTGGGCGGTGCGGACGCTGGCCGAACACGGCCGACGCCTCCCGTTCGCGGTGCGGGCCCAGCCGTTGCGGCCCCAAGGTGAGGAGTTCCAGCGCCGGCAACAGGAGCATCTTGCCGCCGTGACGCGACTGCCGCTCCATTTGCAGATGGCCATGGCGTCCTTCGCTCAGGAACGGAACCTGGCCGCCGCCACCGGGATCCCGGACGTGCGCCGATTCCTCGACAACCAGTTGTCCCGGCTCTCCACCGCCGACGCCGACGCGCTCCGGCGGGTGTACGCCCTGCGGCCACAGGCCGCCGACATCCTGGTCACACACACGAACAAGCTGCGAACCGAAGCCGCCGACTGGTTCGACCACGACCGTCAGCAAATCATCGACGTCGTGCAGGGCGCGGAGGCCGCACATCTAATCACCGTCCACCGCACAGGCACCGTGGCGGTCGAGATGACCCGGGTCGACATCTCACGGAAAGAGGCGGAGTCCACTCCCGGATCCGCCGGCTCGGCAACGGCCGACCAGTTCGCGGCGGCGCTGGCCGACACCGCCGGTGACGCCACACAGATCGCGCTGCGGCTCCGGGCACCCTGGGAGGCGATGCCGATCGAGAACATCCCCGGCCCCACCGGACAGACGCTGGCGCAGCGTGCCGTGGTGGTCCGGCGGCACCGCCGACGGCCGGGATTCCGCGCCGCGACCGCGACATTTGGTGAGCGGGTACAGGTCTTCGGCGACCCCCGCAGCGGCGATACGAGACTGGGACTGCCCGGCGCCGCAGACGAGGCCCGGGAAGTGGCCCGCCTGCTCGGCGCCGCAGCCCATATCGGCCCCGACTGCGCCTGGGGGCGGTTAGCGGCCGGGGCACGGTTCGCCGACCTCCTATGGATCTCCACGCACGGCGACCCGATCGCTGAGCTGGGCCGCATGTCCGCCCTGCTGATGCACGAACGCTGGATCCTGCCGTCCGAACTCGCCACGCTGCAGGTCGACCCGAGCCTCGTCGTGGTACTCGCCGTGTGCGGCAAGCAGCAGCGGCCCACGGAACGGAACATGACCGAACCGCCCCTGGCGGTCAGCCTGCTCGACGCTGGCGCGAGCCTCGTCCTCTCGTCGATACGCCCCATCCACGACCGGACCTGGGGACCACTCGTAGTCGACGCCCTCCGCGAGGTGGCCAAGACCGAACGAACCTACGCCGCACTCGCACGGGCACTCAACGCCCGCACACCTGCCGGTGAAGGACCCGGCCCATGGATCATGCACGCCTAGCCGACACGCCGGGTCAACCCGACCATCACCACCGAGAAAGCGAAGGCATGTCCGACGACTATCTGCAGTTCGAGATCGAGAACAGCCAACTCGACCCGGCCGACCTGGACGGTTTCCTGCCCGGGCCGGTGACCGCGGTCGACGCCCCGAACGGGAACCGGGGCCTCGCAGCCGACCTTCTCATCGGCGGCGTCGTGAACGGAGCGACCGCCGGGGCCGTGTCCGTCGTGGTCGTGCAGTTCTGGACGGCACTGCGCCGACACCGCGAACGACAACTGACCGAAAGCGCCGGGGACGAGGCCACGATCAGCATCGAGGAAGGCGACCAACGGATACAGATCGTGGTACCCCTCCACGGAGACGGCTCCACAGCCGGCCGCGAGGTCGAAGTCCAGATCGACAACGCCGGCATGAAGAATCCGGGCAAGGTCCACATTCGCCTGCATGGCTGACGTTGATACATTGCCGGGGATGGCCTGGTACCACCGCTCGGTGATCTGCACTAACGCTTTGCGGACGAGGCGTGGGTGTCGACGATGAGCCGTTTCACGATGGGCTTCCCGCTTCCACTGGTAGGCGGGCTGGGCTGGCAGGTGGTGCTGCTCCGAGCAGCTGTGTGGCCCCGTGGAGCTGCCGGAGCACGACCTGGGTGTGACGGCGGTCGGTGTCGGGCCGGTGGTGGCTGGCGGCGGCGGTGGTCAGGAACCACCAGGCCGCCCAGACCCGGTGCCAGCCCAGCGCCCACCGGGCGGCGGGCAGGCCGTCCCGGTCGGCTTCCGCGTCTGGGTGCCCGCCCGCGGCGACGTAGGCGCGGATGAGTCGGGTGAGCAGTCGGGGTTCGGGTGGTGTGCGGGTGCCGAACCAGGTCGCCAGGTCGAGCAGGCCCGGTCCGGTGAACGCTTTGGCCCAGTCGACGAGCCGGCATCCGGTACTGCTGACGTGCAGCGAGCTGCGGTGGAACTCGCCGTGGCACAGCCCGAAGGGTGGCCGTTCGGCGCCGTCGGCCCGGCGTTGTGCGACGGCGGCCAGCCGCTGTAGCGACTCCTCGATCGGCCTGGAGTCGGGGAAGCGTTCCTGCCGGCGCAGCGCGTAAAGGGCGTCGAGTGCCTGTCCGGGCAGCCGCGCCAGGCCCGCCTGGTCGAACGTTGGCAGGCCGGTGATGCCGGCAACGGTGTGGACCCAGCGGGCCGCGGCGGCGGCCTCCGCCGCGGTCGCTGCCCGGACCGGGGCGTCGAGGTCGTCCATCAGCATGCCCAGCGTCTGGGGGCGCATCGCGTAACCGTGCAGCACCGGAACGGCGGCTTCCTGGTCGTTGAGCGCCCGCAGCACGCTCGCCTCGCCGGTGAACGGCGCGACGGCGACCTTGCAGACCACGCTGCTGCCGTCAGCGAAGAACAGCCGCTCCACAGCGGACAGCTCCCACTGCCCGATGCCCTGCCGCCCGGCCGGTACCCGCCGCGCGGCGGTCAGCAGGTCACATCGCAGCTGCGCGACGAGGCGCTCGTCGAGCCTGGGTGCGTTCACCGTGGCCCCGATGCGCCGATGGCGGCGGTGACCTGTTCGAGCCGGGCGAGGACGGCGTGCAGATGCGCCGACATGCTCGCCGGCACCCGCAGATGCGCCGCCCGCTGAAAGGCCCGGAAGTGCGGCAGCAGCCCGCACAGCACCGGCCGGCGGGCGAAGAAACCAGTCACGTCCCCGGTGATCCGCGCCCGCCGCAGCAGCGAGGTCAGCGCGACGATCTTGTCGGCGGTGGAGGCGAGCAGCACCGGCTGGTCATCCACACAGATGGGCGGGTCGGGTTCGTCGAGGGCGGAATGTTCGGCCTGGAGCGCGGCGATGATCCGCGCCACCTCGGGCCCGTAGCCGGCGGTGAGGACCTGGTACACGTCCACTGTGGCCGGGGCGAGGTCCGGTGCGTCGTGCAGCAGCGCCGCCGCGATCACCTCTCGTGGCGGCGCGGGCACGTGGTCACCGATGATCACCGCGACCCGGACCGCGTGGACCAGGGCCGGCCGGTCATCGATGCGGTGCCCCGCACACCATGCCCTGGCGTCACGCAGGGCACGGTCGATGACGGCAGGACGTGGGGGCGATAAGACCGTCATACCCTGATACCTCCTGATTGCCGTACGATCGGCGCCATGTCCGGGCCCCTTCCGCACTGGTGTGAGCAGACCTGCGTCGTGTGTCCCGCTCAGCAGCTCGGACCGGGCCAGTTCGACGTGGTCGACCGGCCCGGACCCGAGTTCGCCTACCGCCCCGACCTCGGCTGGCGGGCCACCGCCGACGGCGTCGCCGTGTGCGTCCACCCCTTCCGGGTGGGCCTTCCCACCGGCCGGTACGCCTCGGCCGGGGAACCGATTCCCGACCAGGCGCCCCGGCCGGCGCCGACACCGGCGGCCCTGGAACTGCCCGCCGACCTGGTGGATCTGGAAGGCTGGCTCGTCGCCGTGCTGCGGGACGCACCCCCCGAGCAGATCTTCACCGCGGTCGCCCGGGCGGAACGGCTGGCCGGCGAGCGGTTCGACCCGAAGCGGGTGGTGGCCGCCATGCGGCGAGTGCTGTCCGTGGAGCTGGCTAACCGCTGACCCCGGCAGCGACCGGCTCGGGCCGGTCGAAGTCAAAGTCGTGGCTACGCCCGTCGCGTCCGAGACCGGCCGCCTGGTAGCGGGTGTTGAGCAGGTCCAGGCGTCGGGTCACCTCGGCCGAGTCCAGCCAGTACCGCAGCGGCTGCTCACCCCACCCCGCAGCGGCGTAGTACGCGTCGGTGACACATCCACGGGTGTAGGTGAACTCTTCCAGCTCCGTGGCGTGGGGGAAGACCACTGCCAGGTCGGCCTGCATCCGCGTCATCAGCGTGAACTGCGCCAGCACCGCGTGGATCATCTCGTCCACCGGCGCCGGCACCAGCAGCTCGGCGGCCCGCTCATCGCCGCCGGACAACGCGAACACCGCCGCCTTGAGGGCCAGCACCCGCAGCGCCTCTTCCAGCAGCGCCCCGGCGTCACGCTCCAGCGACCAGCGGCTGATCGCCGGGTATCCGGTGAACGTGGCCCAACAGGTGGAGTACGTCATCGACGAGCTGTGCAACCGGTCGTAGGCCGGGTGGGCGCGCATCCGGTCGAGGATCTCCGCGGCCCGACGACCGACCTCGGTGACTTGCGGCATCGATGAACTGGTCATGGTGCATCCCTCCCAAGGGGCAGTGGACACAGGGAGACCGCGCGCCGCGCTGCGGCGGCGGTCCCTCACCACCCGCCGAACCCGTGCGGGTGGTGACAAAGCCATCAGAAGCTGTCGTCGCCGATGTCGATAAGAGACACCGTTGACCTCCGACAATCCGCCGACATTTCGCCGTGAACGCCGTCCGGCGCTATCCCCGCACCGGGATTGTTGCCGGAATGTCGGAACCCGCCGGCAGGTCTGGCCGACATCGATCGACCTCGCCTTTAGTCGTCTCGTTGGCACGCGATCCTGCCGGCCGGCAGCCTGTCGAGCCGGGGGCACCACGGCTTCCTCATTCCGCCGTGTCATGGGTCGTTGACCGTGCGATCTGGAGGGTTCTGCTGTGCGTGTTGCCCGGAGACTGGCGTTGTGGCTGGCCATTCCGCTGTCCGCGACCATGCTCGTCGCCGCGTGGGGTGTGACCTCGACGGGACGCCAGGCGATGGCCACCGATCGGCTGCCATCGCCGGCTGCAATCTCGTCGGCTGTCGGTGACGTGCCCCATCAGGTTGATCGGAAGTGTCAGGTCGCGGCGGTGGTGGTCTCGGATGCCGGTGGCGGGTTGAACGCTTCTGGAGCAGGGCGCCGTTCCGACAGCGCGAGCCGGCCACGCATCTCACACAGAAAGGTGATGGCAGTGCGCGTCAAGTGGTTCGTCCCTGCTGACGGCGAGCACCCGTTCAGGCCCTTCGGCATTGACTGCGAGGATGCAGCCACGCGCTTCGCCAGCTGTGGCGAGGCGACGCCTCGCGACCAGGATGAAAACACCGCACTGCCCCCTGGCGCCCTCGATCGGCGTCGGCCGTGCGGGGCGAACTCCAGTCGCCCGGTCCTGGACTCCCACCCTCGACATCGAGGGCGTCGAAGGACGCGGCCGTGAACCGCAGCCCGCAGCCCCTGCCCGACGTCGCCCCGGGCACTCTGCTCCACCTTGAGGCGAACGACTGGTCCTACGGCCGTGACCTCATCCCCGGGACTCCCGTGGCCGTCACCGTGGCCGCGATTCGCGACCTGCCGAACCGCAGCGACGAGTGGGTCTGGATCCTCGGTCACCGGCCTGAGTGCGACTACCCGCATGTTGACCGGCATCCGCCGTGCATGGAGGTGCGGGTCACCGTGGCCGCACTACACCGCCGGAGTTCTGTTTCATGACCGGCACCGACGACGGTGACCGCCCCGTGGATTGCTTCGAATCGGCGCGCAACACGGTGCTCCAGCATCGCGACGGCGGTACCTGCTTCCACTGCCAGACCGGTGGATGCGGGCAACACGCCTGGGCGATCGAGGAGCTCGCCCGCCACCCCGGCGGCCGGAAGCTCCTCCGGCAGCTCGGGTTTCCCATCCCCTCTGACGAGTCGACCGAGGAAGGTCAGCCGCGGTGAACACCCCACCCTCCGGCGTATCCAACGACCACGCACCCCACCTGTATGAGCATCAGGCACCAGTAGAGCCGGCCCGGCCGGTACGGGCCGTTGGCAGCGCCGCCGCCCACACCACCGTCCGTCTCGCCGACGAGTTCTTCTACCTGTCCCACGACGACCAGACCGGACGTCCGCGTCTGTTCGAGTCGGCGACGGCACACGGCCTGGCCGCCGCGTTGTTGGCCGAGTTGTACCAGGAGGGTCGGGTCACGTTCGAGGGCCGGCATGTGCGGGTGCTCAATGCCTCGCCGCCGAAGGATTGGCTGCAGCATCTCGTCCTGGACCGTCTGGTGGCCGAGCCGCGTCACACCGCGACCCGGACGTGGTTGTCGTTCCTCGCCACCACCGCCTACGAGCAGGTGATCACCCGGATGTGGCAGCTCGGGCTGCTGCGGCCGGAGCAGGTCGGCCGGCTGTGGCGCCAGCGCACCGTCTACGTCCCCACCGACGTGAACACGGCCGCCTGGTCCTGGGCTCGCCTGTCCTTCCAACTGCGCAACTACCAGCCGCTCAACGCCTTCGACCAAACCCTTGCGGGCCTGGCGCTGCACACGCAGCTCGACCCGATCCTGCTCGACGGCACACCGCTTGCCGTCCGCGCGTTCCTGCGCCACCAGGTCGAGCAGGCCCCGCCCCCGCTACGCGATCTCCTCGCTGACCTCGGTGCCGTCGTCGGCGGCGCAGTGCTGAGCCACCGCACCTCCTGACTGCGGCCACGTCCCTATCCATCCCCTCTTTGCTGAGAGAGAGCCGATGTTGCACTCGAAACCCGACACCGTGTCCGCCGTCCTCGCGCGGGGGCGGCTCGGTATCCCGTCGGTGGTGTTCTTCGTCATCGCCGCCGCCGCACCCCTCACCGTCGTCGCGGGCGGCGCGACCACCGGGTACGCGGTCACCGGCGTCACCGGCATCCCCGTGGCCTATCTGCTGGTAGCCGCCGTGCTGGCGCTGTTCGCGGTCGGCTACGTGGCCATGTCCCGGCGGATCGTCAACGCGGGCGCCTTCTACACCTACATCACCCGAGGACTCGGCCGCCCCGCCGGCGTCGGCGCGGCCATGGTCGCGCTGCTCGCCTACAACGCAATGCAGATCGGCCTGTACGGCGGGGCCGGCGCGGTCACCGCCGCATTCCTCAACGACCGGTACGGCTGGCAGCTCACCTGGTGGATCTGCGCCCTCGCCGTCTGGGCCATCGTCACCGCGCTCGGCGTGGCGCGGATCGACCTCAACGGGCGCGTCCTCGCCGTCGTCCTGATCGCCGAATGCGTCGTCGCACTGACCTTCGACGCCATCATGCTCACCCACCCCGCCAACGGCACCGTCAGCTTCGACACCCTCGCCCCGACGCACCTGGTCGCCGCCGGCATCGGCGCCGCCCTGGTCACCGCCATCACCGGCTTCGTCGGCTTCGAAGGCACCGTCGTGTTCTCCGAGGAGACCAAGGATCCCCGGCGAACGATCGCCCGCGCCACCTACATCGCCGTCGCGGTGACAGGGCTCCTGTACGGGCTGTCCGCGTGGGCGATGTCCGTGGCCACCGGACCCGACCGCATCGTCGACGCCGCTCGCACCGACGGCACCGACCTCATCTTCAACCTCGTGTCGCCCTACCTGAGCCAAAGTGTCATCACCGTCGCCCGGGTCCTGTTCATCACCAGCCTGTTCGCCGCCCTACTGTCCTTCCACCACACCGTCGCCCGCTACCTGTTCGCCCTCGGCCGCGAACGGGTACTCCCGGCCGTGCTCGGTCGCACCAGCCGCCGCACCGGCGCACCCAAGACCGGCTCCCTCGCCCAGAGCGTCCTCGCCTTCGCCGTGCTCGTCGGCTACGCCCTCGCCGGGGCGGACCCGATCGTGCACCTGTTCTTCTGGATCACCGTCACCGGCGGCCTCGGCGTCCTCATCCTCATGACCCTCACCTCCGCCGCCGTCATCGGCTTCTTCGCCCGAACCAGCCACGGCGAAGGAGCGTGGCGGTCGGTGATCGCGCCGGGGATCGCCTCGGTGGCGCTCGGCGGGATCCTCACCGTCACCCTGCGCGAGTTCGCCACCCTCCTCGGAGTAGCACCAGGCTCGCCGCTGCGCTGGGCGTTCCCCGCCGCGTACGCCGCCGCCGCGCTGCTCGGCATCGCCTGGGCGCTGATCCTGCGCACCACCAACCCCGATGTGTACGCGGCGATCGGCTTGGGCGCGGACAGCGACACCGGACCCCTACGCGCCCCCGACCTCGCCCGCCAACCCGCCTGACCAGAGGGAAGCTGTGACCGCAACCAACACGAATCTGTTCGTCCGCCCCGCCACCGAAGCCGACGCCGGACCGCTGATCGGAGTCCTCGCTGAGGCGTTCCACGACGGCGCCGTCGCCGACTGGCTGATCCCCGACCCGACCGACCGCCGAACCGTCTACTACCGGTACTTCACCGACGCCTTCCACCACGGCCTGACCCACGGGCAGGTCTACACGACCGGCGATCAGACGGCGGTGGCGATCTGGTACCCCCGTCTCGAACGCACCTCAACCGACACCCGGGAACGGCTGGAGTCGCTGGAGGCCGTCGCCGGCGTGTACGCGCCGAGGTTCGTGCTGCTGGAGGAAATGTTCGACGCCTTCCACCCCGACGATCCGCACCACTACCTCGCCTACCTCGCCGTGGACCCCACCCGGCAGAACCGCGGTATCGGCGCCGCCCTGCTCGCCGACCATCACCGTCGCCTCGACGACCTTGGCCTGCCGGCGTACCTGGAAGCCACCACCATGCGCAATCGGCGGCTCTACCTGCGCCACGGCTATACCGCCGGCCCCACCATCGTGCTCCCCACCGGTGGGCCCATCATCTGGCGAATGTGGCGCGGCGCCCCCAGCAGCGGCGGCCGGACCCCGTTCCCGCGCACCCTGCCACGTCGGCGGCCCCTGTGACCGCCCCCGCCGTGACCGCGCCACCCATCCGGCCCGCCCAGCCCAGCGACGTCGCCACCATCGCCGCGCTGCTCACCGACGCCGACGCCGCTGATCCGGTCGCACACTGGCTGGTACCAGACCTGGTCGAACGGCAGCACATCTTCCACGCGCTGCTCGCCATGGAAGTCGACCACGCCGTCGAATGGGGACACGTCGATATCACGGTCGACATGACCGCCGTCGCCGTCTGGCGCCACCACCCCGCACCGCAGGCGCCACCGCTGTCCGACTACCACCTGAACACCTTCACCGGCCGACACCTAACCCGCTTCCAGCACCTCCACACCCTGGTCCGCCGATACCGCACCGCCGCCGCACACCACTGGCTGGCCTGGCTGCACGTCACCCCCCACGCCCGCCACCGCGGCATCGGTCAGGCGCTGCTCGCCCACCATCACCAGCGGGTCGACAAGCTCGGCTACCCGGTCGACACCATCGCCACCACCATCACGGTCCGGAACCACCTGACCAGACACGGCTACCGCGCAGGCACCCCGCTGCGCCTCATCGACGGTCCACAGCTGTGGCCCCTACGTCGCGCCGGCCGACCCGTCCCGCTCACCGCGGTGACCGGCTGAACCGCCACCTCGACACCCGGACCCCGAGGGCTGCCTCAACGGCGCGGCAGCCCTCGGGTCCGCACCAACCCACGGCAAGGACACCCGCACACCCATGCGCCGCTTGACCGCGCCGGCCCCTGCTACCAATCCCGCAGGGGCGGTAGCAGGGGGCACGCTCGGCGGGCAGGGCGTCCGCGGTGCGCGGTGGCGGACAGGCATGCACCTGGCGATGCAGGCGTCCGCCACCGCCGACCTCGTCGTACCGCTACTCGGGTCCAAAATCCCCGGCGCGCAGGGCTACGCCCAGCAGTCCGGCAGCTCCTGCGGCGACGCATTCGGCACGGCCCGAACATCGGCGCACCTTCATGGCCCTCACCCAGGAGATGCGGGAGAACGTTGCCGGTCAGCGGCTCATCGCCGTCTGTCGGCGTATGGGGTCCGCTACAGAGTCAGGTACGCGCCGACCTACGGTATCCGCATACCCACTCCCAAGAGCTCTGCCGTGTGCGGGCCGCCCTGCCGCCAGGCGATTCCACCGTCCATGCTCGGCTATCAGCGATCCGACCACAACGAACAGAGTGGCCGGGGCCGTGCGTACCGAGGCTTGGGCGTGATCAGCTTTGCGGGGGAGGAGTAGCCAGGCATCCGGCGGTGACCTTCCTGCCGTACCTGTGTGTGGCGTTCTACTATGGAACGGGCACGGACATCACGAGTTGTCGATTGATGCGCCGCTGTCGCCACGGATCGGTCTCGGCGGTGGAGGTGGAGATGGACCTCGTGTCAGCTACTGTCCTAGCGGCGCTGGCCAGCGGTGCAGGTGGAGAGATGGGCCGGCAGGCCTGGGCGGCTCTCACATCGTTGGTGCGCAGCCGGCGTCGCTCTACCGACAGCGGGGATTTCTCAGCCCTGCCGACGGGGGAGCAGGAACTGGACGAACTCGAGGTGGCGCCGGCGGACTCGGAGGCTGCCGCCCGATTGGCTGCGGTGCTGCGCCGCCGCGCCGAAGCTGACGACGAGTTCGCCGCCGACCTGACGAAGCTGCTGGCCCCGGTTACGCCTGACTTCTCGCAGGTGAACAACTCCATCAGTGGCACAGTCTCAGGTACTGCCATCCAAGGTCGAGACTTTCACGGGCCGATAACGTTCACCTGACCAGCACGTTCGGTGATGCGAATAGTGGGCCAGTAATGGCTGGGCAGTCCTCGGGCTGAGTGCCTGGGTCGTGACCGGGGAGCCCACAACGCGCCTCGCTGCCGATCCTGGCGCTCAATCATCCAGCGCGCGACCTGATCCGGCTCCTCCGCTGCCGGCGAACCTCGTCCCATCCGGACTGCGGGGGTGTGCCTAGATGTACCCGCCTATAAGGGTAAGGACACGGACCAATCGACATCGATACCGCGATACGTCGATCGCGGTGACCTATGTTTGGTGGTTGCTGCGCTGCTGATACGCCGCCGTAGCGCCCAGGAGGAGATCAGGTGAGATCTTCACGGCCGTTTCTCCTGGTAGGACGTTCGTCAACTCACCCTCGGTGGCATCGTCCAACCGTAGGCCCTGAACCACGATATCGCCGTCTTCGGCAATGTAGATGGTGGGACAACTGCTGGACGACTCGCCATACAACAGCCTTAGCTTCATCAATCGCCCCTGCTGCGCTCGTCGTTGCCTTCAAACGTGTGCGAGATGGCCAGTATCCGATACATCACGCTACGTAGTCAAGGTTTAGGGTGTTCACGTTGGTCGATCACGTAAGGCCCTGACCTGCGGCAACGCCGGCCACCGGCGCAACTCGCCGCCGGCGCGAGTCCTCGGCCACCGCACCTGCGCGAGACTCATTTGGCTTCACACGCGACAACCAAATCAGTGCCACCACTTCTGCCAGCACACGTGCATCGACTGTAGGTAAAGCGTTAAGTTTGACGACCACAGGTGTCGACCTCTGATCGATCGGACATGCCATGACGCCCATGCGCGTGGCCTACGCTGGCCATGACTTCTTCTCATCCTGCCTGGAGCTATTGGCGCAGCGTGCCGACCTCGATCTCGTCGTGATTTTCAGCGACGGCCCCGGGGGTCAGCCCACCGACAATGTCCGCGCCATCGCTGCCGCCCGGAACACGCCCGTCCGGACTGGACGGTGGTCGACCGAGCAGATCGAGGCCTTCAACACCCTGGACGTTGACCTGCTGGTCTGTGCGGCGTACATGTACCGCATTCCGGTCGAACACCTTGATGTCAGCTATGCGGTCAATGTCCATCCAACCCTGCTGCCCTACGGCCGCGGCCCCAACCCGCTGGCCTACCTCACATTCGAACACCCCGAGCTCAACGGGATCACCATTCACGAGATGACCCCCGAGCTCGACCAAGGGCCCATCCTGCTACAGGAGCCCTTCGACCGCGACACCGACGACGGTTTCGACGAGACGTTCCTCAAACTCTGGGCGTACGCGCCCCGCGCACTACAACGCCTCATCGACGACATCGATCACTACTTCCAACACAAGCGTGACCAAGGCGCCGGATCGTACTGGCCCGAACCACCCGAGGCTGAACGCACCCTGCACGCCGCCACCGCCACCGTCGCCGACGCCCAGCGTCTGCAGGCGCGATTCGGTCACCTCGGCTTCGTGCTGTATCCGGCCGACGCACCGCCCCTGCAGGTACGCAGCCTGACAGCATCACGCTGCCAGCATCAGTACCCACCCGGCCGCCTCGCCGCGAAACTGCACCACGGTTGGATCGTCGCGGTGTCCGACGGTCTCGTGCACATCCACCCCGCGCAGCCACGAACCTGAAGCGCAAGGGAGGACATCGCCGTGCACGACACACCACCCGAGCCATCCGAGCAGACCCGATCAGTGCTCTACGGCGCCGCCCGCGACGTCGTGCAGGCCCGCCACGTCAGCGGCGGAGTCCACTTCCACAGCGCACAATCCGCAGGACCCACCCCACGCCTGCTCCCACCCGGCGTACCCGACTTCGTCAACCGCACCGACGACCTGCAACATCTCACCGCCGCGTTGGCCGCCACCACTGACGCACGCACACCCAGCGCCATCGTCGTCATCGCCGGCACCGCCGGCGTCGGTAAGACCTCCCTCGCCCTGCACTGGGCACACCAGGTCCGCGACCAGTTCCCCCACGGCCAGCTCTACGCCAACCTCCGCGGTTACGACCCCGGCCAACCCGCACGGCCACACGACATCCTCGAACGGTTCCTCCGCGCGCTCGGCGTACCCCACGACGACATTCCCGCCGACACCGACACCCGCACCGACCTCTACCGCTCCCTGCTGGCAGAACGCCGCGTCCTCATCGTCTTGGACAACGCCGCGACCGTGACCGACCTACGGCCCCTCCTGCCGGGCACCGGCGAATGTCTGACCCTCATCACCAGCCGCAGCAGACTGTCCGCACTCGTCGCCCGCGACGGCGCACGCCGCCTCACCCTCGATGTTCTCGCCGACCCCGACGCCGTGACACTGCTGCAGATCACCACCGACGGCTACCGCCGCGGCGACGACCCGCAGGAGCTCACCGAACTTGCCCGGCTCTGCGCCCGGCTTCCACTGGCCCTGCGCATCGCCGCCGAACGCGCCTCCCGCTATCCCCAGCACACCCTCAGCGACCTGATCCAGGACCTCCGCGACGAATCCGGCCTCTGGGAACTGCTCGCCACCGGTGACGACGACGAAACCAGCCGAGTCCGCAGCGTATTCGCCTGGTCCTACCAGGCACTGCCCGCAGACGCCGCAGGCCTGTTCCGCCTGCTCGGCCTGCACCCGGGCGCCGACTTCTGCACCAACGCCGCCGCAGCCCTGGCGGCGCAGAGCCCCAACCGCACCCGCAGCATCCTCGACGTCCTCGTCGGCGCCCACCTGATCGAGCAACAAGCCCGCGACCGGTACCAGTTCCACGACCTGCTGCGCGCCTACGCCGCAGACCAGGTACAGCACGACGAACCCGTCGAATCCCGCACCAGGGCACTGCTGCGAGTCATCTCCTGGTACCTGCACAGCGCCGACAACGCCATCGCCGCCAGCGACTACGGCCGCCGACGCTTCGAGTTGGAAGCACTACCCGATGGCGTGACTGCGGCATCGTTCACCACCCACGAAGACGCCCTCACCTGGTACGAGGCAGAACGGAGCAACCTCGTCGCCGCCACCCGCGCCGCCCACACCGCCGGTCTGCACCAGCACGCATGGCAGCTACCCGCCCTCCTGCACCACATCTACAACTTCCGCCATCCCTTCCACGAATGGTTTACCACCACCGAGATCGGACTCGCCTCCGCCCGCGCCATCAACGACCGACGAGCCGAAGCGCTCCTTCTCTACAGTCTCGGCAAGGCATACACCCAGGCCAACCGCCACCACGAAGGCCTCGAGCACCTCCGGCAGGCCATAGCCCTGCATGAGCACACCGCAGACCCGGCCGACGAAGCCGAAACCCTGTGCGGCGCCGGCCTGGCCTGCCTACGCCTGCGCCGCCTCGACGAAGCCCTGGAACTGCTCCACCGAGCCCTCACCATCGCCCGGCAACTCCGCGACCGCCATCAGGAAGCCTTCGCAACCCACCTGATCGGCTGGGCCCTGCTCGAACTCGACCAACCGGCCGAGGCCCTGCAGCACAGCCAGACCGCAGCCGAGACAATGCGGCAACTCGGCAACCGCGCATCGGAAATAGACGTCCTCGTCAAACAATGCGACATCCTGCGCCACCTCGGCCGTCTCGACGAGGCCCGCACGGTCGCGCAGCACACATTGACCGTCGCCTCCGACACCGACGACCCCGTCATCACCGCCGCCGCCTACATCGAGCTGGGCAGGATCCACCAGGACCTCCACGAACCAGACGAAGCCCTCGCCGCCTACCAGCGCGCCACCGTCCTCCAACGCCGCCTCGGCAACCGGGGTCGCGAAGCCACCGCACTCGACGCCACCGGACTGGCCTACCACCAACTCGGCCGGTACGCCGAAGCCGCCGAGTTCCACCTCCACGCCGCAACGATGCAGCATGAACTCGCCGACCCCTGGCTGCAGGCGATCGCGTTGACCCACCTCGGCGACGCTCTCCACGCCGCCGGCCGCACACCAGAGGCCCTCGAGTCCTGGAACGACGCGCACCACCTGCTGCGCCCATTCGACGACCCCGCCGCCCGAAAGCTTCGCAACCACATCTCCACCGCGATGACGACGAGCTGAACAAGCCGTCCCGCCGGTGCTCGGCACCTCGCCCTGCACCCGTGCTCGCACAGCAACGCCGTACACGGCGCGCCGGCGACCGCACGCACCCATCACGTCGACGTGCAGCTCATCCCGGCGACGCCCCAGAATCCACCGGCCTGTCCAGCCTGGGGGAGACCAGCCCGACCACTGCTGACTGTAGTTAAGGCATGACGTGAATGTGACCCTCATGTTTGACTGTCGGGTATGCGAGCGGGGCAGGCGCGGCTGGCGATCGATTGTGGAAGCGCCACGACGACCGCAGTCCTGGCCTGGCCGGACGGGTCCTGGTCACCGCTGCTGTTCGACGGCGACCCGGCGCTACCCTGCGCCGTGCTTGTCGCTGCCGATGGGTCGGTGGTGACGGGGCAGCGGGCGTGGCAGGCGGCCACCGCCGATCCGCAGCGCTTCATACCCCGGCCCCGACGCCCCGCCGACGAGCAAATGAGCGTGGCCGACGTGCAGGTCGCACCCGCGGACCTGGTGGCGGCAACCCTGCGGCGCGTCATCGACGAAGCCCACCGGATGGCCGGCGGGCCGGTGGAGGACGTACGGCTGGTCGTGCCGGCGGGATGGGGGCCGCGCCGGCGGACATGGCTACGGCAGGCCGCCCACCGCGCCGGCCTCGCGCAGCCACGCCTGGTGGAGGCACCGATGGCGGTGGCCTCGGACGCCCTCGCCTCGGGTGTGCAACTGCCGGTGGGCTCGGTGGTAGTGGTGTGTGACCTGGGCGCCGGCGTCGAGGTGAGTGTGCTGCGACGCGGCCCGACCGGGTTCGAGGTCCTGTCGACCCTCGCCGACCCCGACGCCGGTGGTGACGCCATCGACGCCGCGTTGACCGCCACCCTGCTCCCCGACGGGGTTCCGGTAGGGGATGGGTGGGCGCTGACGGCGAGCCTACGCACAGCGAAACACGCTCTGGCAGGGCATGCGGCGGTGGCCGTGCCGGTGCCCTCAGGGCCGGCGGTGGTACTCAACCACACGGCGGTAGAGCAGGCCGCTCGCCCGGCCCTGGTGCGAGCGGCGGGCCTGGTGCGCGACGCGGTCGACGCCGCCGAAGTCGACCCCACCACGATCGCCGCCCTGTGGTGCGTCGGAGGCACGGCGCAGATGCCGCTGGTCGCCGACGTGATGACTGCGGAGACCGGGTTGCAGCCGCTGCTGGTGCCGGATCCGCTGGTGGCAGCGGCCCGCGGCGCGGCCGACGCCGGCGGCCTCGACACCGGGCAGGCGGCGTCGGTGGGGGAGCCGATGCCGACGGTGTGGCGGGCCGTGGCGATCGGGGTGCCGGGGTTCGCGTCGCTGGCGTTGGTGTCACACGCGCTGTTCACTCCGACGTGGCATTCCGGGCTCATGCGGGAGTGGGCGTTCATGAACTGGGGCGAGGTGGCGATGGCGTCGGTGTTCGCCGTGATCGCCTGCCTGGCCGCCGGCACCGTGTTGGGTTCCACGTTGGCCGCCCGCACCGACAGTGGGGTGTCGTTGTCGGCGGGTGCGCAGGTCGCCACCGGCATCCTCACCTCCGCCTGGCTCGGAGTCGCCGTGGTCGGCATGTACGCCGTGGTGGGTTCCCAGTACATCGGCACCGAGTTGGGGGCGTTCGTGCGCTGGACACTGGTGCCGGTGGTACCGATGCTGGTGGTCGCGATGGTGCTGGCGCTGATCGCGTTCCGTCATTGGCGCACCCCGCGCGGCGGCTGGTCGGACTTCCTCGCCTTCCCGGTGACGTCGGTGGTGACCGCGGCGGTGGGGATGATGCTGGTGCAGTGGTCGCTGCCCGCGACCTATGCACCCGGCATGGAGGTGTGGCTCGGGGTCGGGCAACGGGTGGGTGGTCTGCTGATCGGGGTCGGGGTGATCACCGCGTTGGTGTCCGGGTGGTGGTTGCGGCTGGTGATGGGTGTCCCGTTCGCGATCCTCACCGCCACCCTGGTCGGCCGGTACAACACCGGCACCGTCGCCGGTCTCTACATCGTCGCCGCCACCGTGTGGTGGCTGGGCCGCCTGTGGACCCGCATCCTCTACACCGCCCCCGCCACCGCCCAGCCCCGGCGCAGCCTTCCTCTACCTGGCCCACCACACCCGTGACGGGCAAGCCAGGAGGGGGTGGGTGATGCGGTGGCCGCAGCGGGTCGCGGCAATGCTGCTGACCGCGGTCCTGCTGGTCGGCCCGCCGATCCTGCTCGTGCGGCTGGTGGGCTGGCCGACGACCGACACACCACGGGTGGCGCTGTGGCAGTGGGTCCGCGACCCACTGACCGAACAGAACCTGACCCTGATGCTGGTCGTCGCGGCCTGGGCGCTGTGGGCCTTCATCGCCTACCTCGTCACCGCCACCACCGCCACCCGGCTGTGGGCAGGCGTGCGATGGCTACGCCACCTACCGCTGCCCACCCCCTGGCAGGCCACCGCCACCGGCATCGCCGGCGCCGCCGCCCTCACCATTACCACCCCCACCACACCCACCGCCGAAACCGACCACCCCGCGGCAGCCACCGGCACCAGCAACACCCACCACCATGACGACACCGCACACGCCGACAGCGCCGACGGAATCGCAGTACCCGGCGGATGGCTGCCCCGCGACATCGCCGACCAGGTAACCGCCGCGGCCGGGCTGATATGGATACGACGCCGCCGCACATACCGCCCCAACCCCGCACCCCAGGCCACCCGCGCCGACAGCGACCTCACGCCGCTCCCGGCCACCGTCACCGCCATCCAAGCGGCCACCGCAGCCGACCCCGCGCCCACACCAGTCGAACCACAGCCACTCGCCGTCCTACCGTCCGGTCTCCACCCCGAAGGGGCAGTCCTCGCCGGCCCCGGAGCCCTAGCCGCCGCCCGCGGCCTGCTCGTGACCGTCCTCCTGGCCGCGCCGCGCCACCACACCCCGCAACTGGTCATCACCCGCCGCGCCGCTGAAAAACTCCTCGGCCCAGCAGCCCACCACCTTCAGCCCGGCCCGGACCTACGGATCGCCGACCACAACGAGCACGCCGCGACACTGCTACCCCCACCCGCACCAACCGAACAGCGACCGGGCAAGCCGCAGGCACTACTGATCACCGAGACGCCCCCAACAGGACCTCTCGCCGACGCCCTCACCGCCGGCACCACCACCCCGATCATCCTCACCCCCTGGCCCGCAGCGCCGACCTGGCACGTGGACACCGAAGGCCACACCCACAACCCCCGCGACATGTCGACCACCGGACCCCGCGTGTGCGTCCTGGACCCCACCGCTGCGGCGGACCTGCTCACCATCACCGGACACCTCCCCCCACCACCACCGTCATCAAACCCCGCGCCCCAGCCACGGGTGCCGCATCAGACGTCGACGCACCGAGCTCCCGAAGACACCATCACCCCGCTGCAGGTACGAGTGCTCGGTGAACCGGCACTCCTCATCAACGGCACACCCCTGCGGCTACGGCGCAGCGCCGCCCAGCAAGCCCTGGTCTTCCTCGCCGTGCATCCCAACGGCACCGACAGCCGACACATCGCCGAAGCACTGTGGCCAGGCATGCCCGCACACCGACTCACCGGACGCCTCTACACCACCCTCAGCGAACTGCGCACCGCCACCCGCACCATCACACACGGCACCCTCATCGACCGCACCGACGACCGCTACCGCCTCAACCCCACACTCGTACAGGTTGACCTGTGGCAATTCCACGCCGCCGTCGAGCACGCCACCACCACCCTCACCGCACCGCGCGCCGCATGGCAGGCAGTCGTCGACGCCTACACCGCAGACCTCGCCCATGGACGTACCTGGCCATGGCTCGACCCCCATCGCGAGACCATTCGCCGCACCGTCCTCGACGCCTACGCCGCCCTGGCCGCCGCCGAACCCGACCCCAAACGGGCACTTGCCCATCTTCAAGACGGCCTTCGAGTCGACCCCTATAACGCTGACCTGCACCAACGAACCGTTGCCACCCTCCACACCTTGGGCGAACACACCGCCGCCACCGACCTGGCCGACCGGTATCACAGGCGCCTCGCCGCCGTCGGCATCGACGACGCCCGCATCCCATCCGGGAACAATCTCTCCTGAAGCCGTCACGACGCATCAAGCGGGCCGGCTCCGAGGATTCACGAGCCGAGCCGCCCTCGTGTCCATCCTGGCCGGCCGAACGGCCTGCGTCCGACGACGGAGTGCCAGGCGACACAGTCACCGAGCTCGGTACGTCATCCCAGCTCGCCGTGGCGGCGTGTATGTCCAGTGCAGAGCCCGGTACGCCAGCCACACCGGCAGGGCAACCTGCCCTCGGCGTACGGGCTGCGGTGCAGAACCCGGTACGCCAGACGTACACACGCTCAGAAGTCTGCCGCTCCGGCTCCGTTGGCGGGCTGCCGACCCAGTGACCTCAATCTCTCCGCCCACGTTCAGACACAGTCCCAGAAGAAGCGGCCTTCCCGCTGGTCCTCACTGAGGAAGGCGTATCCGGAACCGCCGCCGAAGTTGAGTGCGTACTCGTCGTCGCCCCACCCCTCGGCGTCGTCCAGTTGGAAGAAGAAGCGCCACGAGGCGTCGAGGTCGGTCGTCCACGGCTGCCAGAGCAAAGGCTGGCCGCCGACATAACTGCGGCAGTCGACTCGCCCGTGGTCGGCGTCGGCGTCGAAGTGAACACCGCGGCGTGCAGCGTCCTGGTAGGCGACCTCCCGCTCGAAGGAGGACGCGGTTGCTTCGTCTGGCAGGTGCACGTCGATGTGGAGTTCGACGGGCACCCGCTCGGTCCATTGACTGCCGCGGCGCCACAACGTCGGTCCGGTGCCCGTGGCGAGGCCGGTGACGAACGACGGCACGCGCCCGCCGGGTTGAACGAGCAGCGCGTTCTCGCCACCCTCGGCTTCAAACGTGCCCGCCAGGGACTCGTCGTCTTGAGTCATGAACAGGTAACTCATCCGCAGGCTGGGGCCTGGCAGCGGGAACTGACCGATGAAGGTCATCGGTGACCCGAATTGAGCGGATACCGGCCAGAACGGCTCGTCTAACCAGACCGGCAGCCCACCAAGCTTGGCGACCGGATTGTCGATCGGGGTGAGGCTGGGCCGCCATGACATCTCCAACCGGGGCATCAGCCACGGATCGAACGGCCCGGTCGCCGACGGAGAGCGACTCGAACCCTCCAACCACGCCATGGCCACGCCTTCCTGTTGCCACGCGCACGGCGCTGCTTCGACTCTACGGCGCGGCAACCATACGCCATCTGCTCGTCGACCCGACCGGACGCTGACGGGCGCGCGCTCGGCGGCATGTGCGGACGACTCGCCGACCATGAGGCAGGCCCATTTCGTCGGCATGGTCGACACCACGCTGATCGTCGACTGACACTGAGCGGATGGAAGCAGATGCCGCCAAGCACCGTGAGTCGCAACCTGCGGGTTCGGCAGTGCCGGGCTGGACATATGGCCGGGGTGGGCTCCTCATCTTCACTGGGGAGTCAGGTATCCCTGATCCGCCGCTTCCCGGGGCGCTGCGTGGCACCGTGTGCAACTCGCTGGTGGGCACCACCGTCGGCCTGGTGATCTGCCTGACGGCTGTCGGCTTCGGGTGGGCGGAGCATGCGGGCGTAGCCGCCCTGGCCGCTACTGGGATACCTCAAGTCCGCCGGGGATACCGGCTACGAGTGGCGCTCCTTTTTCTGGTCACGACTGCGGCCTGCCTGGTAGTTGGCATCGTTGTCGGAGGCGGACTGCGGGCGCCGTGGGACTTGTTCTTCCCGCTGGCCTTCGCCCTGTCCGTCGGCAGCCTCGCGGGGACGACTGCCGCCTACTTGCCGTGGCGGACTCGTTAACACTGAGAATTAGGAGCAGCAGCCTCGAACCCGGAGCCCGGACATCCGCTGTCGCCACGGCCACGCTCGATCCGCGGCAGATCCGGATACTTGACTGAGTTGTGGTGGTAGTGGTCTTGCCTTGGCGGCCGGCGAGGGCGGTGCCGAGTGGCGGTGGGCGAGAGGTCATGTCCGTGATCACAGTGCCGGAGCAGTTCGCGCAGTGGCGCATCCGGGTCGATGGTGCTGCCGCCCGGGAGTGGGTGCAGGCGCTGCCGGCGTTGGTGGACAGGCTCCTTGACCAGTGGAATCTGGCTCTCGACGAGGCCGAGCCGCTACACGGCGGTTTCGGTCTCGTGGTCTTGGTCCATCGTGGTGAGCAGCCGCTGGCGCTGAAGCTGAGCTGTTCGGGTAACGCCGTCGCAGACGAGGTGCGTGCGCTGCGGGCCTGGCAGGGGCGTAGCGCGGTGGCTCTGCTGGACGCCGAGCCGCAGGCGGGTGCCGTGCTGCTGGAGCGCTTGGATTACAGGCGGTCCCTGCACACGCTGCCGCTGCGGGACGCAGCGGAGATCGCCGGCTCTCTCGTTCGGGCTCTTGCCGTGGCCGCTCCGCCGGGGTTGCGTACCTTGTCCGAGGTGGCCGCGGGGATCGCTGACAATCTGCCCGGGCGCCAGCAAGCCCTCGGCAGCCCAGTGCCGCCGAGGTGGTTGGACGCAGCCCGCCGCTACGCTTGCGAGTTGCGGGGCGCAGGAGACCAGGTGTTGATCCATGCCGACCTGCACTACGGCAACGTGCTGGCCGCGACACGGCAACCGTGGCTGGCCGTTGACCCCCGAGCCCTCCAGGGTGTCCCGGAGTACTCCATTCCCGAACTGATGTGGACCCGCGCCGACGAGTTGCCGTACGGCGCTGACATACGCGGGATATTCGACGTCATCGTCGCCGCCGGGGAACTGGATGCCGCGGCCGCGCGTGGCTGGGTCGTCACCCGCTGCGTCGACTACTGGCTGTGGGGCCTACAACGCGGACTCACCATCGACCCGGTGCGCTGCGAGCGGGTCCTCAGCGCGCTCTTCCCCGGCTCCGGGAATTGAACAGCACCCTTTCCCGTACCGGCTTTCGCTCCTCGCCCCCGCACACCGGCACAACCACGCGCCATTATCGGTGCACCTCTGTCACGTACCGTGACGAGCGCGGCGCGGCAGATGAGTGAGCCCGGACGCGGGGCGGCGGGCCGGGTGGACTACCCGACCATAACGGTTGGCCTGGAGCTGATGTCGGTCTGAACGGCCGGTATCGGACTGATCGTGCGTTCGTACTAGTTCGGCGCGCCGCGACGACCGGGAGAATGACCGGATCGGCGACGTTGCATAGGAGTAGGGCTTAATGAAGGCGATCGAGACCCACTACGCGGGCTGTCGGTTCCGCAGCCGCCTGGAAGCCCGGTGGGCCTACTTCATGGACCTGATGGATGTGCCGTGGGAGTACGAGCACGAGGGGTGGGAGTTGCCGTCTGGCCGCTACTTGCCGGACTTCCGACTGCCCCAGGCAAAGGTCTACTTGGAGATCAAGGGGTCGCCTCCGACGCGGCGTGAAGTGAACCTCGCCCTGGAGTTGGCCAGTGAAGCGTGTGTCGACGGATGGCGCTACCGGATGCTGGCGGGAGACATTCCCCGAGCTCCATCACATGCTCCGGGCATGCCCGGCATCGCAACGATACCGTGCTTCATTGCCATGGCCCAGTACGCGCCGGCCCAGGAAGCGAGGCCGGTTGGAGGCGTGCTTAAGGATCAGCAGGGGGCGCAACAGACGCTAAAGGGTTTCACGGTCAGCCCGACGGCATACAAGGGAATCCCACTTGAGTACTGGCAACTCAAGAAAGGGTTTTGGAACGCCGAGGGGTGGACTACTCCGGATCTGGTCGCCGCTCTGACCAAAGCCCGTTCCGCTCGTTTCGAGTATGGTGATGCTCCGCAGTAATCACAGGGCTCCATGTTACGCGACAAACCGCCGATCGTGGTGGAGAATCCCCCACCACGCCGGCGCCGTCGCACAGACTACCTACCCCCGTTCCGCCTTCGCCGAAACGGTCCGGGATTGACCTAAGTGCAACCTGCCCGCTACAGAGGAGCCGACGATCCTCAGCCCGCGATGGATTCGGCTAAGGGTTGCCTAAAAGCCAGATTTCCTTGACGGACAAGGTTGCTGCCGAAATGGCGCTCGATGGTGCGTCATCGTCGGCTGACTGATGCTGCCAGGATTGTTGAATCGGCCCTAACATGCCGGGTTTAGGTATGAGCTGAATTTGCGCCGAATTCGCCTAGCCCTCGGAAGCGTGAAGACTGCATGGGCGGCGTCCAGTTTTGGGAGCGGGGATCGCCACGTCTTCAGGAGTCGTCCCTGCTCCAATTCGCTAAGAGGGCTGAGAATCCGTTCGAGGAGTGCTGCACTAGCGAACTCGTCGTCGCCCTGGAAGTGCGCCTTCAGGTCGATGAAGGCGTAAAGAATATAGTAGCCCGAACCTTTGCGGTTGTTGCAGCGTTGGTGGCTTACGGCGACGTTTTCTAAAGAATCGTTCACTCCAGGAATAGTGCCGTACAGCCACAGTGGGAGTATGTGGTCAATATGCCAGCGACTCCCCCGATCTACTGTAAGTCCGCACAGATGACATACGCCAGAGTCTCGCTCAAAGACTTGCTGCCGATTGTAGGCCTGACTAGGGACGCCTCGTTTTCGCATCTGCCTAACCCTTGCCCAGTAGGCTTGGGCAGGCTTGTAAATTTCCGGAGCTTCTTTGACTCGCTGCGCCTTACGCTCGCTTTTGCGAATCGGCCGACAGGGTTCGCAGAACGAGGGAATGCGACCACTCCTGCCTCGCGGGCTACATGTGAATTGGTCTTCGCAACGTTCGCATTTCCGTGGAATCAGCGGGCGGTGCGCTTGACGCCGGCGCTCGGCATAAATGCGCAACCGCGCTTCGCGTCGCTCGTCGGCATGTTTAGTACAGAATCGGGGCTGGGCGCTACGAACTGTAGGAGTCACCCTGGCGCCGCAGTCTTCGCATGCTAAACCAGCGATGCGTTGTTCCACCTTCTGCCGCCGCTGTTCGTTCGAGGGTTCGCGGGAATCAATCTTGTTCAGCTTTCGGCAATCGGGGCAGAAATCAGGACACCTTCCCTTGAGCGTGCGACGTTGGTAGACGCCCTCGCAGCGATGGCACGTATAGGTTTCAGGTATCGGATTAGCTGCTCGCCGCGCGGCGCGGTACTCGCTCTCGTAGTTGCGCCTCCAGGCGCTATTGGCCTGTGAGCACGGCGCGCAACGGCAGTTATGAGGCTTACGCCATCGCTCAGGCGTTCCATGCTCTGGATTCCCACGGGGACGTCCGGCCGGATTAGGCATCAGACACATGTACCACCGGGGTGTGACACTTTCGTTAGGCTGTGACTGACGCTGTGAACGAGACGGCCGAACGCTCGGCGGAGCCCTACCACCCGGAACCTGACGCCGCTGCGTGGAGCGCCTTCCATCACGTGATCGAGTGCGCGCTCATCGGCAGATCCGTGCGCCCCGACGGTTGTGCTCGCCGTCACCGGGTGTAGCTGAGATTCAGGCGCGGGGCGTCTCTGCCGTTGCCGATCGCCCAGACGTACTGCCGATGCTGGTGGTTTCTCATGTGCGTGGTGGCGTGCATGGCGCTGCACTGGATTCCCTACGCCGGCTTCATGCCCCACTCACACCGAACCGGGTGTGACCTGCGGTTGTAAGGGTGTGTAAGGCCGTGTGAGGTGTTGTCAGCCTCGACACCAGCGCTTCCGTGCCCCTCCGCTCCTACCGTCGGTTCCACACGCAGGACCCGCACGGCGAGGAGACCCGGGCATGCCACGATCAGCTGCTGCTGCAACCGTTGTCGCGACGGGCGGTGCTGTCCTGATCGCGGCGGCGCCGCCGGTCACGTTGTTCCTGACGGGCTGGTTCTCCATCACGGCACCGGCACCGGAGCAGTTGCGGGCGTGGCTGCAGCAGCCTCTCACGACCGGCTTCGTGGCCGCGCTTTTTCAGTTCAGCGCGTGGCTGCTGTGGACACTGCTCGCCAGCATCGTGTCCCGGCGCGTCTACCACCACATGGCCCGTCGTATCCGGTGGCGGTTTGCTCTTCGGTTGCCCAGCCCTCTGCAGGGCCTGACGGCAGCGTTTCTTGGCGCCACCGCTGTCACCACGACCGCCGCCGTGCCCGCGGTCGCGCACACCACCTCCAGCGCGGACGCCGTCCCACCCGACATTCCAGCCCAGCCCGCCGACGACCTGGTCGAAGACGAGGAGTCGGGTGAACCGGCGACGTCGACGTACACCGTGCGTCGGGGTGACACCCTGTCCGCCATCGCCGACCGCTTCCTCGACGACCCGGACCGGTGGCCGGAGATCTACAACCTCAACCGCGGCACCCGCTACCCCCAGATCGGCGGCACCCTGACAGACCCGAACCTGATCCGCCCCGGCTGGACCCTCGACCTACCCGAAGCAGCGGCCGAAACACCATCGCCGCCGCCTCCGCCCGCCCGGCCTTCTCCGACCAGCCCGTCGACTCCGGACAACCCACCACCGCAAGACCACTGTGCTGCCGCGCCATCACCCACCCAGCCACACACGCCGAACCAGCCAGCACCAACGTCCGCCGCCTCACCTCATGCCACACCCGGTACGGCATCACCCGCCCCAGGATCTGCGGTAGCGCCATCAACGCCGGCCACCCCCGACCCCGACTCGGTCATCGAACCTCCGCCAGCCACCACGCCGTCTGCCGCTACGACCTCCCCAACGACCACACCTGCCCCGAGCAGCACCACACCGACCGCCTCCCCAACGTCCGAGGACCGGCCGAACGACGACAACCCCGGGGTCAGCCTTCCCGGAGGTTGGGCACCCATCGGACTGGCAACGGCGCTGGCCGCCGCAGCATCCGTGCTCTGGCTACGACGCCGCAGCCACTACAACCCCATCACCGATCCCGACCCGGCCAACGATCCGACCCTGCAACCGCTGCCCGCCGTCATCAGCCGGCTGCGCCGAGCGGCCCGCGAGCAGGCACCCGACCTGGTCACTTCACCCGCCCCGCAGCCCACCGTCCGCGACATCGCCGAAGGCACACCACCGCCACCAACCCCGACCGGCCCGTCCGGGCCGCAACTCGCCGGCCTGCCAGAGCATCCCGCCGACGGACTCGGGCTCACCGGAGCAGGCGGACCCGACGCGATCCGCGCAATGCTCGTCGCCACACTGTCCTCCGGCAGCCCCGACGACCCCGACGCCCGCGGCCACATCGTCATCCCCGCCACCGCGCTGGCCGACCTGATCGGCGGCAACAACATCACCGACCTCGTCGGCGCCATCCCCCGACTCCACGTCGCCGCCGGCCTCGATCACGCTCTCGCCCACATCGAAGCCCAGATCATCCACCGCACCCGCGCCGTCACCGACGCCGACGTCACCAACCTCGACGACCTCCACCAAGCCGACCCGCACCACGAACCGCTCCCACCGATCATCCTGATCACCCATGTGCCGGA